>CAZGYJ010000044.1:0-18818 GCA_964530345.1 uncultured Methylomonas sp.
TAATGAAAATATTCCGCCTGTTAATTCTGTTATTCCTTGTTTTACAACTTCAATCAGTTTGGTCAAGAACAGTTGAAATTGATGTTCATGGAATGACATGTGCTTTTTGTATTGATGGTTTGCAACGAAAGTTTAGGCAAATGCAAGCCGTATCCAAGGTACAAGTCAGTTTGAAATTAAAAAAAGTTCGCCTTGTCACAGAAGAAAATCAACCGGACTTAGCAACCCTCAAACAAACTGTTATCGATGCTGGATTTACTCCAACAAAAATTTCAATTTTATCGAATGAAAAAAACTAATTCCCTGCTAGTACTTTTTGGCATTGGAATAAATTTTTTCAATAGTTGTCACGCTATGGGTTTGCGATCATTTGTTGCATTACCCCTGGATAAACAGGGAACAGTAATACGACTATTTTTTGAACATGCACTAGAAGCAGATTATGATCAGCTAACCACCAATATCGCCTATGGCATTAGCAAGAATCAAACTTTATTCCTCAGCGAAAGTTTTCGTTTTTCCGGAGCAAGTGCTCAACGTGTTGGTGATGTTTCTATGTTGTACCGGCATATCATTTGGCAAAACGATTATCGGACAGGTACAAATCGTTTAGGACTACTCGGAGGAATTATTATACCAACAGCTAGCGAACGCGAAATGGCCATTCAAACCGGTTTTGTTTTTACCCATTTCAGTAATCGATATGAAATAGATATTGATGGCTTATACCAAACAGGGATTAATAGCCGCCCAGATAGTAGCCGTTTTGATGTATCCTGGCAATATCGGCTTTTCCCAACAGAATATCCGGACTGGGGAATGTCATCAGAACTATATGCAGTTATTGAATATAATGGACGTTGGAAAGAAGAGAATAGTTTAACTCATCAATTAACAACTGGTTTACAATGGGTACACCAATCCTGGGTAATAGAAGGTGGTATTGCCAAAGAGATTAACAATAAAAATGATTGGCACTTTATATTAAGTACCAGATTTCATTTTTGATAAAGAAAAACCGGCGTTATTACAAAAATTTAATAAAGAGGGCAAACAAATGAATACACCAAAATCTGAGCTTGACCCGATTGAAAACCTGACTTCCACGATTAAAACGCTAGGAATATTATTTATTATCCTGGGTATCTTAGGGTTACTGATTCCACAAATATTCTCTTTTGTGGTGGAGATGTTTTTTGGTTTTATCATGTTAGCCGGAGGATTAATATTTGCGTATTACAGTTACCAATATCCTTTTAGTTCTTTTATTGACTGGCTTAAACCCCTTATTTTAATTGTAACCGGTATTTTATTACTGGTTTTTCCAACTTCCGGTGTTGCCGCATTTATCTTGTTGTTATCACTATATTTTTTTACAGATGCATTTGCCAGCTTTGCCTTAAGTTACGAACGTCATCCACGTCCCGGCTGGTTTTGGATGACCTTAAACGGTATTTTTTCAGCTCTTTTAGCAATATTAATTCTAATTGGCTGGCCAGAGTCTTCAATGTTTTATTTGGGTATTTTTATCGGAATCAGTTTATTATTTGATGGCATTGCTTTATATATGCTGGGGCGATCAATTATTCAGGGGCCAGCATTATAAATTATGGGTTAGAAGTACGGACAACTGCCATGGCAAGTAATGAACTTAAACCAAGAAAGGCAAAAACCGCACTAGCATAAAAACTGTATGCAGCGCCATATTGATCCCATAACCATCCAGCCAAAACACTAGCAACCAGCATAAGCAAACCGGTGATAAGACCAAAAATGCCAAATGCTGTTGCTTTTAATTTCTTTGGTGTTGTTTCTGCAATCAATGTTGACAAAATTCCCTGACTGAATCCCATATGCAACCCCCATATAGCAACTCCTACCAGCGAAAATCCAATAGAATTTGAATTAGCAAGCATCAAATCAGCAAGTATTAACAATATCAAGGCAATTCCCAGCAAGAACTTTTTATTGATATGATCAGATAAGATTCCTGCCGGATAAGCCGAAATTGCATAGGATAAACTCATGATCACCATGATCAATGGCATCAAGGTAATTGAAAATCCAATTTGTTGGGCCCGTAAGACCAGAAATGCTTCACTAAAACGAGCCAGAGAGAAAAACCCACCAATCAAAACAACCCACCAATATTGGCCGGAAAAAAACCTTAAAACATTCCACTTTAAAGGGGAATGAAAAATATGAGATTTCTTGGCAATGGGTTCCTTAACCCAGAAAAGCACAATTAAAACAGCAATTATTGCTGGAATAACAGCCGCCCATAAAACCAGCCTAAGATTATCATTCAACCAATACAGCAACAAGATTGCAACAAGCGGCCCAAGAAAAGCGCCAACGGTATCCATCGATTGTCTTAATCCAAAACAGGCGCCGCGTATTTCTGGCGGCGACAAATCTGCAATTAATGCATCTCGAGGCGCGCCTCGAATACCTTTACCCATTCTATCCATAAATCGAGCAGAAAATACCGTCAATATGGAATCTGCTAAAGGAAACAATGGTTTTGACAAAGCGGCAAGACCGTAGCCCAGCAGCAACATGATTTTTCGACGAGCAAAAAAGTCGCTAATAACACCCGAAAAAATTCTGATGATTTGTGCAGATGCTTCAGCAACTCCCTCAACCAGACCTACAATGGCTACATCCGTACCGAGAGTTGTCACCATAAAAATGGGTAACAAGCTATGGATCAACTCCGAAGATAAATCCATAAACAAGCTGACAAAACCCAGCGCCCAAACTCCCCTAGGAATTTTTAACTTTGGTATTTTTCCATTCACAGTATGATTGTTACCTGAACTCGTGATTTCAATGCGGATAGCAAGGAGCAAGATATTGGTTTAGCACGGCCTGAAAAAATCTTTTTTTCATCCTTAACCCTTTATGAATCAGTCGCTTGCCTCCTGTGCCGTAGTAAAGTTACGGGTTCAGAGGGAATAATTAAAATTTTTTTTCGCTGCTGAAGCAGCTCCTTGTATATTATTTTTCTAAACGACTATCAGTATATTTGGACACATACGCACTGATTTTGATTGTTTCTGGAGCCAAGCAATGTTGTTCATTACACGCCTGCAATGTAACCAGAATCGGTATTTTTAAAACAGCTTCAATTTTTTTCAAAATTGTTGCTTGTAATAGTAATTGCTTTTCATACAGCGCTAATTCAGTTTCTTGGAAGGCCAGTTTTTTCTTTTCTGGTTCGGGGTAAATAACAGATTCAAGCTGCCAATGTTGATTATCTGCCAACTTCACTTCGGTCGCAATCAGGTCTTTTTGCAAGGGCTGATGAGCATTAACATGCCAACCAGGCTTAAGGGACAGATCAAGGATCAGTTTGAATTTATTATTATCGTCAGCCTGCACCGTTGCTTTTATTGCCACGGCACCATTCGCAGCATATTGAATATTTCCGGCTTCACCTGCTAATAGTTGATCGACACCCAACAGAAAATAAGCATAAGCACCTGGATGGGTTTTCACTTGATCAGAAAATGCCGCGACGGTTTCCCAAGCTTTGTCTTGATATGTCATTCCCCCTGATCTTTTGGTCAGTTCTGCAAGAACCTTGAGTGCAACAGAATTTCCAGATGGCATGGCACCATCGTTGGCCTCTTTAAGGTCTCGAATATGAGGCGCTATTTTTGAATGTTGAGCCATATAGAATCCACCTTGATTCTGATCCCAAAATGTTTTCAGCATGATATCTGCAAGCTGCTGCGCTTTTTCTAGCCAATCATAATCACCTGTAGCGTCATACAATCGAAGATATCCTTCAGCCAAATAGGCGTAATCTTCCTGAGCCGCGTCAATCGAAGCTGAACCATTTAGATGAACTCGATATAACTTACCAGATTGCTGACGATTATGTTGCCAGATAAACTGTGCTGCCTTTTTCGCTTCATCAAGATAAACCGAGTCTTCAAGCTGATAACCAGCTTCTGCAAATGCCGCAATGGCCATACCATTCCAGGCAGTCAATATCTTTTCATCGCGCAAAGGATGAGTTCTTTTTTCCCGATCCTGTCGCAGTATTTCCCTGATTTTATCGACCTTTTCAATTAATCCCTTTAACTTGATATTGTGTTTTTTTGCATATTCATCCAAGGCGACTGGCAAAAAAAGGATATTACGGCCTTCAAAATTACCGGTCTCAGTCACTCCAAAAATTTTGACAGCTAATTTCCCCAAATCATCAGGTAAGACATCAAGAATTTGCTGTTTTTTCCAAACAAAAAACAAACCTTCTTCACCTTCACTATCTGCATCAGTTGCAGAATAAAATCCACCTTGTGGCGATTTCATTTCTCTTAATAAATAATCCAGCGTTTGCTGAACAACCCTTTTATAAAGCGGATTTCCAGTTATTTGATAAGCCTGTAGATAAATTCGTACGAGGTGCGTTTGGTTATAGAGCATTTTTTCAAAGTGGGGAATCAACCAGTTATTATCTGTTGCATAACGATGAAATCCACCCCCCACTTGATCATAAATCCCCCCTTGCATCATGGCATTCAGACTATGAAAAACTGCTTTTTGAACATTCGCATCAGCCTTTCCTCGCTCAATTTGCCCTAGTAACAAAAATAATAAAGGTTCATTGGGAAATTTGGGTGCCGGACTAAACCCGCCTCGATCGCTATCATAACCTGCCATGATCCCAGCTACAGCATGATGAATAACTTGCTGATCTATTTTTTCCGCCGTTTTTTTACTGGAATTTATATTTTCAATTGCCGCTGTGATTTTTTCTGCCGATGAGATGAGCTCCTGCTGTCTGGTTTGCCAAACATGGGAAATCTTCGCTAATATGTCTTGAAATTGATGTGGTGGAAAATAAGTACCGCCAAAAAAAGGCCGCCCATCCGCTAATAAAAAATTGGACATGGGCCACCCACCTTGTCCGTTAATCAACATTACGCTGGTCATATAGTAGGCGTCAATATCAGGCAATTGTTCTCGGTCCACCTTGATGCTTATGAAATGCTCATTTAGAAAACTGGCAATCTGCTCATTATCAAAACTTTCCCGTTCCATGACATGACACCAGTGACAGGTTGAATAACCAATTGACAAAAACACGGGTTTATTTTCTGCTTTAGCTTTTGCAAATGCTTCCTTTCCCCAGGGAAACCAATCCACTGGATTATGAGCATGTTGTATTAGATAAGGAGAACTCTCCAGAATCAATCGATTAGTGTATTTTGGTTTACCATTGGGCAATAACAATTCTGTCCTAGGTTGATAATCAGAACCTTGTTTTTTTAATGCATCTTGCAAACGAACTTGTAACTCCTTTGGATATTGAATTTCGGCATAACTTGACATAGATACTATTCCTGAGAAAAACACTAGGAAATAGCATATCAAACCAGCCCGAAAATGTTTGAATATCCAAATTTTTTTCATAGGTCATTTAGAAGTTTTAGGATTTGAAAGGATTATTCGTTGCGCACCCAATGTAACCACCAGTTGTTTTTCCCCTGTAAAATAGGGATGCCAATATTTGATTAATATAGGAACCGCAATATTCAACCAAAATGCAGTAAACATCAAGGTATAAAATGCAGCTGTTGTGAAAATCTGATTTTGTACATAGCCAATATCGAGTACAACAAAGGCCAGTTCCGCCCTGCCCAACATGCCGACGCCAATCATGATGCTTTCATGCCAAGCGAAGTTTCCAGTAAAACGTGCAGCTAACATTGCAGAAATAATCTGGATAGAAAATACCCCTAATGTTAGTGCCATCATTTCAGGAATAACGGAAAACACAATATCCAGATCAAGAACAATTTTTGTTCCCAAATTAACAAAGAAAACAGGACCAAGCCAGGAAAAAGCAACGTTATCAATAACCAATTTACATTTATTATATTCCTGTTCTTGCTGTTTTAAATTTTCATGAAAGTGTTCCTGTTTGAGAATCAGACCTGCCATATACGCCCCGACAGCAGGATGGAAACCAAACTCATGGGCAATCAAACTAATCAGTAATGCCAGCAATAGTATGGTTAATGTCGATTGTCCATTTTCACCCAATTTTAATAAATCCCGAACACCATGACGTTCCAGAACAGGAATTATGTGGCTTATTCGGTCAAGAAAAGGGCTTTGACTGCAACAGTTTTGCCAAAAAGGAACAAGCCGTTTGATTTTAATTGAACTGTCACAAGGAAAAAACCAAATACCTAACAGAGTGACAATGCCAAAAAATATCACTGTCTTTATTGCGATAATCAAAACCTGCAGCAATGAAATATCGCCTTGCCCCGTCGCCAACGGAACTAGTAAAGCAACCAAAGCTAATGAGGCAATATCATCCAGTACAGCCGAAGTCATAATCCCACGAGCTGCCTCAGTTCTATGCAATCCCTCACTGCGTAATGAAACCATAGTCAGCGAAACTGCAGTTGCGGTCATAGCAAGACCACACATTAATGCAAGTTTGACATCGCCCCAGAACTGGAGAGCTAGAAGATACGCCGCCAGAAAAGGCCCAATGGCACCAAACAGGGCAATCCCCCAAGCCCTTTTTATTCCCTGGACAAACTGACTGGAATTTTCTTCAAAACCCAAGGCAAACATAATGACAATAATTCCTACCTTGGCAAAACCTTCAATAAAAGGGGTGGTTTCAAGCGGAAGAATGCCAATATTAACCATTAAGCAGCCAAAGCCCAGAAAATAAACAACGGCAGTCAGCTTGGTTAATTTTGCTAGATATGAGGATAAAAAAACCCCAATCCAGATAATGGCGAGATGGTTAAGATCTTGCATTTTCCCTCCTCCAGATTCTTTGCATAAAACTTAAAAAATCAAGTTTCAATTCTGCATTTATTTTCTTATATTGAATAAGGTTTCTTAGTTGGAATATACCCTATCCATAGCTTTCTACAAAGCTATTATTTAATGACGGTTAGAACAAAAAATATCAATATAAGCTCTGTACACCACAAAAAATTCTTGCACAAATGGTTTAAAGAGATAGATTATTAAAAATACAAGACCTTCTATTGCATGGATACGAAAGAGAGCAAGAGGATATAATTTTCTGCCTGTTAAAAATTGAAAAATGTGTAAAATGGTAGTTATTCTTCTTTCAAGTTGCACCCCGGAGAATTCAAAATGGTAGAAAATGACAGAAAAAGTGCAGACCAAATAATTGCTAAAGCCAGAAAACACCAGCAAGAGCGCGAAAAAACCTATCGCGGCCAAGCCCTTAAAATGTATCCCTGGATTTGCGGTCGGTGCGCCCGGGAATTTACCCACAAAAATGTCCAGGAATTAACCGTCCACCATAAAGACCATGATCATGATAATAATCCCCTTGATGGCAGTAACTGGGAATTACTTTGTCTGTATTGCCATGATAATGAACACCAACGATATGAAGAAACTCGATTTGGTCACTTAACTATCGAGTCAGAAAAAACAGCAAAAGCAACCCATAACCCTTTTGCCGGACTTGATCAGTTGTTGAAAAAATAAAACCAACCCTGGCATTCCTGGATACGGAAGAAATAACAGTTTCTGAAGATACCGACCAGGCACAGAAAAAACTAAACTCCGTCAACATAATTGGCGACAATTTCTGAAAGCAGGACAGAGCCTTCATAATTCAGGTGCGAACTGTCCGCAAAAAACTCATCCTCTAACATTAGTAAGTGATGTAAGTCCAGAAAATTAAACCTGCTTTCAAGGGCTGTTGTTTCCATTAATCGGGTAAATTCTTCAAATTGTTTTTTCCATTCGGGACTGGCTTCCAAAAGTGGTAGACGCAGTGGAGTGATCAACACGATAAATTTGATATTTTGGTCTTGCAATAATTTTGCAATTCTTTTCAATGCTTCAAAATTGTTTTTGCTCAATCCATAAACGATATTTTTTTTCCACCGCTCTTTTTCGATATTTTCGCCATAAATTCGATAATTCACTCCCCCCGTCTCATCAAATAACAGTGATGGATATCTGTGATCAGTCTGGTGATAAGACTGGTAATTATAAAATGCTTTTAAAAAGCTAAAAATATTTAAAAACACACGATTATACGGATATAGGGTAAATTCTCCCTTGATGTATTTATTCACCTCTTCAAAATCAAGGTCATGCTGCTTGTCGAAAGCAAAATCATCCATTTGAAGCGGATAGATCACATATTTAATTTTTTTATTATCGGCAATCAGTTGCAATTCCTGCTCAACCTGTAAAACCTGCTCGCCCCAGGAAGAGATATTCACCAACCGGTTAATTTTTTTTGATTTTTCTTCAAGCGTTTTACCGTTCAAGTTAATCAAACCCATTGAAGAACCAATAATCGCCGCATCTGAACCCGATATCCGCTGCGAATCCTTTAAAAAACGAACTTTGGCATCAAAAGCTACGTTGTCAGAAATGCGCAGCGGATACAATTTTTCTGCATAAACAATGAAAGCGTAAGTTGCAATCAATAAAACAGCAAGCATTGATAAATGGGCTCTCACCCAGCTTTTGCCGGTCATGGTTGCCATTAAAAATTAAAATAAAGGAATTCTGATGTCCTGTTCATTGACATCACACCAATAAAAAACAACAAGCTGGAATAAAAAGCGGTTTTATAGCTTCTTTGATGCTGCCTGATTAAATCAACCGAATTTTTAAAAATCAGTACCAAAGCAAAAGCTAATGCAATATAAACAAAAATCAACCAGGAAAATTTGATCGATTCCATAAAGGGTTGAAATTCCAAGCCGTACTTCTTCAAGACTGGTAATTTGGATGCTATCATTTCAGGCAATGAAAAACCATTGAGCCCTCCCATCCCTTTCAACACCTTAAGGGCATCGCTCATGTCATGAGCCCGAAAAAAAACAAAGGTGAAATTAACAAAATTAAAGGTGATAAACCATGCCAGCACCTTGCTGATTTTAATTTTGGTTTTTTTCCAATAGTGATTAATCACCACACCAATACCATGCAAGGCACCAAAAATAACAAACATCCAGGAAGCGCCATGCCACAAACCTGCAATCAAGAAAGTCAAAAAAGTTGCCCACATCGCCTTATGGAATGTTAAACGCTGATAACTTCGATTAATCGGCGTATAGATGTAAGTGGTGATAAAGTTGGTCAGTGTCATGTGCCAGTTTTTCCAGAAATCAATCATGCCGGTTTTTTTCAACGGACTGTTAAAATTAAGCGGCAACTGGATATTGAAAATCAGCGCGATTCCCAAAGCCATATCGGTATAGCCGGAGAAATCAAAATATAGCTGAAAGGTATAGGACAAGGAAGTCATCCAGGCTTCCAGAAATGACAATGTCTGCAGTTCGTCAAACCCGACATTGGCCCAGATAGCAAAGGTATCTGCAATCACCACTTTCTTAAAGAGTCCAATTGAAAATAACGCCAGACCATTGGCAATATTTTTATAGTTGACCACCTTGTTTCTGAGTTTGGAAAATTGCGGCATCATTTCGCTATGATGAACGATGGGACCAGCAATCAACTGAGGGAAAAATGTAACAAATACGGCATAATCCAGGAAGCTACCTTCTTTCGCCAATCCTTCATAACTGTCTACCAAAAAGGCAATCTGTTGCAGCGTAAAAAAACTGATTGCCAAAGGCAAGGTCAGATGTAACAAAGGCAATTTTACCCCAGCAGCCACATTGATATTTTCAATAAAAAAATCCATGTACTTGAAATACCCCAGCAAGCCTAGATTAAAAATCAAACCAAAAACAAAAATGGTTTTTTTACTGAAAAAATTCTTTTTTGCCTCATCATAGCTAGTGATGATCCGTGTTATTGAAAAATTAAATAACACCGAGGTCAGAATTAATGGCAAATAGGCAAGATTCCACCAGCTGTAGAAAAACAAACTGGCAAATACCAGCCAACTGGTCGAAGCTTGCGGCAGACGAAGTTTATTCAGGTAAAAATAGACAAAAATAGCAATGGGCAAAAAGCAAAAAATAAACACATAACTGTTAAACAGCACTCAGGTTTTCCTCCAGTAATTCAATAATGCCGATATCGCTAAACAGAAAAGCAACTTTGCGATTGTCAAAAAGAATTGCTTCAGTTGGCGGTGAGATTAAAATTGCCCCGTTGTCATAAAGCTTTGCGATTGCCTGTTCTATATCGGAAACTTGCCAGCATGTGTGATACAGCGATTGCCTTTTTGCGACAAATTTTTCGACCGCCTTTCCAGAAACCAGTTCGATATGACTGCCGTCAGTGAGTTCCAATAAACATAAATCCGCATCCTGCTTTTTATCAAAAATAATTTCGGAGGCCTCAACAACATCGAATGATTTTTGAACAAATTTCAGGGTTTCCGAAATATCTCTGCACGCAATGCCGATGTGATGAAAACGCATTGATCAAATTTTTTGCATCATCAGATCAATCATCGCGCCAACATTATTAAGCGTTTGAAGTTCTCCCAGTGCAAAGCGAATGGAAAATTTTTTCTCGATTGCGCTGACCAGATTCAAGTGATTCATGGAATCCCAATCCTCAATATCTTCTGCGCTGGTTGCATCAGTAATTTCAAGCAACTGGTCATCAAAAATATCTCTGAAAATATCCTGAACGCTACTAAGCACTTCTTCTCTAGTCATTATTTACCTTTATCGTTGTATTCAAATTTTTGTAATTGTCCAATATCAATTTCCAGACTGAAAGATCTGGAGTTTGTTCAATGCAGTGAAATCCCATTTTTTCGTATAGTCCAGACACCATGTTATTTTTTGGACTTTTAATGTAATAGCCAATAATTTCTTTAACTCCCCTGTCTCGGCATCTCGCCACTAAAATATCCAGCATCGCTAACTCCATATCCCTTTTCAAAACCCGGCAGCTCATCAACCATAAATCTATATGGCATTGTTGGTTTTTAATGGAACCAATAGTAATGGCAATTAAGCCATTATCACCGTATTTATCGGTTAATCGACCGTAAAGAGTCAGATATTGGTCGTTTTCAGAAACCGCCTTAACTTCAGCCAGGGTATAACGTTTGGTCGTCAAATTAAACTGGTTGGTTTTATTGATCAGTTGGGTAATACGTTCTAAATGAATGGGGTCAAAATGCTTTATCTGGGCCTGCATTTCCAGAGATTGCAAGAAATCCTGATAATCATCAAAACTGGCTTTTGCCTCAGCTCTATATTTTTCGTTCTGATAATAAACCGTTCTTTGTTTGTCATCTCCGGTTAAATGGGTTGCCTCGAAATATCCATTTTTATCCAGGTAATCAATGTAATGAACAATATCATCTCCGATATCGGGCACTGATACTTCCTGTATCTGGCTTGCAACAGCATCCCGTTCAACAGGGTTATCATCAAAAAAAACCAGACTATCCGGATGAATGTTTATTTCTTTGGCGATTTCCCTGATATTTTGGTACTTTGGGTCCCAATTTGCCTTAATGACAGTCATATCTTCACTGGATAATAAATTATCCTGATGGCTTAGCCCTTCCCTGGCAACTTGATCATCATTTTTCGAGCACACGGCTAAAATAATTCCACGCTGTTTTAATTCTTTGGCATAGCGCTGAAAATCAACATAAGCCTCACCCAGCGCTGTTTCCTTGCCAATCGTTATACCCTGCAAACCGTCATCACCAATAACTCCTCCCCACAAGGTATTATCAAGATCCAATACTAAACATTTTTTGCTCTGTCCTAAAATGGCATTAATAATATTGCTTAAATTTAAAGCCAGCACTGGAATAGCAGTATAACTGAGCGCATATTTTGCCTGATACCATAAGCTTCGATCAAACCAGTGAGTGAGCCCAATACTGGCAGACAAATAATGAATATCGTTTATATAGAGATGCTTGTTTTTTCTGGCCTGATCGGCAAAAAAAAGATTTAACTGACTGATAAAGTGAGTTTTTCCGTGAATTTCAGAAAAGTCTAAATTTCCAAGGCTACGGTCTGGCGGTAAATCAAAGTTGTTTTGAATAATTGCGCAATCATATTGAACTAAAGCTTCCCAAATTGATTGGAATTTCAATTTTTCCTGCTTCAATAAAGACTGAACCGATTGTTCAGACTCACTGACTTTAGGGAAACAACCAATATTAATATGGCTGGTATGGATATAAATGATATCCGGTTTAAAAGCAGCTAATGGCTGATTTTCAAACACTGCTTCCTGATAATATTGATTATATTCCGACTCATAAAAATTGGCTTTAACAGCATTTTTGAGCAAAAATAATTCCAGAATATTTTTGATTTCAGTAGTGGTAGAGCCGCCTAATATGGCAATATTTTTTTCAATGACTGGCTTTGTCTCTTCAAGTACCCGTTTGATGGCTTTCTTTTTCCTGAGAATCGTTTCAACATCCAAAGGATAATCCAGACAAGTTACCAAATTCATTTATTAGTTATTTAATTCTAGGTGATGGGCAAAGAGTAGATTTTAGCAATAAAAATCACTCATTTTGTGTCTCATGCACAACCTTTAGATTGCCATAAAACTACTCAGGGTCTCAAACTAAAGCAAGATTATCTCAGCCAACCCGAGAAACACAAAAAATCCGATGGCATCGGTCGCCGTTGTCAATAACAAAGGAGATGCAATCGCCGGATCGCCACCAAATTTTTTGATTAACAAAGGAATCGTCGAGCCAATTAACCCGGCAATTCCCAGGTTTATTATTATCGCCATAGCAATCACCAAGCCAAGCAAAAATTGGTGAAACCACAAAAACGTGATAATGGATACAACACCGCCAATGATCAAACCATTATAAACAGCAATCATGATTTCCCGCTTGATAACAGGAAGAGCATTCTGCCAATCAATTTGCCCCAAAGCGAGTTTTCTTACCGTTACAGTCACAGCCTGATTACCAACATTACCCCCTAAAGCAGCAACAATAGGCATCAGTATGGCCAGGACAACCAACTGTTCAATCGTCTCTTTGAATAGACTGACTGTAAAGGCAGCAAGGCATAAGGCCGCCAAATTGATAAACAACCATCGAAGCCGCGCCTCTCTTGCCGAAGTAAAACTTTCTTCTTCTGCAACATCACTGGCGCCCGCCATTTTCAAAGCCTGATTTTGTTCCTGCATACGAATCAAATCATAAATATCTTCGAAAACAATTCGGCCTTCTAATCGATCATGATCATCGACAACCGCAACGACACTCAGATCGTAGTCTTCAAATAGTTGTATGACTTCTCTAATCGGTGTTGTAGTATGCACACTGACTGGCTTGCGATGATGAACAGTTGCCTTTGCCATAATTTCCTGCAAGGTATCATCGTCATTGAACAACATCAGATCAGTAAAATGAAGGGTTGCGAGCAAATGATTATCGGCATCGACAACAAATAATTTGAAAATGGGACTATTTGAATTTTCTTTTCTGAAAATCCGAACTTTCTCTTTGACTTGCCCGAGTGTTTCTGTCAATTTAGCCGCCAACACTTCGGTTTTCATATACGCGCCAGCTTGATCAGATGAAAATTGTGACAGATTGCTCACTTCGGCCTGCTCATCGGGTGCCAATAAGCGATAAGTATTTTTTGCGTAATTCTGATCGTATTGTTTGACGCGTTGTAAAAAGTCAGTCAACTCATCACTATCAAGATAGGATAAAGCTGTTGCCATTTTTTTATGGGGTATGCGGGAAAATGCTTCTTCAAAAATATCACTCGGCAATTCCATCAAAACTCTACAAAGGTTTTCTAAAGGTAATTTAGCTAGCTCTGCAAAAAAAACACCCACATCTTGCTCATATTGCAGACGTAATTGTTTGGCAATTTGCTTTGGAGTATCGGTTTTTTGTAAGGCAACATCAAGCTGAATCTTGTTTAAGCTATCTTGGATATTATGCATTCGTTTCCGTAGGCTGGTTTTGTTGACAAAATGACTGCGTCAATGCGTCCCAGTCATTAATCTCGCCAGAATGTGCTGAGTAGCATAAACAAATTTTATCGCACTTTTCCTGATAATGAGAGGCGTTTATTGAAAAAAACCAACACATAAAAAAGGTTTTTGTTTTTGGAATAAGAAAAAACCCAAAAATTAGTATGTTTGAGTGTGATTTTGTCAATTTACAGCATGTTATAATCACGCCGTTTTTTTCTAAACAGGTATTTAGTCATGTGGTTCAACTGGACAGTCGGATTTCTGATTCTATTTCGTTTCGGCTTGTTTATCTATTTTTTAATGGTTGACCATACCTTTATCCATTTAGATTCGGGCGCTTATATTGATCTTGCTGACAATCTGCTTCGCAATCATGTTTTTACCATGAGCTCTCCCAACCCGGACTTTGAAGTACAATCCCAAGATCGACCTTATGGGCCTGAAGTTTTTCGAACCCCGGGTTTTCCTGTATTTTTGGCGCTATTCAAATTACTGGGGATGAATGACTTGTTCTGGGTGGTTTATGGACAGGAAATTATTTATCTTGCTTCGGTATTTCTCTTTTACCAATATGGACGACAATTATTGGGGCTGAATTTTACTCGTATTGGCGTCATTTTTTTGATGTTAAATCCTGGCGGCATTGCCTACACCAAACTAATTTTGTCAGAAACCCTGTTTATGCCTTTTGTTTTTGGCAGCCTATTCTCGATTGGATTTTATTTCAAAAAACGACATTGGAAGTATCTGTTTTTCGCAGGCATCATCATGGGGATTGGCGCACTCATTCGCCCTATTATGTATTATTTTCCCTGGGTTGCGGCAGGGACAATTTTGTTTTTTTATCGAAACAATAAATATAGCTGGTTTCATACAGGTGTAATGCTGTTGACCTTCCTACTGGTTATTTCACCGTGGTTAATCAGAAATTATCAAATTTACGGCCAATACTTTTTCAGTGGTCAGGCGAGTAATGTACTGGTCCATTACCATGTCCCCAGAGTGTGGAATGCTAAAGGCATAAGAAGCTATTGGGATGGTCGTCCATTCATTAGAAAAATGGTTGCGGAAGCCAGAATTGACAAGGAAAAACAATTGGGTAGACCGCTGGATGCTGTTGAGTTTTTCAAATTTCAGCAGCAAATCGCATTGAAAGAATTGATTAAATACCCAAAAACCTATCTGACCCAGTGGATAAGCGGTACGTTAAAAGCTATGTATGTTCCTTTCGCGGTAGAAGTATATAACGTTTATCATGAACCTGGCGCACCCATTCCCTTTATTGAGCTACTACCTGATACCCTACAGGCTGAAAAAACGAATGCATTGGGCATCCCGGTTTTTTCAAAAACCAGCATAACCGGCAAATTGTTTTATTTTGTCACTCATGCCCGCCCCCTTTATTTATTATCAATCATCACCAGTGTGCTGACCATGATTTTTGCCTTGTTAGGGATTTTTTATGTTTTTCAGAAAAAAGACCCTTTTTTATGGCTGATAATGCTGGCAAATTTTTATTACATCAGTGTTGCTGGCCCTACGGGCTATGCCAGATTCAGACTACCCGTTGATGTTTTCTGGTTTATTCAGGCAATCTTTGGAGGTATCTGGTGCTGGGGATTTTTTCAGCAATTATTATCACCATTAAAATCAAAAATGTTAACAACCGGGGCTGGCTAATAACATAGTGTTACCTTTTTTATGGAAAACATTTTTCAGCATATCTTTGCAGTTCCACTACTCAAATTATCATCGCCTTACTTTTTCATCGCTCTGGAGCTTAGCCAATGTGGTTTCGTTGGATAATTGTATTTCTGATCATTATTCGAATCAGCTTGTTTATTTATTACATTGCTGTTACTGGTGATACTCATTATGAACACCTCGATACAAAAGTTTATGTTGATTTAGCGGAAAACCTGTGGCACAAACATGCTTTTGCAATTTCTTCGCGCGATATTATTTCCCACACACAATACAGAGACGTCCCTCTTGGCCCAGAAGTTTTCAGAACTCCTGGGTATCCGCTTTTCCTGGCTGTTATTAAATTATTTGGAATGAAAAGCTTTCTTTGGGTAATTTTCTGGCAGGAAATCATCTATTTTTTTACGGCTATTTTGTTTTATAAATTTGCCAGCGAGCTTTTTCATAAAAAAATCGCACAAATTGGTTTTATTTTTTTAATGCTGGATCCAGGCGGCATTGCTTATCCAAAGCTGATTCTGTCAGAAACGCTGTTTCTGCCATTTGTATTTGGCAGTCTGTTTTCTATCGGTCTCTACTTTAAAAATTCTCGTTGTCAATATTTGCTCATCGCCGGTATTCTAATGGCAATAGGAGCATTAATCAGGCCAGTACTTGTTTATTTCCCTATCATCGCTGGTGGAGTCGTTTTGTTTTTTTACCGCCACCATCAGAAAGTTATGATGCATGTCAGTGTCATGCTGCTTTCATTTGCCCTTGTTCTATCACCCTGGGTGATAAGAAATTATCGTATTTTCAACCAATACTTCTTTAGCGGACAATCTGGTAACGTTATTACGCATTATCACCTTCCCAGCGTGTGGAATGCAGAAGGAATTAGAGGTTACTTTGATGGTCGGGAATATATTAGGAAAAAAGTAGCAAACGTCCGATCAGAACAAGAAAAAAAACTAGGAAGACCTTTGAACGAAGTTGAGTTTTTCAATCTCCAACGAAAAATTGCTATCCATGAATTACTCAAGTACCCCAAGACGTATATGACCCAATGGATAAGCGGTACTTTGAAAGCCATGTACGTTCCTTTTGCGGTCGAAGTTTATAATGTCTATCATAAGCCTGGCGCACCTATCCCTTTTATTGAGTTACTTCCCGATACACTTCAGGCTGAAAAAACCGACACTTTAGGCATCCCGGTTTTTTCAAAAACCAGCATCATTGGCAAATTGTTTTATTTTGTCACTCATGCCCGCTTCCTCTATTTAACATCGATCATCACCAGTATGCTGACCATGGTTTTTGCCTTGCTGGGCGTTTTTTATGTTGTTCAGAAAAAAGACCCTTTTTTATGGCTGATAATGCTGGCAAACTTTTATTTCACCAGCGTTGCAGGGCCTACGGGATATGCCAGATTTAGATTTCCGATTGATGTTTTCTGGTTTATTCAGGCGATTTGGGGAGGTATACTGTGCTGGAATATATGTCAGCATTTTGTTGCTTTATTAAAACAGCGAAACCAGGAAATAAATGTCAACTAACTTTCTTTTATCCGCACCGCCAAAACATCGCAATTGGCATGATGCAAAACTGCATTTGCCGTTGAACCCAGCAGCAGTGCCAAACCGTGTCGGCCATGTGATCCCAAAACAATCAAATCGACATTATTTTGATCGGCAATATGGGTTATCTCCTGCTTGGGATTCCCCCAGACCAGCCATCGGCAATCATCAATGACATCAAGCTGTTTTGCTACCTGGATGAATTTTTGTTTTTCTGCTTCCAACAATTCATTGTCTGTCTTTTCTGTAAGTGAAATGACAGTTCCATAAGGAACTTGCGGCATGGGAATATTATCCAGAATATGAATCAGGCTTAATTTTGCACCATATACTGTTGCCAGATTTTTTGCTTTTTGGGTAATATTCTGACTTTGTGCAGAAAAATCGATGCTTGCCATGATGTGCTGATAGTTCATTTTGTACCCTTCGTTGATTCTAAAATTCAAGAATTGACCATATGTGTTGCCAATTGAAACAATGCTTGCCGGATGCTCTGTTTTAATGATTCATCAATGTCCATGTCATTTAAAGCCTTGTCCATACACGCCATCCACTGATCCCTTTCTTCAATACCAATTGTAAATGGAAAATGCCGCCGTCTTAACCTGGGATGGCCAAATTCCTGCTGGTAAAGATCAGGGCCACCCAGCCAACCTGAAAAAAATTTGAACAACTTGTCTTTTACTCTCTCTAAGTCATCAGTATGCATGTTTCGGACAGTTTTTGCTTCTGGAACAACATCCATATAGTGATAAAATCGATCAACCAATTTTTGCAGGGCAACTTCACCGCCAATTAATTCATACGGTGTTGGCTGTTTTTCAGCAGTCATTGTGAACAGTCCTCCATGTCGAGAAAAAAATATCACAAATATACCGTATCTTTTGTAAAATTAAACCGTTATTCATTAAAAGGAACAATAGAAATGAGACTAAATACCACTGTTACCCGTTCAGAACCTGGCGTTCTGGCTACTAACAAAGTTTTAAAAAATACTTACCTGCTGTTATCGATGACGCTCTTATTCAGCGCATTCACTGCAGGGATCGCCATGTACTTCAATCTGCCACATCCAGGAATGATTATTACCATGGTTGGTTATTTTGGATTGCTATTTTTGACCACAAAATTCAGCAATAGCAGCTTGGGAATAGTGTTTGTTTTTGCTTTGACCGGTTTTATGGGATTAACGCTGGGACCTATTATTAATATGTATCTCAGTGCTTATAGCAATGGCCATGAACTGGTAATGACCGCTTTAGGCGGCACCGGCGTTATTTTCCTTGGTTTGTCTGGTTATGCCCTGACTACGCGTAAGGATTTCAGTTTTATGGGCGGTTTTTTGATGGTCGGCATTCTGGTTGCTTTCCTTGCAGGAATCGGTGCTGTGGTTTTTTCAATACCTGCCCTGTCGCTGGCAGTCTCGGCCATGTTTATTTTGTTGATGTCTGCAATGATTCTTTATGAAACCAGCGCCATCATTCATGGCGGAGAGACCAATTATATTCTGGCGACCATCTCTTTGTATGTTTCTATTTACAATTTATTCCTGAGCTTATTACAGTTGCTCGGAGCTTTTGGTGGTGAAGATTAAATAATTATACTTCGCGCGGTCACGGATGCGGAATTTATAGCGCACTGATTTTTGTCGAG
>CAZGYJ010000045.1:0-18809 GCA_964530345.1 uncultured Methylomonas sp.
TTAACTTGTTAGTGTATGAAATGCGGTTAGAATACAGAGTGATTTCGATTCCATTATTTTTAAGTCAGGAGCACGATTGCGGTTACCTAGAAAACCATCTCGAACAATCGGCATTTGTTCATCCTGATACAGAGTTATCTATTCCGATATATAGTCAATTACTAGCGAATGGTTTTCGCAGAAGTGGTGATTTGGTATATAAACCACTGTGTAAACAATGTTCTGCGTGTATTTCGGTTAGAATTCCTATTGCTGATTTCAAACCGTCACGAAGTCAAAAGCGAGTACTGAAGAATCAATCGATTATTGACATAACCATCAAGTCGGCCAGTTTTCATCAGGCTCATTATGATCTTTATTTAAAATATCAACAACACCGACATAAAGGGGGTGGGATGGCGCAGTCCAGTCCCGAAGAATATTTCAATTTTCTTTCAAGTACCTGGTGCAATACCTTATTTGTCGAGATGACAATTGATAAAACGCTGGTTGCCGTTGCAATTATCGATCAATTGAATGATGCTTTATCTGCTGTTTATACATTTTTTGATCCGGATTACTCCCGTTATGGCTTAGGTAATTTTGCGGTGTTATGGCAAATTCAATATGCCAGGCAATTGAATTTACCTTGGTTGTATTTGGGTTACTGGATCAAGCAATGCCGGAAAATGTCTTATAAAAATCAGTATCGGCCCATTCAGGCATTTATTAATGAAGAATGGAGGTATTTTGACAAAGATGAAGAAATCGAGCTGCCATGATTTTGTTTGTGATTCGGCGAAGTTTTGTGAAATCGATAAGATAAGTTAAAAACCAGATAGCAAAGCTCCTCAACAACCTTGTTTTATGTTAGTATGCCTTGCTTTTTAAACAAACAGATAACTAGAAGATGGCAAAAGAAGATCAGATTGAAATGGAAGGGAAGGTGATTGAAACCTTGCCCAATGCAATGTTTCGGGTTGAATTAGAGAATGGCCACATTGTGACGGCCCATATCTCCGGAAAAATGCGTAAACATTACATCCGCATTTTAACTGGGGATACAGTCAAAGTTGAAATGACCCCTTATGATTTAACAAAGGGGCGTATTACATTTCGTATGCGCTAAAAACAGTTTTACGATTGTTCGCTATTTTCAGGGACGCTTAATTCTTTGCTCTCAATTGCAAAGTCAAGTTTATTATCTTTTACAAAGACCCTCACATGGCCGCCATTGGCCAATTTTCCGAATAATAAATCGTTTGCCAGAGGTTTTTTGATTTCTTCTTGAATCAATCTGGCCATTGGGCGTGCACCCATTTTTGGATCACAACCGTTTTCAGCCAGCCAGAGCCTGGCTTCCGGATCTAAAGAAAATGTTACATGCTTTTCGGCTAGTAATGTTTCAAGTTCAAAAATGAATTTGTCGACAACATTGCCAACGATACTGATATCCAACGGTTTAAACTGAATAACTGCATCCAGACGATTTCTGAATTCTGGCGAGAAAGTTTTTTCAACTGCTTTCATGCTGTCACTGCTATGTTCCTGCTTGGTAAAACCAATAGATGCTCGGCTACCTTCCTCGGCGCCAGCATTGGTAGTCATAACCAGAATAATATTTCGGAAATCAGTCTTTCGGCCATTATTATCCGTTAATGTGCCGTGATCCATGACTTGCAATAATAGATTAAAAACATCCGGGTGGGCTTTTTCCAGCTCATCAAGCAATAAAACGGCATGCGGATGTTTATTGACCTGTTCTGTTAACAAACCGCCTTGGTCATAACCGACATAGCCAGGAGGCGCTCCGATCAAGCGTGAAACGGTATGTCTTTCCATGTATTCAGACATATCAAATCGAATCAGTTCAACGCCAAGATTTTTTGCCAATTGTCGGGTAACCTCTGTTTTGCCGACCCCAGTTGGACCCGCAAACAAGAATGAGCCAATGGTTTTGGTGGTGTCTCGTAAACCGGCTCTGGCCATTTTAATCGCCGAGGCCAAAGCTGTTATGGCCTCATCTTGACCAAATACCAACATTTTAAGATTTTTCTCAAGATCGAAAAGCTTGTCTTTATCGTTTGAGGAAACTGATTTTGGCGGAATTCTTGCGATTTTGGCAACAATGTTTTCAATATCCGGGGTATCAATGATGTCTTTGCGCTCATTTTCAGGAAGCAGCCGTTGACCTGCTCCGGCTTCATCAATGACATCGATTGCTTTATCCGGCAGATGGCGGTCGGTAATGTACCGATCAGATAATTCAGCAGCTACTCGTAGTCCTTCCGATGAATATTTGATATCGTGGTGTTCCTCGAAACGGGTTTTAAGACCCTGTAGAATTTTATAGGTGTCATCCACGGATGGCTCGACAATATCAACTTTCTGAAAGCGTCTTGCCAAGGCATGATCTTTTTCAAAAATACCCCGAAATTCCTGATAGGTTGTTGAACCTATACACCTCAATTGGCCTGAGGCCAGCATTGGCTTAATCAGGTTTGAGGCATCCATTACTCCGCCTGATGCAGAGCCGGCACCTATGATGGTGTGGATTTCATCAATAAATAAAATCGAATTAGGTTCTTTTTTGAGCTGATTCATCAAGGTTTTAAGGCGTTTTTCAAAATCGCCACGATATTTTGTGCCAGCCACCAGGGCGCCAAGATCCAGGGAATAAATAATACTGTTATTTAAAACTTCAGGAACCTCTTCCTCGACTATTTTTTTTGCCAAACCTTCTGCAATTGCAGTTTTGCCAACTCCGGCTTCGCCTACCAGTAAGGGGTTGTTTTTTCTGCGACGGCATAAAATCTGAATGGTTCTTTCTACTTCGTCTTCCCGACCGATTAAAGGGTCAATTTTTCCTTCAATTGCTTCTTGATTCAAATTGGTTGCATATTTTTCCAGGGGGCTTTCAGTTTGTTCCTGAATGCTTGCATCGCCAGTTTCGGGGTCAGGCGAAGATGATGACTCAGCTTCATCGTCCTGAGTGACCTTGGAGATGCCGTGAGCCAGAAAATTAACTACATCAAGACGATTAATATCCTGCTTGTGTAACAGATAAATGGCATGAGAATCCTGTTCGCTGAATAATGCGACCAATAGATTTGCTCCGGTAACTTCTTTTTTATCAGAAGCCTGGACGTGAAAAACCGCTCTTTGCAAAACTCGTTGAAAGCCTAGCGTTGGCTGGGTTTCCCTTTGTACTCCCTGAGGAATAAGGGAAATGGTTTCGTCAATAAATTGCGTTAGTTCACCACGCAAGGCATTGGCATTGCAGTTACATGCTTTTAAAACGGTAATTGCAGAGCTGTTATCCAGTAATGCCAACAACAGATGTTCCACCGTAATGAATTCATGGCGTTTTTCATGGGCATTCTTAAATGCCTGATTTAAAGTAAATTCTAGTTCTTTATTTAGCATGTCTGCTCCTACTTATGCCTCTTCCATTGAACATAACAATGGGTGTTGATGTTCTCGGGAATAGTCATTGACTATTTGTACTTTTGTTTCGGCTACATCTTTGGAAAAAACGCCACAAACGCCAATGCCACGGGTGTGTACGTGCAGCATGACCTGGGTTGCTTTTTCTTCAGGCATGGCAAAAAACTGAGTCAATACCTCGATGACAAAATCCATCGGGGTGAAATCATCATTTATTAGGACCACTTTATACAGCGGTGGTTTCTTTAATTTTGGTTTTGCTTCCTGGACAGCCAGATCGCTGTCATGGTCTCCAAACTGGTCTGATTCGTTCATGGTTAATGATAACTAACTTACCGTAAATGCTACCTATACTATAGGGGCTGTTGCAAGCATTTTCAATACATACCATCTCATTTTTGGAATTAACTTGCTACTGTATCTTTATTATGGGATGAAAAAAAAATAAAATTTTTTTTGTTTGCAATCAGGTGGTTTCATTTTTCTTTCCAGTTACCAAAAATCAAGCTTACCAGGGAAATCAGAAAGCCAAGCATAGCAGAACTTCATATAACATCTTATCTTTAAATCGAGTAAACTACAGCAATTTTTATTTTGCCGGAAATATATCATGATTTGGAAGCCGCATGTTACTGTGGCTGCGGTTATTGAACGAGAGAACAGGTTTTTGTTTGTCGAGGAAGAAACTACCAGGGGTCTCGCATTTAATCAACCCGCAGGGCACTTGGAAGAGGGGGAAGATTTAATTGCCGCAGTTAAACGCGAAGTTATTGAAGAAACTGCCTGGCAATTTGAGCCGGAAAATTTAGTTGCTGTTCAGCTTTGGCGGCGTTCACCGGAGCAGCCTAGTTTTTTAAGGATTTGTTTTGCAGGTCGCTGTCATTCATATAATCCTGAGCTTCAATTAGATGAAGGTATTGTGGCAACGCATTGGTTAACTCGAGAGCAAATTGCTGAGCAGCAAGAACGGCTAAGAAGTATTTTGGTTTTGAAATCTGTAGATCATTATTTGAACGGGGAGCGATATCCCTTGTCTATGATCAAATCTTTAATTGATTACGGTTCATGAGTAAAAACATTATCGTAGGTATGTCGGGTGGCGTGGATTCTTCAGTCACGGCATTGAAATTACTTGAACAAGGTCATCACGTGACCGGTTTATTTATGAAAAACTGGGAAGAAGATGATGGTACTGAATATTGTACTGCGATTGAGGATTTGGCAGATGCCCAGCAGGTCTGTGACAAACTGGGGATTCCACTAAAAACAGTTAATTTTGCTGCTGAATATTGGGATGAGGTTTTTGAGGTTTTTTTGTCAGAATTTAAGGCTGGCCGGACTCCTAATCCAGATATTCTTTGTAATAAGCATGTTAAATTCAAAGCCTTTCTAAATTATGCGATTGAAGACCTAAAAGCTGATTATATTGCGACCGGACATTATGCGCGGATCAGTGAAGAAAATGGCGAATTTTTTTTATTGAAGGGTGTTGATCCCAATAAAGAACAAAGCTATTTTTTATATACTTTGGGTCAGCAGCAGCTATCAAAAACCTTGTTTCCAATTGGTCATTTACATAAGCCTGAGATTAGAAAAATTGCTGAAGCGGCAGGATTTGATAATTCGCGGAAAAAAGACAGCACCGGAATATGTTTCATTGGTGAAAGAAAGTTTAAGGAATTTCTTGAACGCTATTTACCTGCTCAGCCTGGAGAGATGCGAACACCAGAAGGCCAATATATTGCCGAGCACCAAGGTTTAATGTATTACACGCTGGGCCAAAGACAAGGCTTGGGAATCGGCGGGGTAAAAAACTCGTCTGATGAACCTTGGTATGTGCTGGACAAGGATTTGGAAAATAATGTACTAATTGTAGGGCAGGGACATAATCATCCCTTGATGTTCCACACTGCTCTGGAAGCGGGTCAATTAGACTGGTGTGGTAACAAGCCGTTGGCCGAACCAATTCGCTGCCGGGCGAAAACGCGTTATCGGCAGCCAGATCAAGATTGTACTGTGACACCTTTGGCGCAAAATCGCTGCAAGGTGATTTTCGATCAACCACAGCGCGCGATAACCCCGGGACAATCCGTGGTTTTCTATGACGAAGAAATTTGCCTTGGGGGTGGGGTCATCGAATCAGTAAGTCATGCTGAACAATAAGCTTGTATAGTCCATGACGATTATTCCAAGGCAATTTTTCCCTCAATACTGTGCTTGAGGCCAACATCAGGTAAATCCAGGGTCATTTTGATATTTAAACTTTCCGAACCTTGCAATTTTCCGGATTCAACTGCTTTCGAGATGGCGTGTTCAATTTCTCTCTGTGATGTTACCCCGACTTGTTTGAGAAATTTTCTCACTTCCATATTCAATGTGTCTTCATTCATTTTGAGCCTCTTTTGTTTGAATAATTGTTTTCTTTTAACACAACAAACAGAAACCTAAAAAAGCTGTTTTAATAGCTTGACAACTGTTTTCTGAAGTTGCTGATTCCTTCTTATTCGCCTGGTTTGCGTAGCATTTTACGGACTTCACCAAGGTGCATTTCTTCCAAAGATATCATACGACGCGCATATTCTTCCAGCATGACATGTTTGCCGTTAACTAGGCTCAGTAAATTTCGGTATTCTGACAGGGCCAGTTGCTCATGTTCCAGCGATTCTTTTAGAATATCACCAATATCGTGGCGATGTGTTTCGAGTAAAGGACCAATGCCTAACGACGGGTGTCCGCCCAAGTGGGTTACTAGTTCTCCCGCCTCAGTGGCATGATTTAAGGACTCTGTAGCCTGGCCACGCATCCATGAGACGATTGGAATTCGTCCATATCCAAAAACCATGAATGAATAATGGGTATAGCGAACAACGCCTGCTAATTCGGTTTCCAATATTTTATTTAAACTTCCAATGACAGCTTCGGTGTCAATATTGCTTTCAGTCATGACTTTCTCCCCCAGTTTTATTAGCGAATGGTGTAATGGTATTCATTTATTTCGTGTATTGAAAAGCATTTTTATTATTTGTCATAAGGTTATATTCTGCCACTAATGCGAAGTCGACGATTTACTTGCCAATGGTAGAGCCAGGAAAGTAAAGGCCTGATTAATGGTAAGCCGATCACCCATGCAAATGGGCGCAGTATAGGCGCACGATTCATGAGCAATATATATGCATCCAGTTCGGAATGGATTTGTTTGTTTTCGTCTTTAATATGTAGCTCAGTCAACGCTTTTTTAGGATCAATTCCCAGCTTTTTTAACTCTCTTTCTCGTCCAGTAATATCTATCCAGCAAACCGGATTTCCATTCTTTCCTGCGAGTTTTTCATAAGTGTGACGGTCTTTAACACATTTTGGGCAGGCGCCATCGTAAAAAACGCTAATTCTGCCTTCTGTCCGTGTCATATTAATAACCTCCGTTGATTTTGTGTTAGTTCTATTTGTTGGCAATTATTAGAAGACAAAAATAGATGGCCAATGTTCAATGGTTATACAAGTCTGATTTAATCAGTTTTAGCAGTCATAATAAAACCATTAACATACACCCATCATTTTTGTGAGGTTACTCGTTGACGCTGATTCTCCCTCATTTATTTTTTGTAAAAAAGTTGCTGAATTTTAGGTTTGTGGTTAATACGGCGGAGGCATTAATGATTCTACCCCTTCGAATTCAACAGTTGGATGATGATTGACAATTACTTTACTGATTTCTTCAATCCTTTCCTTGGGGATGTCGATGATGACAAGCAGTTCTCCATTTTCAATTGCCTCTGCATATTTTTTGAGTTTTGAATTACCAATTTGGAGTCCTATTAAACCACTGGCAATGCTTCCTATTGATGCGCCAAAAAATAAAATTCCTAAAATAGACCCGCCTGCTATTGCAAAACCCGCAGTACGCAGGGCAATCAGCCCGGCTAATAAACCAGTTGTTGCCCCTAAGGCTGCTCCTCTTTCAACAGCAGGAATGAAGTCAGTTTTTTCTAATAAAGTTGCTTCTGGAAGATCCTCCAGCGGCGTATCTCTTTTCGCTAAAACATGAATGTAGCGATCTTCTATTCCATTACTACGAAGCTCATTCACGACTAAATGCGCGGTTTTGAGGTCAGGAACCAAAAAATATATTCTTTTCATGATGTCCACCAATTTGTAGAAAACAATGAATGAAAAATTGCTTCAAATGATTTTGCATTAGCAGAGAGTTTTTTTCGCTGCTAAATGAGTCCATGAGAGGGAGTCAATCCAAAAATGAATCAGTTCAGATGCGCAATTCTATTTGCTTTTTTGATAAGGTCGAAAACGTATAGTTCAGACTTTTTGAGCAGATACCAATGCTGGTTGGTATTAGTAGAATGATAATTAATAATGAGGAGTGTGCTCAAATGGGCTTTCTGGTTCAATAAAACCAGGAAATTTGACCAATGCATATTGAGAATGACATTGACTACATGCCTCATTGAGTTTGTAAAAGTAAAAATTGATCAGTTCACGATTATGTTGTTCAGCTGCATGAGCCAACTTTCCAGCGGTTTGATGGAATTGGAAATCTATTTTTTTAAAATCAGTTGGCAAAATACGCAGCATAGTTTGTCGCTGTTGATCTGTCAGCTGGTGTTGCATAATATAGCTTTGCTTGATTTGACTGCCGATATCAGAGATTTTTTGCCAGTCCGCAGTAGCAATAGCAGGAACCAATTCCATCATGGATTTGCTGATTGCTTGCATTTCCAGAGTTAACAACAGGCTGATATCTCCTGGCAAAGGCGGAAGTTGCTGATGAATGTGCCGGTTTGTGTGTGTGAGGTCGTTATTTCTTGCAGTACAAGCAATCAATAAATAAGTCAGGACTACACAAAGGAACTGGATAAAATACTTTTTCACTTGGTTGCTAGATATTCTAGCTTTATGTTGATGGGTTTTCGTGAAAAACCCATTCACGTACCGGGTTTCCTGCAACTAAATGTTCATTAATAATTCTGTCCAGCTTGTCTATAGTAATATTGTAATACCAGACTCCATCAGGTTGAATACACAGGATCGGGCCTGATTGGCAAACTCCTAGACAAACTGCTTTATTGCGGAGAATTCTAGCTTTACCTTTGTCTAAACCTGCATCAGCAAGTTTTTCTTTTAATTTATTGAATAAATCCAGGCCATTGATGCTTCCATTACATTTCTCGCCAATACAGACTAAAACATGGCGTTGGTAAGTTTCCATTGATGGTTTGCTTGGTTTTGACATCTTGATACCTCGAAATCTATGGTTTACCCCCGCATTAAGTACGAAGTTCAATGCAGGGGCAAGGAAATAGTTAGCTTTCTTTATCTATAATGACTTTATCATCAATAACCAATTTTGATATTCCGCCTTGTGAGAGTCGTAAGGTGCAAAGTGCGTTTTTAAAATGCTGGCCTTTTTCGCCCTCCCACTTCATGGTGATATAGGTATCTTTATCACTTTCCGTATCAGACGGGAAGAAAACCTGATCGCCAGTTTTTTGTTTTATTGCCAATCGACATTTTTTATTGGCCATTGATTGCATGGCAGCATAAGTTCTGATCATTGCAGCAGCCTGGGCCTGTTCAGGAGTTTGTTGTTTGTTGGTTCCTACCATTAAAAAACCTGCGCCAAGTGCTAGTGCAACAGCAAGTATTATTTTTTGAACTTCTGACATTTTTGTCTCCTCAGTTTTTATGATTATTTCGTGTTTTGTATTTTGCTAAAACTATTACCTAACTTCATGGCCCACTTGAGGCCGTTTAGGAAGTGAGGCGGACCATTCCATTAGGTATTGCTAATCCAATTCGATTTTCATAACTTCCTCGTTGTTAGTGCGTGTATTATGAACGATTATTAGCAAAAGGTAATAATCTTTTTTTTAAAGTAATATTATCACCATTAATATGAGCGATCGTTAGTAGCATTATTTTAAAAAGATTTTGTAAACGCCTTGATGCATCAATGGTCGGCTCGGTTGCAGACAGTTTTTTTAGAACTGCAATACGTTCATAAACTTTTTTAACGAGTTTTTCTGTTGACCAGCCCAGATAATGCTTGAATTCCTTTATGTTTCCAGTGGTTTGAGCATTAAGTGTGGATTTTTGCAAGGAATCAAAATCAACGCCAGATTCAAGTGATGCCAGGAAATATTTATTTTCCAGTTCGGAAATAATTTTTTTAGAGTCAATTTTTTCCTGTAAGGCAGTTCGGAGAAAGTCGAGATTTTGGGCCATTTCCATTTCAATAGAATCCTTTAAAACCTTTTTTTGTAAGTTCTTTGAGTAGAGGTTGTCAAAAATAGAATATAAATCTTGAATAATTGTCATTTTGTAATTGAGCAGCGAATGTCCTTGTTCCAGATTAGATATTGCAGGGAAACTGGAGAAATGGCAATGAATTTTTTCCACGGAAGCTAATTGTAGGCAATTTGACATAAATAAATAACAAAAGTATTGTGAAAGGTTTTTAAAGGAAGCTCTGGATAATTCGTCCTTGAGTTCAATGAGCGCGAAAGGTGAAAAACGTGGTTTTCACTTCTCTAACAAAATTAATAACTTTTGGTTATTGGTTTTGATGGTAGATTCTTGTACCACAGAAATAACTGAATAAATCATGAGGTTCTTTAAAAATCAACTGGTCTGTAACTTTCACTACAATGGCCAAATGTGGTGGGTTACTATTTTGTTACAGGCAGTTTCATGACAACCAGACCCGAAATAAGCAGATAAATGGAACAATTTCATCGTATCAGTCGATTACCCCCTTATGTTTTCAATATTGTTAACGATTTGAAGGCGAAAGCGCGAGCGGAAGGACAGGATATAATAGATTTTGGAATGGGTAATCCTGATCAACCTACACCAAAGCATATTGTTGATAAATTGGTTGAGGCATCTAGGCGAGGCGACACTCATCGCTATTCCATTTCAAAAGGTGTACCCAGGTTGAGAAGGGCAATATGTTCCTGGTATCGGAATCGTTTTGATGTTGCATTAGACCCCGAATCACAAGCGATTGTGACTATTGGTTCCAAAGAAGGTTTAGCGCATTTGGCGTTGGCTGCTCTTGGCCCGGGCGATGTGGTGTTGGTTCCTAATCCTGCCTATCCAATTCATCCCTATGGAGTGGTGATTGCCGGTGCAGATTTACGCCATGTGCCATTAGTACCCGGTGTTGATTTCTTTGATGAATTACATCGAGCGATTATTGATTCATGGCCTAAGCCAAAAATGTTGATTCTTAATTTTCCAGGAAATCCAACCACGCAATGTGTGGAGTTGGATTTTTTTGAAAAAATTATCGTAGTGGCAAAAGAACACAATATTTGGGTGGTACATGATCTTGCTTATGCTGATATTGTTTTTGATGGCTATGTGGCCCCATCTATTCTGCAAGTGCCAGGGGCTACGGATGTTGCGGTTGAGTTTTTTTCACTGTCAAAAAGCTATAATATGCCAGGCTGGCGGGTAGGTTTTATGTGTGGTAATGAAGAATTGGTTGGCGCTTTGGCCCGGATTAAGTCATATCTGGATTATGGCATGTTTACTCCAATACAGGTGGCTGCTATAACAGCGCTTGAAGGACCGCAGGATTGTGTAGCCAAAATATGTGGTATGTACAAAAACCGGCGTGATGTGTTATGTGATGGTCTGAATTCAACAGGCTGGAATATCGAAAAACCAAAAGCCACAATGTTTGTCTGGGCGCCAATTCCAGAACATTATCGGGAAATGGGGTCTTTGGAGTTTTCAAAAAAAATATTACAGGATGCCAAGGTGGCTGTTTCGCCTGGCATTGGCTTTGGTCAATACGGTGATGATCATGTTCGTTTTGGATTGATAGAAAACGAACATCGCACCAGGCAAGCAGTGCGGGGAATTCGTAATATGTTCAAGAAAGATGGCGTTTTGTGATGATGAATGGAATAAACATTCCAGACAATCAGAAATTGAGGAGCAAGATTTGAAACCAGTGAAAGTGGGCGTGTTAGGTTTGGGTACAGTGGGTGGCGGTACCGTCAATGTTTTAAAGCGCAATGCGGAAGAAATTTCCCGTCGTGCTGGGCGGGAAATTATTGTCACTCGGGCTTCAGCGAGAAATTTGGATCAGCAACGCATTTGCGATACCACGGGCATTGAATTGACAACTGATTCCTTGGAGATAATTAATGACCCGGAAATAGATATCGTTCTGGAATTAATAGGCGGGGACAATTATGCCAAAGACCTGGTTCTCAGAGCTATAGAAAATGGCAAGCATGTGGTAACTGCCAATAAAGCATTAATCGCTTTGCATGGTAACGAAGTATTTGCCAAAGCCAGCGAGCAAGGCGTGATGGTGGCTTTTGAAGCTGCTGTGGCTGGTGGAATACCGATTATCAAGGCAATTCGGGAAGGTTTGAGCGGCAACCAGATCGAATGGTTAGCGGGAATTATTAATGGCACAGGGAATTTTATTCTTACCGAAATGCGCGATAAAGGTCGGGATTTTGATGATGTTTTAGCTGAAGCCCAGAAATTAGGCTATGCAGAGGCTGATCCCACCTTCGATGTGGAAGGTATAGATGCTGGCCACAAATTAACCATTCTGGCTTCAATTGCGTTCGGGATTCCGTTGCAATTTGACAAAGTGTTTACCGAAGGTATTACTAAAATCACCCGGGCTGATGTTGAATATGCCGAGCAACTAGGCTATCGAATCAAGCATTTAGGCGTTGCTCGAAAAACCAGACAAGGTATCGAGTTAAGAGTGCATCCAACATTGATTCCAGAACGTCGTTTGATTGCCAATGTTGATGGTGTGATGAACGCAGTTCTAGTTAAAGGTGATGCTGTCGGGCCGACTCTGTATTATGGAGCTGGTGCCGGTGCTGAACCAACGGCTTCCGCTGTGGTTGCAGATGTCATTGATGTGGTAAGAGCTTTAACCAGTGATCCTGAAAACAGAGTGCCGCATTTGGCTTTTCAGGCAAATGCGATGGCAGATATTCCGGTGTTGCCAGTCGAGCAAGTTGAGACTGCATATTATCTGCATTTGACTGCCCAAGATAAACCGGGGGTGCTGGCTGATATTACCCGAATTCTGGCGGATCATAAAATCAGTATCGAAGCGATGATTCAGAAAGAACCAGTCAATGATGAAACCTCTGTGCCGGTTATCATGTTGACCCAGAAAACTCTGGAAAAAGGAATGAATGCCGCCATTTCCGAGATTGAAAATTTGCAAGCGATTACCGGGCAAGTGATCAGAATACGTGTTGAAACATTAGGATAAATAAAAAATAATGACAAAATATTATACAGGCTTGATTGAGCGCTATAGAGACAGATTGCCAGTTTCAGAGTCAACCAGAATTATCAGTATTGGCGAGGGAAATACGCCATTAATTCAACTTCAAAATATACCGCGTTTGATTAATAAAGATGTGGATATTTATGTTAAGTACGAAGGATTAAATCCAACAGGATCTTTCAAAGATCGCGGCATGACAATGGCGGTTACTAAAGCTGTCGAAGAAGGGAGCCAGGCAATTGTTTGTGCATCAACCGGCAATACCTCTGCATCTGCGGCTGCTTATGCAGTTAGGGCTGGAATCACGGCCTTTGTTTTGATTCCTGAAGGCAAAATTGCCCAGGGGAAATTAGCGCAAACTTTAATGTATGGCGCCAAGATTATTCAGATAAAGGATAATTTTGATGCTGGAATGAAAATCGTCAAGGAAATTATTGATCATGCGCCTGTGACGCTGGTTAATTCTGTTAACCCATACAGAATTGATGGTCAAAAAACTGCTGCTTTTGAAATTATTGATGAATTGGGTGATGCTCCGGATTACCATTGCTTACCAGTTGGCAATGCCGGGAATATTACGGCTTATTGGAAAGGTTACAAGGAGTATGCCGACACTTCCGGAAATTTACCGGCAGTCGCAAGTAAGACACCCGTTATGTGTGGGTATCAGGCTGCGGGTGCCGCACCATTTATATCAGGAAAGATGGTTGATAATCCTGAAACCGTAGCGACTGCCATTCGGATTGGTCACCCTCAATCCTGGGATTATGCCTGGGAGGCGCAACAGCAATCGGGCGGCTGGTTTGAGTGTTTTATCGATGACAAAATTCTTGCCGCACAAAAAATACTGGCATCTTTTGAGGGTATTTTTTGTGAGCCGGCTTCTGCAGTTTCGCTCGCAGGAGCGTTGAATGATATTGGTTCGGGAAAAATTCCAGAGGGCAGTAAAATCGTGTGTACTTTAACAGGCAATGGCCTGAAGGATCCAGATATTGCGATTAGTCAATGTGCGGAAGATAAACCGGTTGTGGTAGAAGCTACTTTAGATGCAGTTAAGCGCGCTATTTTGGATCAGATGTGATTTTAAGATAGTGTTTTTTAGATTTTGGAAGCTTCGAATAATTCATTCCTGGATTTTCGGAATGCGAAAAGAAAAAAATGCATTTTCCCTTTTCTTTCAAAACCAAAAGTGGTTTTGGAGGCACATCCTGGTTCCGCAATGACTTCTGAATTAATCAGAGGTTTTTCCCAAACCGCCAGCACAATTCGGGCTAGGCGGTTTTTTCTTGTCCAACATTTTTTAATTCCTGAAAAAAGATGCATTATTCTGGTTTAACCAAAAAAATTATTTCTCGTCCCGTGGAGAAATTACGTCACGACTTTCCAGACCTTGATCCGATAATAAAACGTATTTTGTTAGCGCGAGGCGTTACCGCAGCGACTGAACTGGATTATTCTCTGTCGCATTTGCCATCGCCATGGTCGCTTTCAGGCATGGAAGAGATGGTAACGCATTTAATTGAGGCCATTGAGCAACAAAAACGTATTATGATTATTGCCGATTTTGATGCTGATGGTGCGACCAGTTGTGTTGTTGCAATCAAAGGGTTGCAACTGTTGGGTGCCAAGAATGTTACTTTTATTGTACCCAATCGTTTTGAGTATGGTTATGGGCTAACCCCGGAAATTGTTGCCTTGGCCGCAAAGGAACAGCCGGAGCTATTAATTACTGTCGACAATGGTATTTCCAGTATTGAAGGCGTTGAAGCAGCCAGAAAATTAGGGATTCAAGTGTTGGTGACGGATCATCATTTGCCCGGAGAGATTTTGCCAGACGCTGACGCCATTGTTAATCCGGCATTGCCCGATCAGCAATTTCCAACTTCGAGTTTGGCTGGAGTAGGGGTAATTTTTTATGTGTTGATGGCGCTTAGAAACCGGCAGCGGGAACGGGGATGGTTTGATGCTCAGCAAATTAACCAGCCTAATTTGGCTCAGTTGCTGGATTATGTGGCTCTTGGAACGGTAGCTGATGTGGTGCCTCTCGATTATGTGAATCGTATTTTGGTTCAGCAAGGACTGCGGCGGATACGATCTGAACAATGTCATCCGGGTATAAAGGTGTTAATTGAAATTGCTGGTCGAAACCAACGCATGATTACCTCCTCGGATTTGGGTTTTTCCCTGGCGCCACGAATCAATGCAGCAGGCCGAATGGATGACATGTCTCTAGGTATTCAATGTCTGTCGACTGATGATTTAGGTCTTGCCAGGGAAATGGCCTTGCAGTTGGATGAATTTAATTCCGACAGGAAGCAGGTCGAAGCGCAAATGAAATCAGAGGCAATGATTTTGCTTGATGAAATGAAAGCATTTGATGAGGCGCATTTGCCTTCAGGTGTGTGTTTATATGATGAAAATTGGCATCAAGGCGTTATTGGTATTTTGGCTTCCAGGTTAAAGGATCGTTTGCATCGTCCTGTTATTGCCTTTGCCAATGCCGAAAATGGTGAGATCAAAGGGTCGGCACGTTCAATTCCGGGGGTGCATATTCGTGATGTGCTAAGTAATATTGCAGCATTGCATCCAAAGTTGCTAAAAAAGTTTGGTGGTCATGCGATGGCGGCGGGTTTAAGCATTCATCTTTCGGATTTACCGCCTTTTTGTTTGGCGTTTAATGAGATGGTGAGCGAAACTTTAGCAACAGTTGATTTGGATCATAAAATACTTAGTGATGGAGAATTGACTGAAAAAGCAATGACATTAGCTTTTGCCGAGTTAATACAGAGTTACGGTCCTTGGGGACAGGAGTTTCCTGAGCCTGTATTTGATGGTATTTTTGATGTTATTCAGTCTCGAATAGTGGGGCAACAACATTTAAAGCTGGTTTTGAGGCAGCCGTTTGGCGAGGTGTTAATTGATGCGATTGCTTTTTTTGTTGAGCAACCAGAAAATTGGCTGGGTGTTCGGCAGTTAAAGACCGCTTATAAGCTGGATATCAATGAATATCAGGGGTCGAGAAATATCCAGTTGATATTGCAATATATTGAAAAGCTAGCTTGAACGTATCTGCTCAGCGTATTTAATGATTTTGTTAAATTAAATACGCTGAATAGTTACGCTTGAATAGGGTTGTGGTTGCAAAGAAGAAAAAATCTTTGCAAGCTTTTTTCAGATTTATTTGGCCTCGACTGCCTGTTTGGCAGTTTCGGCTGCTTTTTCTAGCTTTTCTGCAACTTTGGCTGTGTCAGAAGTGTTGCTCTTAGGTGCAGCTCCTTGTGGTTGCGCTGAAGCTGCTTCGGGCTCACTTTTCTTTTCTTCTTTTTTTGGCAGTAATATTTCAACTTTCGCTTGCTTACGTAATGATTCCAGGTAATTCTGTACTTTTTGTTTTTGCAGCGTGGCTTTCAAACGATCTTTTAGCTCTTCAAAAGAAGGTGGGGTTTTATCGCGGCTATTTTCGCGAAGAATAACATGCCAGCCGAATTGGGTTTGTACTGGTTCAGTTGTGAATTCACCGTTTTTCAAAGCGATCACAGCTTCAGAAAAAGGAGGTACCATGCGCTCAGGCGCGAACCAGCCTAAGTCGCCGCCTCTTGATGCTGATGGACCAGTGGATTTCTTTTTTGCCAAGTCTTCAAATTTGGCGCCCGCTTTTAATTCAGCAATAATCTTTTTGGCTTCGTCTTCAGTTTTAACCAGAATATGACGGGCTTTATATTCACTGCTGCCCTTCGCGGAGATAAGCTTTTCGTATTCTGCTTTTAATTCTTCATCAGTCACTGGGTGACTATCAATATAATCCTTGACAGCAGCTTGAGAAAGCATCGAACGTCGCATCATTTCCATTTGATTGGCGATTTCAGGCGTTTCAGCTAATTTCTTGTTTTCAGCTTCCTGAACCAATAGTTCCATTTTCACTAATTCGTTAATGAGTTGTTCGTCAGGTATCGGTTGGCCACGCTGGGCGATTTGTTTTTTGAGCATCTCAAATGATGATTTGCTGATATATTTGCCATTAACTTCGGCGATAGCATCGCTTTTAGCAATAGTGGGTGTTGACGAAATATTTCCTTGTGTACAGCCCGTCAATAAAGCAGAGCCAATAATTAATAGCGGTATGATTTTTTTCATTGTGATTATTTCCTAGTTGAGGTTTCAGAGGGTGCGTTGGCGTTGATGCCTAATGCGTGAATTTCTTTTTTCATCAAATCGCCAAGTGCTTTGTAGATTAATTGATGGCGTTGTACCATTGATTTGCCTTCAAATGCTGCGGCGGTAATATTAACGTGAAAATGTCCGCCGCCACTTTGGGCGCCGGCATGGCCAGCATGGGCCTGGCTGTTGTCAATAACTTCAATTTCTAAAGGTTCGAAAGTTTCAGTCAGCTTGCTTCTTATAATTTCTGCGGTCATTGCGGGAAAACTTGCTTAAAGGGTTTTACGGTAACGGTAGCATAAACGCCTGCCACCAAATAAGGATCGGCATTTGCCCATTCTTGGGCTTGTTGCAGGTTGTCAAATTCTGCAATGACAAGGCTCCCGGTAAATCCGGCATCGCCAGGATTTTCAGCATCAATAGCGGGGTGAGGCCCGGCAATAACTAAACGTCCTTGGTTTTGTAAGTCTTCGAGACGTTGAAGATGAGCTGGTCTTGTCGCTTTTCTTTTTTCCAGACTGTGCTTCACGTCTTCACTGAGAATGGCATATAACACTTATTTTTCCTCTGTTTCAGGAATGTATTTGTAGAGAAAAATCATTTGAGCAATGATGAAAACCACCATTAACCCGGGTACCCCAAAGGTTTTGAAATCTACCCAGGTATCAGTATCGTAATTGAACATCACATAAAGGTTGATAAAACCTACGCTGATAAAGAACAACGCCCAGAAAAAATTCAGGCGCCGCCAGATATTGGCGGGTAGTTCAATATTTTCCCCCATCATACGTTCAACAAAAGGTTTTTTTCCGATAAACTGGCTGCCAAGAAAGGCTAGTCCAAATAACCACTCAATAATCGAGAGCTTCCATTTAATAAATTGCTCGTCCTGTAGATAAAGTGTGGCTCCACCCATCACTAAAATTAGTCCCAGGGTTATCCATTGCATTTTTTCGACTTTCTTAAACTTAAACCAAGTGAATGCAACTTGAAAGATAGTGGCAACAATAACTACCGCCGTGGCAACATAAATATCGTAGGCTTTATAAGCGATAAAAAAAAGAATAATAGGAAAAAAATCAAGAAGTTGTTTCATTACTGTGTTTTATTGTGAAAACTAAACGAAAAAATCAACGCCACTGACTACTTGGGTTGATTCTTCACGTGAAAGTTGATGTGATTCGGTTTTATAAGCGTTAATTGCCTTTTGAACATGAAAATTTACAGGACGATTTGAAACAATATTTTCTGTCTGCAATGATATCACAGGCTTTGTTATCGGCGGCTTAAAAAACAGTTGTGTATTCGCAGAGGCTTCTCTTGCTTTGGAAGATTCTGTATCATCAAAAGCTGAAATTTTATCATTCTTACGATCAGCGGTAAAAGCGCTGTTTTCAGTACGCGCTTTGCCATCAGCAAGCTGTGAGGTTTTGCTACGCGGTACATAATTTAAAGAAGAATGATGAATTTCCATATTGTAATCAAGGCGTACTTAAAAAGTATTGAACAACATTATACTATATGTTTTTTTGAATACTATTGTACTATCGTTTATGGTGAGATTAAGATTCTGATAAAATGTTCAATTTAGTTTAGTCAATGAATATGAATAAGAACAGTCAAACTGAATTGGAAGCGGCGGCATTTAGGCGTTTAATTAGTCATTTACAAAATCATACCGATGTGCAAAACATCGATTTGATGATTACAGCTGGTTTTTGCCGGAATTGCCTGGCCAAATGGGTTTTGGCTGCTGCCGAGGAACAAGGGGTAGATCTGGATTATGAGCAGGCGTTAATGCAAATTTACGGAATGCCCTATTCAGAGTGGAAAGAAAAGTTTCAGCAAAAAGCTTCTCCTGAGCAGTTAGCAGCCTATGAAAAAGCCCAGCAGCAGCGAAAAGACCAAGCCTGAAATTGCAGTTAAATATTTT
>CAZGYJ010000046.1:0-18808 GCA_964530345.1 uncultured Methylomonas sp.
TTGACGGCGTGAAAATACTCAATTTCTTCATTTGAGAACTGAAAACACATTTGATTGATCTTTTCTACGCCAACACCATGTTCCCCGGTAATAGTACCACCCAACTCGACACTCAATTCCAGAATGTCACTACCTAATTGCTCTGCTTTTTCAAGCTCTCCTGGATTATCGGCATTGTATAAAATTAATGGGTGCAAATTGCCATCGCCAGCATGGAAGACATTGGCTACTGCCAAACCATATTTTTTTGAAAAACCGGAAATGCTTTGCAATACTCTGGCAAGATGTCTTCTCGGAATAGTACCATCCATACAATAATAATCGGGCGAAATTCTGCCAACTGCCGGAAATGCTGATTTGCGGCCGGCCCACATTTTTTGTCGTTCTTTCTCGGTTTGAGCAACTCGCACTGTTGCGCCAAAACTTTCCAAAATTACTAACGCTTTATTCAGTTCATCCACTACTTGATCTTTTGTACCATCCAGCTCGCAAAGCAAAATGGCCTTCGCGTCAACAGGGTAATCTACATGAATAAAATCTTCTGCTGCACGAATAGCAGCATTATCCATCATCTCCAAACCGGCAGGAATCAGACCTTTTGCAATAAGGCCGGCGACCGCCTCCCCAGCATTCACAATATCAGGGAAAGCAGCAAGAATCACCTGAGCGGCTTCTGGAATCGGTAATAATTTAACAGTCACCTCTACAATTACCCCCAGCATACCTTCAGAGCCGGTCATCAATGCTAATAAATCATATCCCGGACTATCCAAAGCATGACTACCAATCGTTAGCAATTCACCTTGCATTGTAACTACCTTTAAACGCAGAATATTGTGAGTCGTCAAGCCATATTTTAGACAATGCACACCACCGGCATTTTCGGCCACGTTACCACCGATTGAGCAAGCGACCTGAGATGATGGATCAGGTGCATAATACAAGCCACTTTTTGCTGCTGCTTGTGAAATTGCTAGATTTCTGACACCAGGCTGCACAATAGCGATTCGACTTTTTGCTTCAATCTGCAAAATCTTATTAAATTTTGCCAGTACCAAGAGCACTCCATTATCTAACGGAATCGCTCCTCCCGACAGACCGGTTCCCGCGCCTCTCGCAACTACTGGCACGCCTTGTTCATAACAAATCTGCAGAATTTTCCGTACCTGTTCTATAGTATTTGGCAACACTACAATCCAGGGAGTACATTGATAAGCTGATAGGCCATCACATTCATAAGGCGCCAATTGCTCTTGTTCAGTCAGGATGGATGAATCTGGCAAAATATGGCTAAATAATCTGGTCAGATTTTTTTTATTTACCTGGTGATGAATTCTTTCTGAATCATGGGGCGAAATTGTTATCATGATAGTTTTATCTGGACGTCAGTATTGTGCATTGTGTCAAATCAGAACAAACAATAGAAGACACTATTAAAAAATCTCGATTTATCGGGTTTATTACTCCCTGTGATAACGAAATCTCTGCGTTAAAACATCTACAACAACTGCATCGACAATATGCCAACGCCACACATATTGCTTTTGCTTATCGAATCCTTACAGAAAAAGGTATTATTTACCGATTTCATGATGCCGGAGAACCCAGCGGCACGGCAGGAAAACCAATATTTCTACACCTTGAAGGAAAAAATCTGATTAATGTGCTGATCGCAGTTATTCGCTATTTTGGCGGAATTAAATTAGGCGCTGGCGGATTAACAAGAGCTTATGGCAATACCGCAAAAAAAGTGCTTGAAGTGACTGAAACATGCCCTTATATTGCGCTTTCAACCATATCGGTAGAACTGAACTATAATCAACTCCAAGCATTTGAATATCAACTGGAAAAAATAAATGGCAAAATCCTTGACAAGAAATTTTCTGATACCATCAAGCTAACCATCACTCTTCCCACTGATCAGGAGGCTGCACTGAAACAAATTCTGAACTGATTTCAGTTTGAATATATAATTAGCTGCAAAAAAAATTTCAAATAATAATTTAATAATATAGTTAGGAAATCAAGTGAGAACTCAAACGAAATGTACGCTGACCCTCTGTACAATGTTTATTATTGAGATCCTGCCTATTCCCTTTACTGCTATTTACAGCATTTACGCAGTAAGGAAAAGACCGACGTGGATACCAAATACCGTTGAAAGACTTTATGTGGATAAACCAATTAATCCAAATAAAGTTAACAAGGAAATATCGGTTGATGGGCATGATCCAATGAAAACAAGAAGAAATTGTACTATTGCTTTGACTACCATGTTTCTTATCGATGTCATTGTGCCTTTTACCGTTCCTTTTGGTCTTTATATTGTTCGCCGAAGACCAATATGGTTTAAAAATGTAGTCACCAGACTTTATGCGGATCACCTGCAACAAGCGACACAGGATGAAGCGATAGACGATGATGATATATCAGAGCCATCAGAAATTTTGTCAGAAATTTTAGACCAGCGTTTTAGAGAACTGGAACAAAAAAATTTCGATTTTGCCAGAACAGTCCAAAAAAAAGGCGCTTAAGTCACATCTTCTCCTAACGCGAATTTCCCTGGCTAAAAACGACCTGACCATTTTGGATAGTATGTGCAACTTTTCCCTGTAAATTTTGCTGCCAAAAAGGGGTATTTTTGCCACTACTCAGCCAATTTTGTGTATTAATTTGCCAGATCTTGTCCGGATCGAAAATACATAAATCCGCCAATTCGCCTACTTTCAGACTCGGGGTATCCAGACCCAGAATATTCGCTGGATTAATCGTTAAAGCAACTATAGCTTGCATTAGATTCAGCTCATTTTCATTAACCAATCTTAACGTTAATGGCAATAACGTTTCCAGAGAAGAAACACCCGGCTCAGTTTCGGGAAACGCGCCTAGTTTGGCATCAATATTATGTGGTTGATGATCGCTGCAAATTGCATCTAACACCCCTTCACTGACTGCCTTCCTCAATGCCTGTCGATCCCCCTCCGTGCGAAATGGTGGATTAACATGGTAGACACCATCGAAGGGTAAAACATCATGTTCAGTTAAATGAAGCTGATGAATAGCAACATCGGCGCTTACAGGCAAACCAGCGTCTTTTGCTTGGCGAATAAAATCAATCGATCTCGCGCAACTAATTTGACCAAAATGAACCTTACATCCTGTGTGTGCCACCAGCTCCAAGCATTGTAACAAAGCCGTTGTTTCTGCAATTTCTGGTATTGCAGGCAATCCATAACGAGTGGCAATCGTACCTTCGTGAGCGCACCCTTGATGACTTAAATGATAATCTTGAGGCTGATAAATCAATAATAAATCAAAACTCGCCGCATATTCCATCGCCCGTCGTAAAATCAATAAATTATTGATGGGCATTTGGGCATTACTAACGGCTATGCAACCGGCATTTTTCAGAGCAAACATGGAGCTTAACTCCTGTCCTTGCAATTTATAGGTCAGCGCTCCAATTGGATATATCTGTCCATAACCAGCAGCCTTTGCCTTGTCATCAATCAGCTCCACCACTGCCGGATTATCTATACAAGGACTGGTATCTGGCGGAATACATAGTGCAGTCACGCCGGAAGCTGCGGCCGCTTTAACTTCACTGGCAATGGTGGCTTTCTGGGTTGCTCCCGGCTCCCTTAACCGGACACTTAAGTCAATAAATCCTGGGCAGATGACCTGACTACTGGCGTCGATGGTTATATCAGCGTCAAAACCTTCAGGTCGACCCATGATAGAGAAAATTCTATTATCTGCAATATAAATATCGCCAATACTATCAGTACCGTTTTCAGGGTCTATAATCCGCCCCTGAGAAATATGAATCCTGGTCATTTCCTGTTTCCGGTTGCCTGCATGGTCATCGACATTATCGCCATTCTAACTGCTATGCCATAACTCACCTGTTTTAATATCACTGATTTTGTCCCATCAGCAACTTCCGACGCGATTTCTACTCCCCTATTGATTGGACCAGGGTGCATAACTATGGCATCTTGCTTGGCAAATTTTAGTTTTTCTTCAGTTAAACCATAACACTTGTAATATTCGCTTTCTGTAGGTAATAAAGCGCCGGCCATGCGTTCTTTCTGCAAACGCAGCATGATGACAACATCTACATCTTCAAGCCCTTGCTTCATATTATAAAAAACCTTCACACCCAATGATTCGGCCTTTGCGGGCAACAGTGTTTTGGGGGCAATAACGTGGACAGCCGCCACTCCGAGGATATTTAAGGCCTGAATTTGTGATCTTGCAACCCGTGAGTGCAAAATATCACCGACAATCGCAATTTTTAATTGGCTAAAATCTTTTTTGAAACGCCGAATGGTAAACATATCCAGCATGGCTTGTGTTGGATGAGCATGCTGACCATCTCCGGCATTAATAACACTAATATTTGGTGCAACATGCTCAGCAATAAAATGTGCAGCGCCACTCACTGAATGCCTAACGACAAACATATCGATATGCATGGCCTCCAGATTATGAATAGTGTCCAGCAGGGTCTCGCCTTTTGAAGTTGCCGAGGTGGAAATATCCATATTGAGTACATCAGCTGACAATCTGGTTGCCGCCAGATCAAAAGTTGTACGGGTTCGGGTGCTGTTTTCAAAAAACAAATTGATAATGGTTTTTCCCCGAAGCAGCGGAAATTTTTTTACTTGCTGCTCGGAAACACTGGCAAAAGATTCAGCAACTTCCAAAATCTCTGTCAACAGGCTTTTGCTTAAGCCCTCAATAGTTAAAAAATGCTTTAATTTTCCTTCAGAAGTAAATTGTATTCCCTGGTCATTACTCATTTAGGCCGCTTTTTCAATTGTCTCAATATGGATAGCCAGATTTTCCGGCCCGGTTAATTTGATTCTCTGCCCCGGCGGCAAAGTAATCGTTTCACCGACACAATCCGGCTTCACGGGGATCTGCCTGCCGTCACGTTCAATTAACACCCCTAAAATCACTTGCTTGGGGCGACCATAATCAAAAATCTCATTCAATGCAGCGCGAATGGTTCTTCCCGTATAAAACACATCATCGATCAAAATAATATCACGTCCTTCAATATCTATTGGTAAATGGCTGGGTTTTACCTTCGGATTAACGCCAATCTGAGAAAAATCATCCCTGTAAAACGAAATATCCAGCAACCCTAAAGGTTCGTTAATATTTAAACGCTGATGCATTTTTTTTGCAACCCAAACGCCACCGGTATGAATACCAATCATAACCGGATCTTCAATACTTCGATCAGTAATGGTTTTTTTTAATGCTTGTTCAAGCTGATTAAGCAAACCCTGAATATTAAATCTGTTTATCATTATTTTAAAGCTTGTTCATTTAACCAAGATTGCAGAATTAACTGTGCGGCCAGTTGATCCTGCACTTGCCAAAGTTTAGCAGCATTCACACCAATATCATCAAATAACAACTGTTTTGCTTCAAATGTCGATAATTTTTCATCCATAGTAAACACCGGCAATCGATATCGGCCCTCCAACTGCCGGCAGAATTTTAACATCTTCGGAGTAATCGGGTTATCTTTACCATTATCTTGATGGGAAAGTCCAACAACCATTCCACCCGGCTGCCATTCTTCCACCAAATTGGTGATTTTCTGCCAATCCGGTTTTTGATTGATTGAAAATATGGTTTGCAAAGGACTTGCTGTTCCAGTTAATAATTGGCCAACAGCAACACCTATTTTTTTATTGCCAAAATCAAATCCCAAATAAGTACTTTCCGCACTTATTTTACTGGCATTGCTGTTTTTAACCATGCCCGGCAGGCATCGTCAGAGTACTGATATCCACACCCAACTGACCCGCTGCAGCATTCCAACGCTGATCAACAGGCGTGCGAAAAATAATCTGATCATCACAGGCTGTATGCAACCAGGAATTTGCAACTATTTCTTCTTCCAACTGACCTAACCCCCATCCAGCATAACCCAGAGCCACCAGAAAACTCTTGGGACCTTCATCGCGCGCAATTGCTTCAAGAATATCTTTCGATGTGGTTAAAGAAAGCGTATCTGAAACAGCCACGGTTGAATCCCACTGACGGTGTTGTTCCCGACTATGGATGATAAAACCACGATCCTGCTGAACCGGCCCGCCATAAAAAACAGGGACATTGTTTATTTCAGCGTTGACTGGTTGTAAATCCATTTGCTGAAAAATATCTTGCAATTTTAAATTTCCAGGTCGATTAATGGTGATGCCTAAAGCACCTTCTTCATTATGCTGGCACATGAGCGTCACCGAATGAAAAAAGTTTGGATCAGCCAAATTCGGCATAGCTATCAAAAATTGATTATTTAAATAATTTATCTCATTCATCTTTATTCTTACCAGATTAACCTCACTTTGGCGAAACTAATTTTGAACTCTATCCATCATAAACCCATCCATAGAAAATAGACCTGATGGTAAAATATTGGTCAAATATTTATTTGTATCAACATCTTCAATTTAGCATTTTCTTAAGATTAAGTTGCTACAATAAATATAGACTGAATAAAAACAATAAAATTCCGGCACTTATAAAAGCCATTCAATTTTAACTACAAATATTGACAAAATGACCGTCTTATCCAGACCCGAGTTTATAGAAGCAATCAAACTAAGTTGCCGCAATGATAGTCGGCAAAGTACGCTTTTATTTGCTGAAATCAATCATGCCACCCAGGTAATCAGTCTTATCCAGGGACTTGAAGCGGAAGAAAGTCTGATAAAATCCATTGAAAAATTTATTATCAATAGTGTTTCGCAATACCAGGGATGTCAAATTGGCAGGGTCGAGAGCAATCGCTTTGGTATTATTTTACCGCTTCCGGTTGAAGACTGCCTTGATCTCGCACACCATTTAACCAGAAAATTAGATCAACAACCCTTTACCATTAATGGCAGAACACATTATCCCAAACTTATCATCGGCGTTACCCCTTTAGCACCCGTTACAACCGCACCAGAACTAGCAATTGCCGCCGCAGATGAAGCTTTATACCAAGCCAGACGTATTGGCCACAGTATTGTTCAATTAATTGAACCAGATGATCCAAGACTTAGACATTACCAGCAGTTTCTTAAATTGCTGCCTCAACTTCGCAAAGGCTTAAGAGAAAAAACCTTTATTCTTTATACTCAACCAATTATTGCAATTAATGGTAAGCAATCGATAAAAAAAGCTGAAGTATTACTCAGATATCGCGATGAAAATATTGCCATCCATCTACCCGAACGATTTCTGTCAACAGCCGGTTTGTTTCATGTAAGCCGGGAAATCGATCTTTACGTAGTCCATCATTTTTGCCGATTCATCCAGCAAAATCCAGATCAGAAAACCATGTATTCCATCAATATTTCTGGAAATACAGTTCGCTATACACCCTTTTTTACATTTGTTGAACGTGAATTCCAATTTCACGGCGTTGATCCTGGCAAAGTCTGTTTTGAAATGACTGAAAATGTAGCAGACAAGGATATGTTCCATGCAACAAAACTGATGTCATTACTGAAAAAACAGCTGGGGTGTTATTTATCATTGGATGATATTGGTATTGGCTCCAGTAACCTGTCCAACCTGCCCCGCTTTAATGTTGATTATTTTAAAATTGATGGTTCATACATTAAAAAAATGCTCGACGACCCTTATTCTGAACTGGTTGTGCAATTTATTACCACCGCTGCCAAACAGCTAAAAAAAGAAGTTGTTGCTGAGTATGTTGAACAACCGGAACAATTGGAAAAATTAATTAGCATGGGTGTCGATTACGCGCAGGGATATTTATTGGGAAAACCAGAAATTTTGTTCGACCCGGCTGATCTCGAAGCTGTTGCGTAACCAATAAAATAAGGCTATCTGGTCGACATACCGGATTCATCAGAAAACTGCCAGACCCGGGTAATCACCAAAACATCCAGTTCCTTTCGCAATTCTTTGGGCAATGGCGCAAATGGCGCGCTCATGGTAACAATCCGTTTTGCTGCATCATCCAAAGCTTTATTGCCCGAGGAACGGCTGATTCGAATACTGTAAATTGAACCATCTTGCTTGACTCCAACATCCATCACCAATGAGCCTTTAAAATTCTTTTTTCGGGCAATTTCAGGATAATTCAGATTTCCGGTTCGCTCAACCTTGCGTTGCCAATCCAGAATATATTGGGCCGCTAGATATTTATGGGTACTCACCGAATTAACAAACTTTATCCGGCTTTCTTCAGCATTTTTCTGACTGTATCGGATTTTTGCTCCCAATTTGGCAATTTGCTTAACAAGCGTATCAGTCGAAAGCTGCGGCTTAATATCTTCAATCTTTGTTTCTGCTTTTTTTGCGGAATTGATTTTCACATCGGATTGGGCTTTCGTCATTACCCGCTTGGATCGCACCACCTTTTTTTGTTTTAGATTTTTTTTCAGATCTCGTTTTAGACTTTTACCTTCACTCGGTAATTGTTGCTTGGGAGGTGTCGGTTTCTGATAGGTCTCCCCAGCCCCTACCTGGTTATCGGGCGCTAAATAATGTGCTTTTTTTGGTGCATTTTTTGCCACCGTCTGAGTGATGGTTATCTCGATTGATTTGTTAATTTTTTCCGGTAAATCGACACTGAAATTAACACTCAAAATCAAAATAACATGAATAACTGCCGCCAAAAACAGTGCCACCAGCAAACTATCACTGACAGATACTGGCGGAGGTGTAATAAAAGGTGATTGGGTGGTCATACTCTATTCAAGGTTTCTTCAATATGATCCATTAATTCGCCACTGATATTCAGGCCAAACTGATTATCAAGTTCTTGAACACAAGTTGGACTAGTGACATTAATCTCAGTCAAGTAATCACCAATAACGTCAAGACCTACAAAAACCAGGCCTTTTTCTGCCAACGTTGGTCCGACATAATTTGCAATCCATTGATCTCTTTTAGTTAATGGTCTGCCTTCGGCGCTACCGCCAGCGGCAAGGTTCCCCCTAGTTTCCCCCGATGCAGGAATTCTGGCCAATGCATACGGAACTGCCTTGCCATTAACCAGCAAAATCCGCTTATCACCTTGCTTGATTTCAGGCAGGTATTTTTGCGCCATCACCATTCGCGTTCCATGTTGGGTCATTATTTCCAAAATCACACTTAAATTTGGATCGCCCTGATATAAATGAAAAATCGAAGCGCCGCCCATACCATCCAACGGCTTTAATATCATTTCCTGATGTTGCTGCAGAAATTCCCGTATTCTTAAACTATCGCGCGTAACCAGCGTATCAGTACAACATTTAGGAAACCATGCCGTATAAATTTTCTCGTTGGCATCTCTTAACGACTGGGGTTTATTAACAATATAACAACCCGCCAATTCAGCTCGCTCTAAAATATAGGTCGCATAAATATATTCCTGATTGAATGGAGGATCCTTACGCATGATAATAGCATCCAGAGTTTCTAATTCCAGTACTTGCTCATTTGTAAATCTAAAAAAATCTTCCGGTCGTCTTTGTACGGTTAATGTGCGGGTTCGTGCGTAAGCACTGCCATTCCGCAAAAACAGATCATTCAATTCCATGTAATGCAGTTCCCAATTCCGCTTCTGTGCTTCTAACAACATAGCGAAGCTGGTATCTTTCTTGATATTAATATCAGTAATGGGATCCATTACCATGCCAAGCTTTATTGTCACGAAATTTTTGCTCCTGAATTTGTGTCCGCCATTGAAAAAAATATTCAATTGTAGAAATATTGCTTATACTAACAGATAAATATTTTTCAGATAATGGATTTCAACACCCCATCCTGATTTTTTTATTTACCTTTATACTGAAATTTGTTATAAAGATCGGCTAAATTTGAAATAGGCAATTACTCGAGGTCAATCATGTCTAAAGTTTGTCAAGTGACTGGAAAACGCCCAATCACTGGAAATAATGTATCACATGCCCATAACAAAACCAGAAGGCGCTTTAATCCAAATCTTCATCATCACAGATTTTGGGTGGAAAGTGAAAATCGCTGGGTACGCTTAAAGGTTTCTACCAAAGGCATGCGAATTATTGATAAAAAAGGTATTGATACGGTGCTGGCTGATATCCGTAAACGCGGCGATAAAGTCTAAGGGGAATTAAAATGCGAGATAAAATAAAACTGGTTTCTAGCGAAGGCACAGGACACTTTTACACAACAACAAAAAACAAAAGAACCATGCCTGAAAAAATGGAAATCAAAAAATATGATCCTGTTGTTCGTAAACACGTCATTTACAAAGAAGCGAAAATCAAATAAACGATTTTTGGGACAAAATACACAAAAAACGGGAACCTAATTTCCCGTTTTTTTACCCGAATTCGTAAACAACCTGATTAACAGCGAATCATTCAGGTTTTGAAGTTTTAAATCTATCAAGCACTTGCTTCAATTTTTCAGTTTGCTTTAGCAAAATTCGATAATCCTTATCCAACTTCTGCTTTTCTTGCCACAAATTTTTATTTTCCATTTTTAAACGCTGGTTTTCCTCTCTTAAAATTTCAATCTCTGTAATCTGGCCGCCTGACTCGACTGTTTCATTAATTTCTGGCTCAACATCCGGCTCTTGCGCCAGAAATGTCTCCTGACCATCCTGCTCAACTTCAAAAACCGACATTTGTGTCAAAAATGATTCAGCAACAGCATTAATTCCCCCATCCAAAACCACCGCATCAAATTTGTTTTTAATCAGCAAATAAGCGGCAGTACTGCTTTCTCTTCCATCTGCACAAATTACAACAATTTTATTTTTTCGTTTCAATGTTTTCAATTGCATCCGTAGTGAAAACAAAGGAATATTCGTACTATTTTCTATATGCTTTTGTTTAAACTCGTCAAATGCACGAACATCAAGCAACAAACAATCATTGTCTGAATAAACCTGTAATTCCTGAAAGTCAATATATCTCAGAATCTCGTTTTTTATCAGCGTGACAAACCTTTCTGTATCCATCCGCAGCAACTCCATATCTGTCAGGGCGGTTACAGAAACATTACGAGGATTTCCAGAAATTATTGCATCTTCCCCAAAGGTATCATTAGCAGCAAGTTTTGCCAGCGTTATTTCTCTGGCGTTTGGCGAAGGCTTTCGTGTTAATATGCATTCCCCTGATTTAATAAAAAAATAATAATCAGCCGGCTCATCCTGTCCGACAATTTTCTCTCCTTGCTTAAATGAAACTTCTTGAAACCCCATCAGAATTTTTTGCAAATTCGCAGCTGGTAACCGTTGAAAAATTGGCGATTTTAATAACTGCCCCATCCAATCGCCATCATTCTCTTCAACTTCGTCATCAATCATAAAACTACTCTCTCCACTAAAAACATCAGCCGGCGGCTGCTTAATCAGCTCCGCTGCTATACGGATAAATCGAATATCATTTTTTGCAACCGCGTCAATTTTGCGAGGAATTTGATGAGCAAGGGCAAATTTACCGCTACTGGTATTTGCTGAGATACCTTCCACAATAAATTCATCCGATTGCAGCCAAACTTCTCCGTCAATCAGAAAAAAAAGATCAGTCGTTTGCTCACCACGTTTAAATAAAAACTCACCCGATTTCGCTTGCTGGACTGTAATTTCATTACAAATTGTTTCAAAATAGCTTCCAGGCAAGGTATTAAACGGTGTTAGCTTACGAATAGCGCTACCATCTTCAGACTTTGGGTCGACTGCCATCAAATTATGCTTGCATTAATTGATTAATCCTTTAATGATAGATGAAACTGTTTGAATTTGATTGACTCTAAAGAAGTTTTGAACAATTTTATGCCAATTTTGTCGACTGTCTTTAATTTTTAATAAACAACCTAAGGATACGCTGTGAAATTCAAAGCTTTATTTTTTACGCCATTCTTCTGTCTGGTTTTGGGCATACAGGTATCACCTGCAATTGCTGCATTGCCTGCCGAAATATCCGGGCAACCCTTGCCTACCCTGGCGCCCATGCTTGAAAAAAGCATGCCGGCTGTGGTCAATATTGCAACCACAACAAACATACAAATGCGCGAAAACCCGTTAATGCGGGATCCTTTTTTCAGACACTTTTTTCAACTTCCTAACCGCCCCCTTAGACGCAAAAAAAACAGCCTGGGATCTGGTGTCATTATAGATAAGGATCAAGGCCTAGTTTTAACTAATAATCATGTCATTAAAAAAGCCGATGAAATTCTTGTCACTCTAAAAGATGGAAGACAGCTCGCTGCCAAGCTGATTGGCACTGACCCGGAAGCTGATGTTGCTGTCATTCAAATTCCCTCCAATAATCTGACCGAATTACCCATTGCCGATTCAGACCGGCTGCGTGTTGGAGATTTCGTCGTCGCAATCGGAAACCCTTTCGGCCTGGGACAAACTGTGACATCCGGCATCGTAAGCGCTCTGGGCCGGACTGGCCTTGGTATTGAAGGTTATGAAGATTTCATCCAGACAGATGCCTCCATTAATCCGGGTAACTCCGGTGGCGCTCTGGTTAATTTACGTGGCGAATTCATTGGTATGAACACCGCTATCCTGGCGCCAAGCGGAGGTAATGTTGGTATTGGATTTGCCATTCCCTCAAATATGGTGATAACCATTATGCAATCACTGGTTGAACACGGCGAAGTACGCCGTGGACTGCTAGGCGTAACCACACAGGATTTAACCAAGGAACTGGTAAAAGCTTTCGGGTTGAAATCTCGGCACGGCGCTATTATCAGTCGAGTACAGGCAAATTCACCGGCCGCCCAGGCTGGATTGGCACCGGGTGATATTATTCTGGAAGTGAATGGCCGCAAAGTCAAAAGCAGTCATGAAATACGTAACATTATCGGATTACTACAAATCGGCGACAACGTTGAAATAAAAATTTTGAGAGATGGTAAAATTGAGACTGTCAATGCAATTATCGGTAAACCTGTCCGTCCCCATCTGGCCGGCAGGCGTATCCACTATACCTTAAAAGGAACCATACTGGGCACCACAGAAAAAAATCAAATTGAAGGTATCGTTTTTGAAAAAATTGATCCTTCCAGTTATGCCTGGAGAGCAGGACTTAGACCTGGCGATGTCATTGTTTCCGCAAACCGCTACCGAACCAGAAATATTGACGAACTAAGAAGAGTGGTAGACCCCCGCAGACCATTGTTAATTAATATCCAGCGTGGTGGCGAGGCATTTTTTCTGGTGTTGAAATAATATCATGAATAAACAGAGAACTTTTTTACCCCTCAATATTGCAGTCCTGGTAGTTTCAGACACTCGCACTGAAGCGGATGACGTGTCCGGAAAAATCCTAGTTGAAAAACTACTGGGAACCGGTCACAAACTGGCAGAAAAAACCATTGTTCCGGATGATATCTACGCTATTCGTGCAGTAGTTTCAAACTGGATCGTCTCAGAAAACATTAATGTTATTTTGTCCAGCGGCGGTACCGGAGTTACTGGGCGTGACGGCACCCCAGAAGCAATAACTCCTTTACTTGACAAAGTTCTTGATGGATTTGGCGAAACTTTTAGAATGATTTCATGGCAGGATATTAAAACCTCAACCATACAATCCAGAGCCATTGCCGGAGTAGCCAATGGCACTTATGTTTTTTGCCTGCCAGGTTCATCCAGCGCCTGCCGAACTGCCTGGGACGAACTCATCAAAGAGCAACTGGATTACCGTACTCGCCCGTGTAATCTGGTGCAATTAATGCCAAGACTTCTGGAGAAATAATATGCGTTGTAATTTTTTATTTTTGGCTGCTTGTTGTGCATTTTTAGGCGTTGGTTTTGGCGCATTTGGCGCTCATGGATTAAAATCCATTTTGACTCCAGACATGCTCGCTGCATACAAAACTGGTGTAATGTATCAAATGTGGCATGCATTGGGGTTAGCTATCATTGCTATTTTACTTCACCATTCTGCACAACCGAAATTGCTTATCTGGGCAGGCTGGACAATGTTTTCAGGGATTGTTTTATTTTCTGGAAGCCTTTATCTAATGGCTATTTTCAGTATGAAATGGCTGGGCATGATGACGCCTCTGGGCGGCCTTGCATTTCTAACGGCATGGTTACTACTTTGTGTTTATGCGTACCAGAACCAAAATGTTCACTAATATCACATCCATCAAAAAAGATTAACTTTTAGAGGCTATTATCATGATGCGAGAGGGTACCCCGCAAACGGTATATTTAAATGACTACACCCCGCCGGAATATCTAATCCACAGCGTAGATCTTGATTTCAAACTAGATGAAGAATCAACTCTGGTTGTTTCCCGACTGGTGATGGAGCGCAATCCACAAAGCGAGAAAACCAGCAACAACCTGGAACTTGCAGGAGAAAATCTGGAGTTACTCAAAGTTTTTCTCAACGGAGAAATTCTTGAACAACGTCAGTACAGAACCACTTCAGAACAACTCATCATTAATGATGTTCCGCAGAAAAATACGTTTACACTGGTTATTGAAAACCGAATTAATCCCAAAGCCAACAGTGCTTTAGAAGGATTATACCTTTCCAATAATATGCTTTGCACTCAATGCGAAGCAGAAGGTTTTAGAAAAATCACCTATTTTCTGGATCGGCCTGATGTGATGACCCGATTTAACTGTCGTTTGGAAGCAGACAGGGAACGCTATCCAGTGCTGCTTTCTAACGGTAATAAAACTGGCCAGGGTGATTTGCCCAATAACCGCCACTGGGTAAGCTGGGATGACCCTTTCAATAAGCCCTGCTATTTATTTGCCCTGGTTGCGGGCCAGTTGGAATCCCATACCGACACTTTCATCACGTATTCCGGCCGGGAAATTACATTGGAAATTTTTGTGGAAGCCGATGACCTGGACAAATGCAGCCACGCCATGTCTTCTTTAAAAAAAGCCATGCGTTGGGATGAGCAGGTATACGGCCGCGAATATGATCTTGACTTATACATGATTGTTGCTGTCAGCCATTTTAATATGGGTGCAATGGAAAACAAGGGATTAAATATTTTTAATACCAAATTTGTTTTGGCTAGACCCGATACTGCAACTGACACTGATTATGAACATATTGAAGGCGTCATTGCACATGAATATTTCCATAACTGGACTGGGAACAGAATTACATGCCGGGACTGGTTCCAGCTAAGCTTAAAAGAAGGTCTGACGGTGTTTCGCGACCAAGAATTTACAGCAGACCAAACCTCTCGCTCGGTAAAACGAATTGAAGATGTCAATACCTTGCGAACCCGCCAGTTTCCCGAGGATTCTGGCCCGCTTGCCCACCCGATTCGACCAGATTCCTACATAGAAATCAACAACTTTTATACCTTGACCGTCTATGAAAAAGGTGCGGAAGTGGTGCGCATGCAACATACCCTGCTCGGCGCTGAAGGGTTCCGAAAAGGAACCGATTTGTATTTTCAACGCCATGACGGTCAAGCCGTCACCTGTGATGATTTTGTCAAAGCCATGGAAGATGCCAACCAAGTTGACTTTTCCCAATTCCGACTCTGGTATTCTCAGGCAGGAACCCCTAAAGTAACGGTTGAACAGTATTACAGCGCAGAGAATAAAACCCTGGAAATAAAACTTAAGCAATCCTGTCCTGCCACCCCCGGGCAGGCTAAAAAACAAGCTTTGCATATTCCAATAAAAATTGGTTTTCTCGACAGCAAAGGCATCGCTATGCCAATTCATAGAAGCGGTGAAAAAAATTCTAATCTGGAAACCATTATTGAATTAAAACAGCAACAACAAACTTTTATTTTTGAGCAGCTTCCTGAAAAACCTATCCTCTCCCTGCTTCGCGGCTTTTCTGCACCTATCAAACTCATTCAAGAACGTGATCTGCAAGAACTGGCTTTTCTTTTGCGTTACGATCAAGATACCTTTAACCGTTGGGAAGCCGGACAACAACTAACAAGCCGTATCATTTTAGACCTGGTCACAGACATTCAGGACAAAAAACCACTAAAACTTAAGGAAATAGTTCTTGATGCCTTTAACTATTTATTTCAACAAGCCTGGGATGATTTATCCTATTTTTCGTTACTACTTAATTTACCCGAAGAAAACTATTTAGCCGAACAAATGGACATTGTTGATGTTGTTGCCATTCACCAGGCTCGTGAGTTTGTTAAACAAACGCTGGCAACAAATCTCAACAAGGAATTTATGACATTGTACAAAAGCCATCATCATGATGAATCAGGACATTTTGATGCTGAAAGTATTGGCCGTAGACGCTTAAAAAACACCTGTCTTGGTTTTTTAAGCAAACTAGATTCAGTTGAAATTTACCAGTTGTGTGAAGATCAATTCAGAACCGCTGGCAACATGACCGACCAGATTTCAGCTCTGTCTGTCATTATCAACAGCAAACACCCTTCAAAAGATACCTGCTTGAAAGACTTTTATCAGCAGTGGCAAAAAGAGGAACTGGTCATTGACAAATGGTTTTCACTACAGGCAACCAGTATCATGCCGAATACTTTTGAAGTTATTAAAAAACTGATGCAACATAAAGCTTTTGACCTGAAAACACCAAATCGGGTCAGAGCCTTGATCGGGGCATTCAGCCAAGCCAATCCTTTGCATTTCCATGCCGAAAATGGTCAAGGTTATCAATTTCTTGCTGATCAGGTCATTGCATTAAACGCTCTGAACCCGCAAGTTGCATCCAGAATGCTGGGAGCATTAACCCATTGGCACCGATTTGACGAAAAACGTCAACAACTCATGAAACAGGAATTAGAAAGAATTATTCATACGTCTAATATTTCTAAAGATGTATTTGAAGTCGCCAGCAAAAGCCTTACGTAATATCAGTACCGATAAGTTCCCATATATTGCTTCTACTGCTGAAAAAAGCTAGGAATTTTCACAAATGCTAATCTTACACGGAGAATTTAAATATAAACTTACTGAAATTGAAGTAGTGAACGAATAATTCTACTCACTATGTAATGACTGACACCTTTTTTGTGCTACTTGAAACAATGAGGCAGAACGCGAAGCACGATTCGACACCTAATCCATTTGTGGGGTTCGACCAAACTGACGATTTATATTGGGCTTGAATGCCAAAGGATACTACCGGCCAACACGACCAAAGCCGTACAAATCTGCCTGAATAATAGCCAGTTAAAAGCACAAGGGTTAGAGTTAGTTAAAGAGCAGTGGATAACAATCATTATCCTGATGGCTAATGAACTGCCGTATGCGGGTTCACATGGATTGGTGCAGGAAGGGCCGGAGAGAAACCGGCCTTACCCGGTTAAATCAGTTATTGGCTACTTCTCTTAATCTAAGATCCATTTCAATAAGATACGGTGCCACAAATCCTTTATACTTCAATTTGATACTATCGGGGAGGTTCTTCCAACCAGAGATGCTTCCTCGGCAGTTATCTGCGCCACAACAACATTTATACGGAAAGTATTCGATACAGTAATTTCTCATTGCATAATCAAATGTTACTTCATCTCCAATCTCGATAGTTTGCATTGCAATGAAGTCATGAGCTCCTGTTATATTAAGTTTTATCCCGCAATTTGGGCTGCAAGAATGATTAACTTTGGTGATTTTTCCACCATGCAAGGCATATCGAAATTCCCCCATCTGAGAAGCATGTGAGTGATTTTTCTCAATATCATCTTCTTCGATTTTGCCGATCATGACAATATCGCCTATATGAAACTGTTTGGTAGCGAATATACCTTCACCTTTTTCAAGGGAATCTAACAATTCATATCCATTGTTCATTTGCTGTTCCTAGTCTGACGAGCATGAGCTCAAGAACCTCCACAATAACACATATGCAAATGTGTCTATTGTTCACTTTTAACTAGGAATGAAGCAGGCAGGATTAGTCTCCAAAACCAAAAAGAAATTTAAAGCGACTACCGACTCCAAACACAACCGGTAAATGTCAAGATAATTGTCGCCGACCGGTCAGGGTAATTGTCGTCTAATAGGCTTGTCCGATTAAAGACAGGCCGCTGTGACTAATAATATCTGCGCTTGATTGCTCAATCTTGAAGCGTTTCATCGTTCACTTTTCAGGTGCTATTTTGAATACTGTATTTTATCAGATATCGCTAGCAATAATGCTGGCTCTACGAGTTTTTCCTTCCTTTAAAGTTACGGATTCAGGTACAAATATCAAAGGTATTGCACAAGCAAGTGGCATTCAAATACTCACTGAGTTAATGATATTGCCGAAAGATATGAGTGCGGGTCAGTGGGTGGCTTATGCCGGCTTAGATCCTAGACTATTTGAATCGGGTAGTAGCGTTGAGAAAAAGCCGCGTATCAGCAAAGTAGGCAATAAATATATTCGGCAAGCTTTGTACATGCCCGCATTGGTTGCCACCCGCTTTGAACCCAATATCAAAGGCTACTACGCGCATCTGAATGAGGATAACGGTCTGAAAAAGATACAAGCTACTGTGTGCCATCATGCGCAAACTTTTACACGCTATCCATGGCATGTTAAAAGCTAAGAAAGAAGTTGATCAAACTCGTTTTTATACGCTACCCATCAAAGCAAATGCATAATGATTTTTTACATTATTGGCTTGCGTTTTAAGAGAGTATCTTATCCGTTATGCTGCTTTATCATTATTAATATCCCAGCCTGGAAATACTAAAACAGCTGGATGACACTTCAGTGCCCTTGCCAGTACTTTTGCCCTTTCAACACCAAGATTTATTTTATCATGCTCTATTGCTGATAATGTTGATTGGGGTATACCTGTGATTTCTGCTAACTCATTTTGACTAAGTTCTTGTAGCTCCCGCATAATGCGAACAGATTCACCTATA
>CAZGYJ010000047.1:0-18804 GCA_964530345.1 uncultured Methylomonas sp.
TTAAAGCTTTAAAGTCTTGAAAAGCCTTCTCCAGAGGGAGAAGGTTGGTTGAGGGAGAAATAAAAAAATCCCCACCCTATGAATGAGATGAAAATGAATTGGCTCTTAATTCACATTTTAATGAAAAAAATAACCCCCTTTCTTGAAGGGATGGCGAGGAGAACAAGAAAGGTTTCTCCTGCCGTCTATGACTAAAAGCGAAAACCAGAAAACCAGAAAACAAAATGAAAAAAGCAATTGTATTAACCGGAATCACCACTACCGGAACCCCTCATTTAGGAAACTATGTCGGCGCAATCAGACCCGCCATCGAAGCCAGCAAAGATGAAAATGTTACCCCCTATTATTTTCTTGCCGATTATCATGCCCTGATTAAATGCCAGGAACCGGAAAAGGTTCGTCAATCCAGTCTGGAGGTTGCCGCAACCTGGTTGGCTTTGGGTTTGGATACTTCCAATGCGGTTTTTTACCGGCAGTCAGATGTGCCGGAAATTCTGGAATTAACCTGGATGCTTAGTTGTGTGACTGCAAAAGGTTTGATGAATCGGGCACATGCATATAAAGCAGCGGTGGCTGCAAATGAGGAAGAAGGAGCCAAAGATCCCGATAAAGGCATAACCATGGGGCTATTCAGTTACCCTGTTTTGATGGCAGCGGATATTTTAATGTTCAATGCCAACAAGGTGCCGGTAGGCAAGGATCAGATCCAACACATTGAAATGGCGCGCGATATTGCCGGTCGCTTTAATCATATATACGGCGAACATTTTACCTTACCGGAAGCCGTGGTTGATGAAAACACCGCGACTCTGGCTGGTTTAGATGGCCGAAAAATGAGTAAAAGTTATAACAACACCATCCCCTTGTTTGAATCCGAGAAAAAATTCAGAAAACTGATTAATAAAATAAAAACCAATTCTTTGGAGCCAGGGGAGCCCAAAGATCCAGATACCTGTACGTTATTCAGCATTTACCAGGCTTTTGCGACTGAATCGGAATTGGCTAAAATGCGGGAACAATATGCAAAAGGTATCGCCTGGGGAGAAATGAAAAAAATTCTGTTTGAATACATCAATGAACAAATAGCCCCTGCCAGAGAGCGATATAATGCCTTGCTGGATGCGCCTGAACATATTGAAGAGCAGCTACAAGAAGGCGCAAAAAAGGCACGGGAAGTTAGTGCGCCATTTCTCCAGGAATTACGTCAGGCGGTGGGGATTTCAAAAATAACCCGTTAGTTGTTTATTCCTGTTTAACGGCCAGTATTTAGGGAGTAAAAGTATAACGCATTACAGCACAATCCTTATTTTTCTGGGGAGGCCGGGATGCGGAGAATTTAAAGTACTACTTGTTGGGATTAGTATTATACTTCGCGCGGTCACGACTGCGGATTCCTAACGACTGTGTTTTTGCCGATAGCTGTGTTACTAAAACAGTTGCGTAGCTTGCTATGTACCTTTTTTAGCGTTTTGCTCTCGACAAAAATCAGTGCGCTATAAACTCCTCAGTCGTGACCGCGAGAAGTATACATCTTTCCAAAATACTGGATAAACGCTTCGCTAGTTCCACTTACAGGTTGCGATACCAAAATACAAAAAATTTTTCCCCATCTGCAAAAAATAAAAACATATTTTTGCGTTTTGCAATAAAAATAATTGATGGTTTTTTTGTATGTCGTTTTTTGAAAAGTGTTTTCAACTTTTTTAGTAAAAAACAATAGGGAAAAATGTTTAACATATTTTTATTCTCCATTAGTTTAAAAAAATTTCCTACTCAACGAATTTATATTTTCAATATCAGCAACTTATTTCAGAAGATTTTGTAAATAAGTCCGTGTATATTGATTGTGTCATTCATTACACATACACTTCTTGATAATTTACTGTTTCAATAAAGTTTTTAAGTAGTTGGAAAATATTGTTGCATAGCTAAAAGGGAATAGATTCTTAAAAGATATCGATTTTCGTGATCTTTTAAAAAATTTTTTCAAAAATTTGATTCTTACATCTTTTATAGTCATATATGAAAGGGGGACGATAAATTTAATGAGCAATAAACCTGACGACCTTGAAAAAAAAATTCGTTTTGGCTGTGGAGGCTTGTTTGGTTTTTTTCTTGGGATAAATATTGTTACACGTGTATTTTTATCTAGCGATGAAATACTAGTGTTTTGTACTACGATTTTTTTCTTTGTTTGTATATGCGGGATTTTGGCTATGAAACAGGGCGATAGATTTTGGAGCGCACTAATTCGTTGGAGCTGGTGGAAATAACCCATATCAAATTCTGAAATTTGTTGAATTCATTTCCCTGAGTTGCTGAATTTGGTGATACATCGTCTGAGTTGTTGACACATCAAGAAACTGAAGTAACCGTTATAATCTGTCAAATATAAGTGTATATAACTGGCTGGGGTCGGGTACAAATTAAAAGCAAAACGGTTTGTCGGATAGTGTAAAAAAGCCTATTATTTGGATTTGAACTTGATACCAGTTATTATTCTCCTCGCCCCGGCTCTTTCCCAGGAGATGGGTTTTTTATTCTCCCTCTCCTGATGGAGAGGGGCGGGGTGAGGTGATACTAATTAATGAACTGCGCGGGAGAGTTTGAAGATGGGTTTATTATCGATAATCGTTTTATATTTTTCGATGAGGACAAGTTTAATATCCAAGGCATCGTAATTTTTTTTGGCTCATCTCTCCCGGATACTCTCAAGCTTATCTTTTATTAATGGGGCTACAAAAAACTTGATGATAAAGTTTACACTGATCCGATTTATTCATTTGATGAATCATAGTCCACTCCTTCATGACGCCCCTCAAATAAATTCAGAAAGTTTGTCAGATTATTTTCAATAAAAAAAGTCTGAAAAAGTGGCTCAATTATTTTGGCCAAAAATGGCTCAGTTTTGTGGCCATTGACAACCATCCCAGCCGCCTAAAGGAGGGGGATTAGCGAATCCCCAATCGGGGACTTTAAAAAAAGGATTTCAATCATTTTACTTTGCCTGTTTGTGGAAAAGCAACGCAGCTTCAACGCGATTACGAACTTGCAATTTCTGCAGGATATTGGTCATATAATGCTTAATAGTCTTTTCTGACAAAAACAGTTTCTTTGCGATTTCTTTGTTACTGCGTCCAGTTGCTACATTTTCAAGGATTTGTTTTTCGCGTTTCGTTAACACTTCAAATGCGCTTTTCTTCTCATCACCTTCGCACCATTCTCTCAATAAAACTGCGGCTAATGATGGTGTTACATAGGCTTCACCTTGCTGCACTCGTCTAATAATGTTAATGAGTGATGAGCCACTAACACCTTTAAGCACATAGCCTTTTGCGCCCACTTTCATTGCATCAAGCACATCCTGTTCATTTTCAGATACAGTCAGCATAATACATTTAATTACCGGATAACGCTGACTGATAGCGGTAACAGCATTAATCCCTCCCCCTGGCATACTGATGTCCAACAGCATTAATTCGGGTAAAAATTCATCTGCCAGGTCAATTGCCTCATCTGCGCTACCGCCTACCCCCACCACTTCAAAATCAGTTTCGGCTGCCAAAGTTATCGCAACGCCTTCGCGTAACATAGGGTGATCATCAACAACAACAATATGAATTGTTTCAGTCATACTTATCTCCAGATAAAATTGGGAATCTGGCGATTACTTTGGTACCCGAACCGGGAGAGCTTCGTATTTCAAAATGACCACTTAAGGCGAGAACGCGTTCTTTCATACCCACTAACCCTAAATGATGTTCCTGAAAATCATGATTAGAAGTATCAAATCCGGGTCCATCATCTGAGATTTGCACCACAAGATCTTCATTATGTGTTCTCAACTGGACACGCTGGTTAATACCTTTTCCATGATGATAAGCATTGGTCAATGCTTCTTGGATGAGGCGATAAAGACCTATTTTTAAAGGCATTTGTATTTCATTATTTAATATTTTGATATCTAAATCAACTTTGGTTTTACTACGTGATTCATGGATATTGATAACCCGTTGAACAACTTGTTTCAGATCAAGATCATCGAGTACGGGCATTGCCATGCCTGCTGCCATATTACGGATCTCCTCAAGTGCATCAGCCAATACAGTGCGCAAATTTTCTCTTTCATTCAGTATCATGGTTTCAGCCGACTTGTTTGTCATCTGCTTTCTACACTCAGCAAAAATTGTGTCCAGGCGTAATAATGCGTATCCCAGCGCTTGCGCAGGACCATCATGGATTTCAGCGCTGATTCGACGCAGAAATGATTCATTTATTTCTGTAGTACGATTTGATGCCATTTTGACACTCTCATGAAGCGCATTATTTCTGTAGAGTAGTTCAGATAGTTGTTTAAGCTGCAATTTCATCATCTGCTGCTGTGCTTCTATTGTCCTGCTGCCCCGCCTCACAAGCAGGTAGAGTAGTAAAAACATTGTCAGCGATATCACAATAACCAATTCCCAACTTTGCACTTGTGATCGAAAAATTAGGGATTGAAGTGCCTCGGTATATAAATAAATTTCCGCCACTGCCAGAATACGGTCTGAACGTGCTTGATGTATTGGGCTGAAAATCACGATCAAATCTCCCTTCTTTTTGTCGAGGACCGTATATTCGAGTTCCTTGGGATCAACCATATCCCAGCTGACTTGATCTCTCCAGGCGTTGGTAATTTCAATTCTGGGTGGCAATACTTTTCCAATTTGGGATAGATCACTGCTATAGACCAAACGACCGTCTTTTCCCCAAATATTAAAATAAGCAATCTGCCTCCCTACTGGAGAATTTTGATCAAAATTCTCCAGTAGGGCAATGCTATCTTGATTCAGATGATCAGTCTTTGACAACTCACCAATTAGGCGCGAAACGAAACTGTCTTGAAATTTCATCGTTGTGAGAGCAGTTTGCTGAATAACCCCGCGTTCAATGTTCCAGGCCACCCACCAGCCAATTATAAGTGCCCCCAGTAGCAACACAATAAAACTGATGAGAGCAAATTCTTCGCTCAGGCTTACGCTTTTAAAAACAGGTTTTTCATCCATTAGGAACATTATATACCTGGTAATCTAAAAACCTATCAGACTAAAGTCGGATAAAAATCAAACTAAGTACTTATGAAATTTAAGGACTTGGTTAGTAGAGACTGGCAGCTCAATTTATTACTATAAATTCCAAGTTCACAAAGCAAAAATCCTTTTGAGGCTTTTAAATATGAATAAGGAGAACAGTATTATGAATACATCAATCAATAAAACGACAGCTGATCAAAAAAATACTGACATGGCAATAATTTCAGTTTTGTCAGCAAAACGCATTAAACAAGCAAAGGCATCCTATAATGTTCGTAATATTGATCTAAATTGTGCGACGCAACTTCTACATGGCAAACTGCAACCGCAGATTGGTGATGTAGTACTTGCCAGAATCAAAGCTATCGGTCAACACCAGCGTATTGAATTATCTACAGGTCGCCGCGCAGGTCTACACATCGGGGATGAAATTATAGTTTGTTATGGTAACCGATATGCTCCTGATCAGTTTGAATCCTATATTCCTGATTCACTGGAACCTTGTCATCTGGTTGCAGGTGGTGGCATTGCTTCAAAAAGTGTCAACCAACACAGCAAAATGAAAACAGCGACTTCAATAGAACCTATTGGTTTGCTTGCAGATCGCACGGGCAAGCGTATTAATATAGAAAATTGGGCTTTACCCCTTTCAACGGTTGAACAAAAAAGACCTTATACGGTTGCTGTTATTGGTACTGCCATGAATGCTGGAAAAACCACCACGGCGGCCGGTATTGTCAGAACACTAAGCCAGCAGGGATACAAAGTGGGCGCAGCCAAAGTAACTGGAACGGGTTCCGGGGGCGACCGCTGGAAAATGGTTGATGCTGGAGCTAATCGTGTACTCGATTTTACTGATGCAGGAATCCCTACTACATTTGGCATACCTTTTCAGCAATTGGAAACTGTTTTTGACATCCTGGTGAATCAGTTAATTATCGATGAGAGTGAGATAATAGTTCTTGAAGTCGCCGATGGTGTTTATCAGCGGGAAACAGCTGAGCTAATTGCTTCCGACTTTTTTCTCGAAAAGGTTGATAGTATTATTTTTGCTGCACCTGATAGCTTTGGTGCAGCTGTGGGTGTTGATATTCTGCGTAAGCAGGGACACTCTGTACTGGCAGTCAGCGGTCTCATCAATGCATCACCTTTGGCTATCAGAGAGGCACAAGTCATTCTGGACTTGCCGATACTTAGCCCAGAAAAAGTGGGGGATGAATTAATATCAATACTTACAGAAAACACTGATTCAGACTCATTGAATATTCCCCTTATTGCAGCTGCATCTCACTTATACAACCCGGTGGTTTTTAAGCAAGTCCCCCATCGTGAAGCTGTAAACTGTCAACCCTCTTAGGAAAAACTTATGCCTCTACCGAGAATATTTTCCGGGCCACGTCGCCGTCTGTTTACGAGACTGATATTTATCGGTTTTGCACAAGCTGGCGTGACAGTACTAACGGCATTGATAATTAAGTTTATTTTCGATCAATGGATCACAGGGGGTGGGGCTGAATTCAACCAGCAAATGTTGATCGTGGCGACAACATTGGTATTCACTACATGTATTGCAGCATTGCTTAGATATCGAGAACGGGTCGATGCTGAACACTTGGGGCAGAGCTACTCTTATGCTGTTCGTCTGGCACTCTATGATCGTCTGGTTACTATCGCCCCAAGGGCACTGCAAAAACGTAGTCGGGGAGGTAACCTGTTACGATTTATCGGTGACCTTACCGCTTTGCGCCAATGGGTGAGTCAAGGTCTTGCTGTACTTTTTGTGGCGATCACCACCACGATTGTCGCACTGATTTCGCTAACCTTTCTAAATTTTATGTTAGCGGCAGCGGTTACTCTGGTCATGGCGATTGGTGCTGCACTCGCGTTCGCAAGTGGTGGCAGGATGCAAGAAAGATTGCGAGAATCTCGCCGTAGACGCGCGTATATTGCCGCTAATGTTAATGAAAAAATTTCATTTTTACCAGTAGTACAGGTTTTTGATCAAAGTGACCGAGAACGAAAACACCTGGCAAAACAAGGTCGTCGCTTATTGAAAGCGATGGTTAATCGCGCACGTATTGTTGGTCGTTTACGCGGTATTACCGAAGCAACCAATGGCTTGGCAACTGGTGCCGTTTTGTTTGTAGGTGTTGTTGAAGTTAGCCAGGGACGTGCAACTCCCGGTATGGTTGTCGCGTCGATGAGTGTGCTGGGTATGCTGTTACCTGCATTACGCAACCTGGGTCGAATTTATGAATATTGGCACGCCTACAAAGTCGGCATGGATAAAATTCGTACTTTTATGGAAACCCCCACATTAATTACTGACACACATAATGCACAAGATTTGCAAGTGGAGCGAGGCCGAATTGAATTTAAAAATATTTCAGTACATAGTCTTTTTGAGTCTCTAAACGCCACCGCTGAAGGCGGGTGCGTTGTAGCTGTCGTGGGTGGTAATGGCACAGGCAAATCCACCCTGCTTAATCTGTTAACACGATTGCTTGATCCCGATGCAGGACAAGTCTTAATCGATGGACAGAATATTAAACAATGTACCCTATCTTCTCTACGCCGTACAATCGGTGTTGTTAGCCCCGATTTACCTTTATTGCGAGGCAGTATTGAACGCAACATCCGTTATCGTTTCAAAGATGCCCCAGATCGGGAGGTCACCCGAGTTATGGATTTATGTGGGATTACGAAAATGCTCAAGGAATTACCTGAAGGTGGACAAACACGTATTGTCGATGGCGGAATGAACTTATCATTTGGTCAACGACAACGTATTGCAATAGCAAGAGCAATGTTGGGTTCGCCCAGAATTTTACTGCTTGATGAAGCCGATGCCAACCTGGACTTTGCTTCTCGCACAATGCTGGATCATATTCTGGACAATTACCAGGGTACAGTTCTGATCATCACTCACCGTTTTGATCGTGCTGAGAAAGCTGATGCGATTTGGCATTTAGGTCAGGGCGGTATTGTTGTTGCAGGTTCGCCGGCCGAATTACTTAATTGCAACGGCCCTACCAGTCGATTATTTAATAGCGGATTAAAAGCCGTTGTATGAGGATAAAATAATGGAATCATTAACAGATATATACCCTATAGCACTAAATCATTCCTCAATCGTCATGAAAGATTACCGCCCTTGCAGAAAGTATCCTGCCCCTGGCAAAATTGGAACCTGCACACTCGCAAAGCATCCGGACGCAAAATATCACCTCTACATACCAAAAAAAGGGGGGTGGGGAGCACCTGTCTTAGTCACCGTACACGGTATATCACATCGCGCCAAGCAACAGGCGCGCGCCTTTAAAAAAATGGCGGAGCACTACGGTATTGTTGTTCTGGCACCACTTTTTTCAAGACAATCCTTTCCGGCATATCAGCGCCTTGGTGTCTCCAAAAAAAATGTGCCTTTATTTCCTGATCAAATACTTCACGAGATGATAGAAGAGGTGGGCAATAAAACCGGCGCCAGAACTGAACGTGTTTATTTATTTGGTTATTCAGCGGGTGGCCAGTTTGTCCACCGCTATGCCATGTTGAATCCAGAAAAAGTTTATGCAGTAGCTATGGGTGCTCCTGGCTGGTACACCTTTCCCGATCCAAAACCGCCATTTCCACGAGGACTGCGAGTAAAATCAGATATGCGGGCATTGAAATTGGAGCCGAAAAATTTTCTACGCATACCAATAGCAGCCTTTGTTGGTGAACACGATAATCGGCGTGATAAAAGTCTTAAGAAGTCTGCAAAGATTGATACGCAACAAGGCATAACACGCATTGAACGTGCCCAAAGATGGATCGATGCTATGCGTACTTCAGCAAAATCTTATGGATACAATACTGCTTATGAGTGCAAAATCTTGAAATCCTGTGGCCATTCTTTTAGAGAATGTGCTAAGGAAGGTGAATTGGCACAGAATGTCTTCAATTTTCTATTTGGTCAGTATCGATATTCTGAGAATGCTGATTTAAACAGCTTTGATTACTACCCACCCTATCAGCAATTTTAATCGATATACCTTTAAACATTTCCAAACCAATAATTATTCGATATTTACAGGAGAATCCCATGAAATACTTTATAAAAATCAAAACCAATGTAGATATCCGCCCACTTTTAGATGAAATAAATCATCAGCAGAACCCTTGGGCTTTACACGAAGGGCGACAAAATAAAATCAAGGTACAAAGGGAAGCTCAATCGATTCCGTTACGTGGCTTGGTGAAATCGAAAATTCAAGGGCGTAAACGATGCGATGTTCATGAAAGCCGTTTTACCACGACATCAAGTCGATTTCCATTGGCAATTGCTCTTATAAAAACCTTTGCTGCAGAGGCTAATGGTGAACTGAGTCGTGCCAAATTGGTCAATTTACCTTCAGGCAACCGAGTCTATTCTCATATAGATCGCGGGGAATATTACAAAATACGAAATCGCTATCATTTAATCCTGCAATCTGGATCTGACGGCAGCTATCTTAAAAGCGGTGACGAAGATGTACGCATGAAACTGGGTGAACTCTGGTGGTTTGATAATAAACAGCCGCACGAATCTTTTAATGACTCAGACCAAGAGCGTATTCATTTAATTTTTGATTTGTTACCAGAAAATGCGACCACACATTTAGACTAGACGATACCGATTCGACTAAACAAATCAATCTGGATGTTGCATGAATAAGCTAGCTATATCGTATACCTTTAGTGCTTTTCTTTTAATCCCCTTGCCCTGCAAGTCCGCGGAAACAGTAGTAAATACCAAAGAACTTTATCGGCTGGTGCAGTCGCAAGCAAAAAAGCTTAAAAGGCAACAAGAGCAGATAGAAGAATTACAGACGCTGGTATTACAACAGCAAACACAACCGAACAAACGTCTTAATACAATTGATAATAAAGCTAAAAACAGTGCTAGATCCAATGCAAATGCAAAAGTTTCCATAAACAAAAAAGGGCTACAAATCAAATCTAATAATGGTGATTTTTCTTTTAAGGCAGGTGGCAGGATTCATGCTGATGTTGCTTATTTTGATGATGACGTCACTCAAATGGCTAGCGGTGCTATTCTAAGACGTGCCCGTTTAAAGCTAACAGGACGATTATTCCGCGATTGGCATTATAAAGCAGAAATGGATTTTTCTGAGAAAAGCAATGTGGCAGCTAAGGGTGTGTGGTTGAGCTACAATGGCTGGAAACCCGTTTCTTTCAAATTCGGCCATTTTCAGGAGCCTTTTAGTCTTGAAGAAATGACCAGTTCAAATGCTATCACCTTTATGGAGCGTTCACTCCCTAATGCATTTGCTCCTAGCTATCACTTAGGTCTGGCTGCAAATGGTTATGGTGATTACTGGAGTCTTTCAGGCGGTCTGTTTGGAGAAACTAACGGCACCAGAGATGATAATGTAGACGATGGCTGGGGATTTGCAGGGCGGGTAACCCTGGCACCATTTCATGAGGCCGGACAGATACTCCATTTAGGCTTTTCCAGTGAATATCGAAGCTTGGACTCCACTGATGAAGTGAAATTTCGAACTCGCCCCGAATCATCTGTCACAAACCGGCGTCTGGTCAACACAGGCACTATTGAAGATAGCGATTACACACTTAAACTTAACGCCGAAATGGCAGCAGTCTATGGACCGTTCTCTTTGCAGGGCGAATATTTTCATACTCGAGTGAGTCGTAACGGTTTGAGTGTCCTAAGTTTCGATGGAGGCTATGTTTACTGTAGCTATTTTATTACCGGAGAATCACGACCTTACAGCGTAAAGAAAGGGGAATTTCTGCCTGTCGATCCCTTGCATAAATATGGTGCATGGGAGCTTGGAGTTCGTTACAGTACCATAGATCTGGATGATCATGATATTCATGGAGGGAGGCAGGATAACTATACTGTTGCATTAAACTGGTATGCGAATTACAACCTCCGGTTCATGTTAAATTACACTTTTGTTGATGCGCATCCTAACCGTAATGCCATAAATGAAAATCCTAATATCCTTCAGTTCCGTGGGCAGGTGTTTTTTTAGACTTGGAATAAATTGAGTCAGGAATGAATGGTACTTACTTAAGCACTATACTGTCTACGCTGAAAAATGCCCTTTTAACATTCTGTAACATACTGAATATAAATCAATTATTATGAATGTAGTGAGGTATTTTTGACCGTAAACAGTATATTCCTCTTAACAACAATCGGTTACGAAACTCGCAAGGCGCACTCAGATAAAACTCAACTAGTTTTACCAGCCATATTTTACTATTCCACATGGCTTATCTACGTTTCCCCCTAAAAATATAAAATATTTGATATATAAGTTACTGTTTTATATAATATAAACTGTTAGTTAAGTGCCATTCGACCCTGACCTCAAATTTGTTTCCTGAAATTCTGGGGACACAATATTTAATCACTAGCACAACATAAAAAATAAATAATGTGTCCCCAGAATTTCACCGAAAGGTAATTATTAAACAACAATTACACTGACCGGTCGGCGACAATTATCTTGTCCGGTTTAGTGTAGCCACTTCAGTGGCAAAAAGAGAAATATTTGAATACATCGAAGTTTTTTATAACCGCGAACAAATCCATTCGGCGAATGGTTATGTGTCGCCCGAGGAATATAAAAATCGTTACAAATCTAGGTGATTGTGTGTCCGGAAAAGTGTTGATACATAAAAAAACCCTGACTATCGTGAAATAGCCAGGGTTGTATTTAAAGCAAAAGTGCTTTATGGGAGCAATTACATCATACCGCCCATGCCGCCCATTCCACCCATGCCGCCCATATCAGGCATTGCAGGAGCAGCTTTTTCATCAGCAGGCTCATCAGCTACCATCACTTCAGTAGTGATCATCAAGCCGGCAACTGAAGCAGCATTTTGTAATGCAGAACGGGTGACTTTAGCAGGATCTAAAATACCCATTTCTATCATATCGCCATATTCACTCGTTGCAGCATTGTAACCGTAGTTACCAGAAGCATTAGCCACTTCGTTCAATACTACAGAGGCTTCGCCACCAGCATTGGTTACGATTTGACGCAAAGGCTCTTCCATCGCTCGGCGCAGTATTTTGATACCCACTGTTTGGTCGTCGTTCTCGCCTTCAAGATCTTTCAAGCTTTCAAGAGCGCGAATCAAGGCAGTACCCCCACCGGCAACCACACCTTCTTCAACCGCAGCGCGAGTTGAATGCAGGGCATCTTCAACACGTGCTTTTTTCTCTTTCATTTCTACTTCGGTTGCAGCGCCAACTTTAATGACGGCAACACCGCCAGCCAATTTAGCCAAACGCTCTTGCAGCTTCTCTTTATCGTAGTCTGAAGTCGCTTCATCAATTTGTGCACGGATTTGATTAACTCGGCCTTTGATCTGCTCTTCAGAACCAGCACCATCAATGATAGTGGTATTTTCTTTGGTGATTTGAACCTTTTTCGCTGTACCTAATTGATCCAGCTCAGCTTTTTCTAATGACAAACCAACTTCTTCAGAAATTACAGTACCGCCTGTCAAAATAGCAATATCTTCTAACATGGCCTTACGACGATCGCCAAAACCAGGCGCTTTCACTGCCGCTACTTTTACGATACCGCGCATGTTATTGACAACCAATGTTGCTAAAGCTTCACCTTCAACATCCTCGGCAATAATCAACAATGGACGGCTTGATTTCGCAACGCCTTCCAGGATGGGTAACAAATCACGGATATTAGAGATTTTTTTGTCGAACAATAAAATGTACGGGCTTTCCAGTTCAACGCTCATACTGTCCTGGTTGTTAATGAAGTATGGTGACAAATAGCCACGGTCAAATTGCATGCCTTCGACTACTTCCAGCTCATTTTCCAGACCTGAACCTTCTTCAACAGTGATAACACCTTCTTTACCGACTTTTTCCATCGCTTCAGCAATGATAGTACCGACTGATTTATCGGAATTGGCTGAAATGGTACCAACCTGGGCGATAGCATTGTTATCTGCACAAGGAGTTGCGGCAGCTTCAATTGCTTTTACCGCTTCAGTCACTGCTTTATCAATACCGCGCTTCAGATCCATTGGATTCATCCCCGCAGCAACTGATTTCAAACCTTCGTTGACAATTGATTGTGCCAAAACCGTCGCTGTAGTTGTTCCGTCACCGGCAACGTCAGATGTTTGAGAAGCGACTTCTTTTACCATCTGTGCGCCCATATTTTCGAATTTGTCTTTTAATTCGATTTCTTTAGCCACTGACACGCCATCTTTAGTGATGGTTGGCGCACCGAAGCTTTTTTCCAGAACTGCATTCCGGCCTTTCGGGCCCAAAGTTACTTTTACTGCATTTGCTAAAATATTAACGCCCGCTGCCATTAATACGCGTGCGTCTCCACCAAATTTTACGTCTTTTGCTGCCATTTTCTTTCCTGAATTCTATAAAAAAGTTAGAAACAATCGTAGGCTTAGCCCAAGATTCCCATGATGTCTTCTTCACGCATAACGATGACTTCTTCGCCATCAATCTTGACTTCAGTACCGGAATATTTTCCGAATAGTACTCGGTCGCCAACTTTTACTTCCAATGCGCGGACATCACCGTTATCAAGCACCTTGCCTGTGCCTACCGCCAAAACCTCACCTTCGCTTGGTTTTTCAGCGGCTGAACCAGGTAACACAATACCACCTGGAGTGGTAGTTTCTTCTTCGACACGTTTAACGATGACTCGGTCGTGTAACGGACGTATTTTCATCAATGTTCTCCTAACAAATAAAAAGATAGTTAAAAAAAATTATTAGCACTCACTGCCTATGAGTGCTAATAATAATATGCTTTTGCAGTCTGTCAAGTATTTTGGCATTATTTCCTGTCAATTTTATGTTACAAAATCATCATGAATGACCAACAATTACTCCGCTACAGCCGCCAGATCATGCTTCCCCAGGTCGATATTTCTGGCCAGGAAAAACTGCTCCAAGCAAAAATTCTAATCGTTGGCGCCGGCGGCCTTGGCTGCCCCGCTGCAATCTATCTGACAGCCTCAGGTGTTGGGCAAATCACAATCTACGATGATGACAAGGTTGATCTATCCAACATACAACGACAAATTGCGCATTACACAAACGATGTAGGGACAGAAAAAGTAATTTCAACCCTTGAGACATTAAAAAAAATAAATCCCGATGTGATTGTTAATGCAAAAAACCAGCGCCTGACAGGAAAATTGCTAGAAAACGAAGTTGCTTTGGCCGATGTAGTTCTGGATTGCAGCGATAATTTCAGTACCCGCTTCGAAATCAACCGGGCATGCGTAAATCAAAAAACACCGTTGGTTTCAGGGGCCGCTATTCGATTTGAAGGTCAAGTGTCAGTTTTTACACCTGGAACAAATAACAGTCCCTGTTATAACTGCCTATATTCTGATAATGGTGAAGAAATGCAAAATTGTGCTACCAATGGAGTAATAGCCCCCATCACTGGAATAATCGGTAGCATTCAAGCGCTTGAAGCTCTGAAAATTGTCCTGAAAATTGGCGAAACGCTAACAGGCAAACTCCTATTACTTGATGGGCTGACCATGGAATGGCAGACAATGCGATTGAAAAAAAATCCGAGCTGCCCGACTTGCAAATAACAAATGTTTTTACTATAGCTAACTATAGGAATGAGCATGAAATAACTTTAACAACTGGCTTGTCCTTTTATCCCTCTTTTGCGTTGTAAAAATAGTTACATAGCTGGCTATGCGCCTATTTCTACGCTTTGAATACGAATAAAAATTCTGCGCCAGTTGCCAAACTTATTCCGTGCTCGTACCTTAACTTCCATGCCAAATCACCTGAACACAATTCTATTTCTTTAAAATTCTACCTTCACCAACTTTAATTCCAAAAATTACCCCCACAATTCCAATCACTGTATCGACCAAATCAGCTACTACTGACGGACTGTCGCCATGTGGTTCAATATCTCCAAAAGGATTTCCTGATTTTATTAAGTAGACATATATAAAATAGCCTAACGGGAAAAATGCCAACAGTGCAACGATCCACATGACAATAAAAATTTCTATTACTTCACCAATCATGGTTGCTTCCCCAAATAAAGTCTTGTTAATACAAATATAGTTCTACTATTATGCCAGTCAACAAATTTTATTCCAAAAAAAGTTTATAAACTCTAATTTTTATAAAAAATATGACAAAACCTGTAATCATTGGGCTATAAAGTTGCGTAACCAAATTTATCATCGTATACTTTGAGTCAGCTTACTTGATCAAGCTAGCATAATAACTTGTTAAAAAAACTCTGGAGGTTTTACAATGAAATGGGAAACACCAAGCTATACTGATTTACGTTTTGGCTTTGAAGTCACAATGTACATCTACAACCGTTAATAACGGCAAGTTTAGAAAAAAGGGGTTCGAAAGAACCCCTTTTTTTTGCCTGATATTTTGCTTCACGCAAGATCACATAGTATGATTCAGCACATTTATTAACTCCCCCGATTACCATGAAAATTAGAGTTCTTGGCTCCGGCGCTGGTGGCGGCTTTCCACAATGGAATTGCAATTGCCGAAACTGTCACGGCGTACGGCATAAAACGATCAAAGCAACACCTCGCACTCAATCATCCATTGCGGTGAGCACTGACGATAGAAACTGGTTGTTATTCAATACTTCACCCGATATTCTTGCCCAATTGCACGCTTTCCCCGAAATTCAACCCAAGGAAGGCGTCCGCGATACAGGAATCAAGGCAATCATGTTAATTGATAGCCAAATTGACCATACCACCGGCCTATTAATGCTGCGCGAAGGCAAACCATTAGATGTTTATTGCACCGACATGGTCAAACAGGATTTAAGTACCGGCTTTCCGGTTTTTAAAATGCTGGAAGATTATTGTACGGTTAATCATCATCCCATTCCTTGTGATGGCAGCAATTTTACCATCCCTGGCATTGAGGATTTACGCTTTTACACGCATGCATTAAAAAGTAAAGCGCCGCCTTACTCACCGCATCGCCATGATCCGCACGAGGGTGACAACGTCGGCGTTATCATTGAACAGATTTCGACCGGCAAAAAAATATACTACTCTCCAGGTCTGGGCGAAATTGAACCGCATGTTTTTGCTGCCATGCAGGAAGCTGATTGCGTCATGGTGGATGGTACTTTCTGGACTGACGATGAAATGCCCAGCCAGAATATCAGTCCCAAAAGAGCCAGAGAAATCGGTCATCTGCCACAATCCGGTGAAGGCGGCATGATTGAAGTTTTAAATAAAGTGAAAAATACCCGCAAAATATTGATCCATATCAATAACACCAATCCAATTTTGGACGAAGATTCCGAGCAGCGTAAAATACTTGATGCGGCCGGTATTGAAGTCAGTTATGACGGCATGGAAATTATTCTATAACTAAGGTGTATTAGCATGAGTTCGATAGATCAACCCTGGACCAGAGACGAATTTGAAGCCCGTTTGCGGGGCATGGAAAAGTATTACCATATCCATCACCCTTATCACACCATGATGAACAAGGGTGAACTCGATAAAAAACAGCTTCAAGGCTGGGTGGCAAATCGGTTTTATTACCAAATCATGATCCCGATCAAAGATGCCAATATCTTGGCCAACTGCCCGGATCGTGAAACCCGCGCCACCTGGATACAACGTATTCTGGATCACGATGGTCATCCCGGAGATCCTGGCGGTATCGAAGCCTGGATTCAACTGGGAATGGCGGTGGGATTGAACCGAGAAGAAATCACCTCTTTGGAACATGTTTTACCAGGCGTTAAATTTGCGGTAGATGCGTATGTCAATTTTGCTCGCAGGTCAGATTGGCATGAAGCGGCAAGCTCTTCATTAACGGAACTTTTTGCACCAAAAATTCATCAACAAAGATTAGAAAACTGGCCAGAATTGTATCCCTGGGTTGAACAAGAAGGTTACACTTATTTTCGTAAACGACTGTCGGAAGCTCGCCGAGATGTCGAACATGGTTTGCAAATCACCCTGGATTGGTACAAAACTCGCGAACAGCAAGAAAAAATGTTGTCAATTCTGAAATTCAAGCTGGATGTTCTTTGGTCGATGGCAGATGCCATGTATATGGCTTATATTCACAATATGCCGCCTTATTACAATATTAATAATTGACACATCAAATGGCACTTGACCCCGATTTACCAATCAGCTTCTCCCCTATGCATCGCCTGCAATGGGAAGAAGCACAACAAAAAGATGTTATTCTGTACCCGGAAGGCATGGTAGAGTTAAATCAAAGCTCCGCTGAAATCCTTAAGCAATGTGATGGCAGCAGAAATGTGGAGCAAATCGTCTCGGAACTGGAAAAAAAATTTGCAACCAGCGGCCTTAAAGATGATATTGTCGGTTTTTTACAGATAGCATTACAAAATGGCTGGATCCAACAACCTTAATATTACCCCCCCTCGCTGGCTGTTGGCTGAGTTAACCTATGCCTGCCCTCTGCAATGCCCATATTGCTCAAACCCACTAGACTATGCCAAATATCCCTCGGAACTCAGCACTGACGACTGGAAACGAGTACTCAACCAGGCTCGGAAAATGGGCGCAGTACAACTCGGATTTTCTGGCGGCGAACCATTAACCCGGCAAGATCTCCCTGAACTGGTCAAGCATGCCCGGGAACTTGGATATTATTCCAATTTGATTACTTCAGGCTATGGACTGGATGAAGAAAAAATCATTCAACTTAAAACCGCTGGTCTAGACCACATTCAGGTCAGCATCCAAGCGAGCAGCCAAGAGCTGAACGATCATCTGGCTGGCACTAAATCCTTCCAACACAAAAAAGAAGTTGCCCACCTGGTCAAAAAAAATGGTTATCCAATGGTGTTGTGCGTGGTCATTCACCGGGAAAACATTCACCAAATGCAACAAATCCTGGAAATGGCGGAAGAACTGGGCGCTGATTATCTGGAACTGGCTAACACCCAATATTATGGCTGGGCGCATTTAAACCGCGACTTATTGCTCCCCACAAAAGAACAGTTTTTAAAAGCAGAGCAAATCGCCCAGGCTTTTAAAGAAAAAGTTGCTGGTAACATGAAAATCTATTACGTTATTCCTGATTTTTATGAAGACCGCCCCAAAGCCTGTATGAATGGTTGGGGAACGACTTTTCTCACCATTGCTCCGGACGGCGTTGCCTTGCCATGTCATTCCGCAAGAGAGCTGCCTGGACTTGATTGCCCCAATGTCAATGATTTCAGTATTGAAGAAATCTGGAACGAATCCAAAGCCTTTAATTTTTTCAGGGGCGATGACTGGATGAAAGAACCTTGCCGCAGTTGTGATGAAAAGCACAAAGATTTTGGCGGCTGCCGGTGTCAAGCATATTTGTTAACCGGTGATATGTACAATGCGGATCCAGTTTGCAGTAAATCACCCGATCACCACGTCATTGAAGAAGCGATTCAAGCCGCAAAAAAAACAACAAACCAAGCTAAAGAAGCACCATTAGTTTTTCGCAACAGCAAAGCTTCCAAACAGTTTTTTTCCTAAGCTTGCCGGAGCTATCTACTACGGAACGAGCATGAAATAACTTGAATAATGGCTTGTCTTTTTATCCGTCTTCTGCGTTGTAAAAAATAGTTACAAAACTGGCTATGGGCTTATTTCTACGCCTTGAATATGAATAAAAATACGGTGCCAGTTGCCTAACTTATTCCTTGCCTGTTCTTAAC
>CAZGYJ010000048.1:0-18578 GCA_964530345.1 uncultured Methylomonas sp.
CAGAGGTAAAAAAGATATAATTAATCCTTAGAGTCAACCGAACAGTCGCTGCTTATTATTTAGGCAGAGGAAAGTCCGGGCTCCATTGGGCAGGATGCCAGGTAATACCTGGGAGGCGTGAGCCTACGGAAAGTGCCGCAGAAAAAATACCGCCAAAATCCAGTAACTTTGTTGCTGGATTTTGGTAAGGGTGAAATGGTGTGGTAAGAGCGCACCGCACTTCTGGTAACAGAAGTGGCAGGGTAAACCCCATCCGGAGCAAGATCAAATAGAGGAACATACGCATGGCCCGTGCGGTTCCTGGGTAGATCGCTTGAGCAACAGGGTGACTTGTTGCCTAGATGAATGGCTGTTCTCGACAGAACCCGGCTTACAGGTTGGCTCTATTTCATCTTGCTGCTCTGCAATTTTTCTTTTTTCGGTATCACTCCGGGAAATCTAACTATTCCTTAGCTGTCTAATATTTATACTATTTTTTTACCCCCCCTGCGTTAGATTATTGTATAGTCTGTTGTTTTTATTATATAAATTCTATATTTCTGGCGGGGAATAAGTCTCCTCTGGTCAATTGTTAGTCATTTTTGCGCATTTATTGCCTGGTTATTTTGATTTTTTCTTAAAAAAACATTTTTTCCTTGACAATTTATTAATTGCCTCAGCTATATCTAGCTTCAACAAAACTAACTAACTTTTTGAAATAAGTTAAGTTTTTTTTTGCCTATAAAATTATCTCTAAGTTATTGTCAGAAAAGAAAAAATTTAAGCCATTTTACTCTTGACTAACTACCATTTCAGCCCTATAGTGCAATCAAGTGGTATAAAAGGGTGAAAAATGTCGTTTTTTGGTTTTTTGTTGTTTTCGGAGTAAATTTTGTTACGCGGCACCAGCAAAATCAATCTGGATGCAAAAGGGCGGATCGCAATTCCAACCCGCTATCGTCCAGAACTAAAGGAATCATGCGATGGCCAAATGATTGTTACATTGGCGCTTGATGAAAAGCATACAGGATTGCCGGGTTGTTTATGGCTGTATCCACTTCACGAATGGGAAAAGTTGGAGGCTTTCATTGATAACTTGTCATCAGGCAACAAAGCCAATGAATCAGTAAGAAGATTTATCATCGGTAATGCCAATGAATGCGAAATGGATGGCCAGGGCAGGTTGTTGTTGCCAGATACGCTGAGAAGTCTAGTTAATTTAGAAAAAAAAATCATTTTGTCAGGGCAGCTGAAAAAATTTGAGATCTGGAATGAAGAAGCCTGGAATCAACGACAGAAGGAAATGCTTAGCGGCAATCCTCTGGATGGAGATACAAGCGAACTCAAGCGCATACCATTCTAATTGTCATGTGCATGAAACATCTGCCAGTAATGCTGGAAGAGACCATTCAGCAATTACTTATAAATAGAGAAGGTGTTTATGTTGATTGTACTTTTGGCCGGGGTGGTCATAGCAGTGCCATTTTAGAATCGCTGGGCACAGGCGGAAAATTATTGGCTTTGGATCGGGATAGACAAGCAATAGAGTCAACTGAAGCAAAATCATTGCTGAATGACCATCGTTTTATTTTGGAACATAGCCCGTTTTCACAATTACTAAGTGTGGCTGAACAACTTAATTGGATTGAACATATAGATGGTATCTTGATAGATCTTGGCGTTTCTTCGCCACAGCTTGATGATGCCCAGCGAGGGTTTAGTTTTTTACACGATGGGCCACTTGATATGAGAATGGATAAAAGCACCGGAATTTCGGCTGCGCAATGGTTGGATGACGTGGCTGAACAAGATTTGATTAAAATATTGTTTGAATTTGGGGAAGAGCGATTTGCTCGACGAATAGCAAAGGCCATCGTTGAACAACGAAAAGAGCAACCAATAACAACTACACGCCAATTAGCGATGCTTATTGAAAATTCGGTGCCTTTCAGGGAAAAACACAAACATCCTGCGACGCGGAGTTTTCAGGCCATCAGGATAGCGATAAATCACGAATTGGATGAATTAACCACTGTATTGCAAGATGCTGTAACAGTGCTAAAGCCTGGTGGTAGATTGGTGGTTATTTCCTTTCATTCATTGGAAGATCGAATTGTGAAACGATTCATCAGAAATGAAAGCAGACCAAAACAGAATATTGGAAAACTTCCCATTAAAGAAGTCGATATTGACAAAGGCCGATTAAAAAGAATTGGCAAAGCATTTCGTGCTTCACAACTGGAGGTTGCAAGCAATATTAGATCGCGTAGCGCTATTTTGCGGGTTGCGGAAAAACGCTAAATATGAAAGAAAAAGCAGTATTAGCATTCAGCCTAGTGGTTTTGGTGGTATCTGCACTATCAGTTATATATTGCAAATATCGCTCAAGGCAGGTGTTTATTGCTATTCAAAATATTGAAAAACAACTGGACAAATACGAGGTTGACTGGGGTCGATTGCAATTAGAGCAAACCACCTTGGCTGAACATAATCGGGTTGAAATAATAGCCCGAAATAAATTATCCATGGTCATTCCGAAACAAAAAAATATAGTCTTTATTAAGCCATAACGAAATATGTATTTTTTTACTCATCATGTGAAATCAGATAATCCACAGCCAGATTTTTCCTGGAGAAGGCGATTATTGTTTGCGTTTATGATGGGTGCGATGGCGATGCTAATTGGACGCGCCATTGATTTGCAAGTTATTAACAAGCAATTTCTACAAAAAAAGGGCGATACCAGACACATCAGCAAGGTAACAGTTCCAGCCTATCGTGGGGAAATTTTAGACAGAAATAATAAGCCACTTGCCATCAGCACCCCCGTGCATTCAATCTGGGTTAATCCACAAATTTGCAAAGAATATGCTGAGACAAGGCCAAAAAACATACCTCAAGGGTGTTTTGAATTAAACCTTGCAACTTTCTCGAAGCTTGCAAAAATACTGAAAAAATCAACTGCATCCATAGCGAAATCTTTTTCCCAGGAATCAGGTCGAAAATTTGTTTACTTAAAGCACAGAGTAAGCCCTGCTTTAGTGAGTCAGGTAAAAGCCTTGCATTTGCCCGGTATTTATTTTGAGCCGGAGTTTAAAAGATTTTATCCAACAGGTGAGGTCAGCGCTCATATTTTAGGGTTTACTGACCATGAGGATAAAGGCCAGGAAGGATTGGAATTGATGTACGAAGACGTATTAAAAGGTCATCCGGGAAGTAAGCGTGTTATTCGTGATGGCAAAAGACGTATTATTGAAAATATTGAAAGTATTGCAGCTCCCGTTCCTGGTCAGGATCTTCATCTGACAATAGATCAAAGACTGCAGTACCTTGCCTACCGGGAATTAAAATCCGCAGTCAAAGAACATCAGGCCCAATCTGGTTCTTTGGTAATGCTGGATGCCAGAAATGGTGACATATTGGCCGCCGCCAATTATCCTTCCTTTAACCCTAACGGCAAAAAAAGTTTAAAATTCATACGCAATCGGGTTTTTACCGACAAATTTGAACCTGGTTCGACAGTCAAGCCTTTTGTTGTTGCTGCGGCTTTAGATGGTGGTTTCATCCGCCCAAATGCCATCATTGAGACGCATGGTTTTTTCAGAGTGGGCCGAAGACTTGTCCGTGATATTCACAACTATGGTGATTTGGATTTAACAACGGTATTAAAAAAATCCAGTAATGTTGCGGCCAGCAAAATTGCTCTGGCAATGCCCTCCGATTATTTCTGGCGTACTTATCATAATTTGGGATTCGGTGAGTTGCCGGGTATTGGATTTCCGGGCGAAACCAATGGCTTTTTACTTGATTACCATACCTGGAGTGATTTTGAGAAAGCAACATTATCATTTGGCTACAGTCTTTCTACATCGGTATTGCAATTGGCAAGGGCCTATACTGCTTTCGCTGATGACGGCGTTCTTCATTCAGTCTCGCTAATCAGAAGAGAAGAAGATCAAGATGCCCGACGCGTATTGACTGCTAAAACGGCAGCTAAAGTCAGACTTATGCTGGAACAAGTCGTAAAAAAAGATGGTACGGCATATTTGGCGAGGATTGATGGTTATCGAGTTGCCGGCAAAACTGGCACAGTAAAAAAATCAGTTGCCGGTGGTTATTCCAGCGATAGCTATCAGGCAATTTTTGCAGGATTGGCCCCTGCCAGTAATCCACGTTTGGTTGCAGTTGTAATGATTGATGAACCTTCTGGTGAACGCTATTACGGTGGACTGGTTGCAGGCCCGGTATTTTCAAAAGTAATGGGCGGTGCATTGAGGTTATTGAATATTGCACCGGATGATGAGTCCACCATGCCATTACTATTGGCAAGGAACGCATCATGATGCTATCAAAGCTACTTTCGGGTCTGACAGAAAAATCAATCAGTGATACAGACATTAAAGGTTTGACACTAGACAGCAGAAAAGTTGCTACTGGTTACGCTTTTATTGCTATTTCGGGTACTCATCAGCATGGTATTTTTTTTGCCGAGCAAGCAATCAAGAATGGCGCGGCAGTTATTTTATATGACCCTTCCGAACTAACATCCAATACCAAAATAACCGATCCTATTTTCATTGCAATTGATGGTTTGTCACGCAAATTGGGGGCAATAGCGGCAAGGTTTTATGATTGTCCTTCAAAAAAACTGTCGATTATCGGTATTACCGGCACTAATGGAAAAACTACCTGCAGCCAACTTTTAGCTCAATTGTTACCGGATTGTGGTGTTATCGGTACTTTGGGATGGGGTGAAATAAACTGTTTGCAAACCACTGAAAACACAACGCCCGATGTCATTACGATACAAAAAATCTTGAGGCATTTTGTTGATCAGAATAAAAATAATGTTGTCATGGAGGTTTCATCTCATGGACTCGAGCAAGGGCGTGTTGATGGAGTTGAGTTTAATGGCGTAATTTTCACCAACATTTCACGCGATCATCTTGACTATCATGGCTCAATGGAAGCTTACGCCCAGGCAAAATTAAAATTATTAGCAGAGCGTAGAATATCTTTCGTCGTGGTTAATTTGGACATTTCTTATGCTGATGAGATTATTGCCGCATCGCCTGAGAATGCCCAGATATTTGGTTTTAGTCGGTACAATAATTCACGGGGGAACATAAAAACTCTTACAGCCAGTCAGATTCGTTACACATTAAAAGGTATCGAAGGTCAATTTCACTGGCAAGGCAGCCCTTTCCCTTTCAGCACCACGTTGGTTGGAGAATTTAACCTTGAAAATATTCTAGCTGTCACTTGTACTTTATTGGCATTAGGGCAGGATTTGGCTGATATAGTCAAATTAATATCGAATTCGACTTTTGCAGTAAATGGAAGAATGGAGCGCTTAACGGATATTAACGAGTCTTTACAGGTTTTTATTGACTATGCACATACCCCTGACGCTTTGGAGCGAACTTTAAAAAGCCTCAAACCGCATTGTGAACACAAACTATCTGTCGTATTTGGATGTGGTGGAAATCGAGACAAAGGAAAAAGATCATTGATGGGGGCAATTGCAACAAAATGGGCAGATGAAGTTATTTTAACTGATGACAACCCGCGGTTTGAACAATCTGAAATCATCATTAATGATATTTTGGAAGGATGTCAACATAAAGTGACAGTGATTAATGAACGCAAATCCGCAATTTATCAAACCATCAATGCTGCAAATGACAATGATATCGTACTTATCGCCGGCAAAGGACATGAGAATTATCAGGAAATAAATGGCATCAAGCATCCATTCAATGACAGGGATATTGCAATTGAAGCGATTAAAACAAAAAAGGTTTTGTCATGCTGATGACATTACATCAAATCAATGACATTGTTGCAGGCGAATTAACGGGTGCTGATGTAAGCATTAACAAGATCAGTATTGATACACGTACCTTACAAGCTGGAAACTTATATCTTGCCATCATAGGCGATAAATATGATGGCCATGACTTTGTTGACCAAGCTGAAAAATCAGGTGCAGTTGCAGTTTTGCTTGAACAAAATGTAGATACACCGTTACCGAAAATTATTGTTCCAGATACTCGTTTGGCACTGGCAAAGATAGCAGGAGCAATTCGCAACAAAATAGCTTTACCTGTATGTGCAATTACCGGAAGTAATGGCAAAACCACGGTTAAGGAAATGGTGGCAGCAATATTGTCAGTCAATGCCCAGGTATTATCCACACAAGGTAATTTTAATAACGACATTGGAGTCCCTTTGACTCTGATGCGCCTTGAAAATCATCATGATTTTGCTGTTATTGAAATGGGGGCTAATCATCCAGGAGAAATTGCATATACTGGACAGTTTGTCAGGCCGGATATTTCCATCATCACTAATGTCGGTTCAGCACATCTCGAAGGCTTCGGAAGCACTGAAGGTGTTGCCCAAGCAAAATCTGAAATAATCCAGTGCTTACCGCAGAACGGAACTGCAGTACTGAATATCGATGATCCATTTTTCCCATTCTGGCTAGAAGTGGCTGGTAAGCGGGAGGTTATTACTTTTGGCTTTTCTGAAACAGCAAACATCACGGCCACAGAAATAACCAGCAAAATTGAGCAAAACCAATTTGTGACCACATTCAACTTAATAACAAACAAACGTGAAATTCCGGTTTCTTTGCATTTGGCCGGCAAACATAATGTATTGAATGCATTGGCAGCTATTTCAGCTTGTCTGTCATTGAGAATTTCCTTGGAACAAATTCAACAAGGGCTTGGCGCCATGAAGCCAGTAACCGGAAGACTGGAGCCTCTGGTAAGTGAGAAAGGAAATATTATTATCAATGATACTTATAATGCAAACCCATCATCTTTGGAGGCAGCCCTGGAAGTATTGCAAAATTGTCCGGGGGAATCCTGGGTTATTCTCGGGGCTTTTGGTGAATTAGGTCCAGATAGTAAAAAAATCCATGCGGATTTAGGTCAGCTCATTAAATCAGGAAATGTAGTGCGATTGTTAGCAGTCGGCTCCGATGCTGAAAGTACTGCCTCTACCTTCGGCAAAGGAGCTTCTTTTTTTTCAACACAAAATGAACTGATTCAAACCTTGTTAAGTGAAATCACCGGCAACGAAACATTACTCATTAAAGGCTCGAGAACCCAGGAAATGGAAAAGGTTACAGAAGCTCTACTCGCAAGGGAGGCGGCATAATCATGTTGTTATATCTAGTTGATTATTTAATGACCCTGGATAGTGGCTTTCGGGTTTTCCAGTATTTAACATTTCGGGCCATTCTCGGTGCTTTAACTGCCTTAATCTTTTCATTTATTATTGGCCCTGCAATGATTCGTCGCTTGAGCAACAACAACATTGGCCAAAATGTTCGCGACTGTGGGCCTGAAAGTCATTTGGACAAGGCAGGCACGCCAACAATGGGAGGAACATTAATTTTGGTTGCCATTGCTTTTAGTACCCTGCTCTGGGCGGATTTAAGCAATCGTTATATCTGGACAGTGTTATTAGTCACCATGGGATTCGGTGTTATTGGTTTTGTCGATGATTACAAGAAAATCAAACTGGGCAATAGTGACGGTTTATCAGCAAAAGCGAAATTTTTCTGGCAGTGGGTAATAGCAATTGCTGCTGCGATATTTTTATACCAAACAGCAACGGTACCGGCAGAAACTCAATATATTGTGCCTTTTTTCAAAGAAGTCAAAATTGATTTAGGTTGGTTTTATGTGGTGATAACTTCCCTGATGATTGTCGGATTTAGCAACGCTGTCAATTTAACAGACGGTCTGGATGGTCTGGCTATTATGCCTACAGTCATGGTAGTAGCAGCGCTGGGAATTTTCGCTTACTTGTCCGGCAATGTAAATTTTTCTGAATACCTGGCAATTCCTTTTCTACCTAAATCCGGTGAATTATTCGTTTTTAGCGCCACATTGACTGGCGCCGGGTTAGGTTTTTTGTGGTTCAACACATATCCTGCAATGGTATTCATGGGTGATGTTGGTGCGCTGGCGCTTGGTGCAGCGTTAGGTGTTTTAGCTGTTTTAGTCAGGCAGGAGCTGGTGTTGTTAATTATGGGAGGGGTTTTCGTCATGGAAACAGCTTCGGTTATTGTTCAGGTTATTTCTTTTAAATTAACGGGTAAACGGGTATTCAGAATGGCGCCCATTCATCATCATTTTGAATTAAAAGGATGGCCCGAACCAAGAGTTATTGTCAGGTTTTGGATTATTACAGTCATTTTGGTTTTGATTGGTTTAGCAACATTGAAACTCAGATAAGTTATGGATAAAACATCAGTCTACAAAAAATTATTGGCAACATTCGGGTTATCGCCTGAATCAAGCAAGATATTAATTGTCGGCTTGGGCCACACAGGACTTTCTGTTGCCCGCTATTTGCATAAACTTGGTTTTAAGTTCGCATTGGTCGACAGTCGAAAAAGCCCGCCAATGAATCAGCAATTATTAGCTGAAATGCCTGATGCAGCAGTATTTACAGGTGGATTTGACGAGGCAGTATTTGCCACAGCAACACATCTTGTTGTTAGTCCTGGCATCTCACTTAAAGAACCTGCAATTCAAAATGCACTGTCGAATAACATTCAATTGCTTGGTGATATTGATTTGTTCTCTGTTTCAGTATCTGCACCAGTGGTTGCTATTACCGGTTCTAATGGCAAAAGCACTGTTACCAGTATGGTCGCAAAAATGGCTGAAGCTGATAACAAACATGTCGCAATAGGTGGTAACTATGGAACACCAGCACTGGATTTAATCGAGTCAGAGATTGATCTTTATGTCCTGGAATTATCCAGCTTCCAGTTGGAAAGAACCGATTATCTACAACCTGCAGCGGCAACGGTTTTAAATATTTCTGAAGACCATCTGGATCGTTATTCAGATATCAATGAATATGCGGAAGCGAAACAAAAAATTTTTAATGGTGAAGGAGTCATGATACTGAATGCTGATGACCCTTTTGTCATTGGCATGATTGAACCGGACCGGGAAGTCATGACTTTTGGTCTTGAAAATGGCGCCGATTTTTATTTGAGTTCCAAACAAGACAAAGAGTGTCTTGCAGAAAACGGTCAATGCTTTATGGATATCAAGGATTTGCCGCTTGTTGGGTCACATAATATTGCCAATGCCTTGGCGGCATGGGCCTTAGGAAAAGCTATCGGTTTATCAGAAGCGGCTATGTTGACTGCGCTTAAAAAATTCAAATGCCTGGAGCACCGGATGCAAGCGGTTGCAGAAATAAACGGAATTACTTGGATTAATGACTCGAAAGCAACCAATGTTGGAGCTTGTGTTGCGGCATTGAAAGGCATGAATCGTAAGGTTGTGCTGATTGCCGGAGGAGATGCCAAAAATGCAGATATGCGTGAGCTTGTACCCGTTCTGCAGGAAAAAGTAAAAGCAGTGGTGTTAATGGGTAAAGATGCGCCATTAATACAACAAGTTATTACTAATGGTATACCGACAAAAACAGCAAAATCCATGAAGGATGCTGTTAAGTTAGCAGCAACTTTAGCTGGTAATGGTGACTGTGTGTTGTTATCTCCAGCCTGTGCTAGCCTGGATCAATTCAAAAATTACCAGGAACGCGGCAAATTATTCAGTAAAGCTGTTAAGGAGTTAGCTGCATGAATAATCACAATCCTAAGCTGACTATTTTTGATTGCATCAAAAGCGACACCTTGCTGATATTTGCATTTTCTGGTTTGCTGATCATTGGCTATATCATTATGACTTCAGCAACTATGCATTTGGGTATCAAAACCTCTGGGCACGTTTGGTATTACCCTATCAGACAACTCATTCATATTAGCTTAGGATTCATTATTGGTATCATTATTTTGATGATTAATGTGTCTTTTTGGCAAAAAATTTACCCTTGGTTATTTCTTGCTGGATTGTCTCTGTTAGTTCTGGTTTTGATTCCGGGTCTGGGCGTAAAAGTTAATGGCAGCGTACGGTGGTTATCGCTTGGAGGATTAAGGATACAGGTTTCTGAAATCGTCAAATTTACTTCTGTGATTTACATGGCAGGTTATGTCACAAAGTATAAAGAGTCGGTTCGCACCGACTCCAACGGAATGGTTAAACCATTAATGTTATTTGCATTTTGTTGTTTTTTGTTGCTTAAAGAGCCTGATTTCGGTTCTGCTGTAGTCATCTTAACCATCGCATTAGGTATGATGTTTATCAGCGGCGCGAAAATATGGCAATTTGTTATTTTATTGGTCACGTTAGTGATTCTTGCAGCCTTACTGGTTTATTTCGAGCCGTACAGAATGTTAAGAGTTGTGAGTTTCATTGACCCTTGGGCTGATCCGTTAAATTCAGGTTTCCAGTTAACCCAGGCTCTGATTGCCTTTGGACGTGGGGAATGGCTGGGCGTAGGATTAGGCTCGGGCCTACAAAAATTATTTTATTTGCCAGAGGCTCATACTGATTTTCTGTTTTCTGTTTTAAGTGAAGAACTTGGTTTATTGGGGGTTGTCACAGTTATTTGCCTTTACTCCTTATTAGTCTGGCGAGCTTTTGCAATTGCTATAAAAGCAGAAATGGCAGATCAGGATTTTCATGCTTATGTTGCCTACGGCTTGGGCATCTGGTTTGGGTTTCAGGCTTTTGTCAACATCGGCGTCAACATGGGTATGTTACCGACAAAAGGTCTCACCTTACCGCTTATGAGTTATGGTGGCGGCAGCATGATTATCATGTGTGCGGCAATTGCTTTATTACTCAGAATCAACAGTGAAGTATCTGATCTTTACGCCAATACACCAAAGAGAAAACCGGAATGGGTAACACAATCATGATTATGGCAGGCGGTACAGGTGGGCATGTTTATCCTGCCCTGGCAGTTGCGCAAAACCTACAGGATAAAGGTTGGCAAGTCAGCTGGCTGGGAACCCAAAAAGGTCTGGAAAGCCGAGTCATTCCGGAGCAGGGTATTGAAATCGACTGGCTAACTGTATCTGGGCTACGAGGAAAAAGTCGGCTGGCTTTGTTAAAAGCCCCTTTTATGCTGCTCCTCGCTTGCAAACAAGCTAAAACTGCTTTACAGAAAAGACAACCAGATGTGGTATTGGGCATGGGTGGATTTGTCGCCGGTCCCGGCGGGTTAATGGCCAAAATAATGGGGATACCTTTAATTATCCATGAGCAAAACCGCATTCCTGGAACGACCAATCGATTGTTATCGGGCATTGCCAATGTGGTTTTGGAAGCATTCCCGGGCAGTTTTAAAAAACCAACCAATGCTGTTTGCACAGGAAATCCTTTAAGGAAGTTTTTTTCTGAAGCAGCTAAAAACAAACAGTTTCGGAACAATAAATCTCTGCATATCCTGGTTGTAGGCGGTAGTCTGGGGGCACATATTTTAAATATGATAGTACCATCGGCTATTGCTTCTGTTAAGGAAATCAGGATCAAGCATCAAACAGGAGAGAAAGATTTTCAGCAGGTTAAAGGAGATTATGCTGCAAACCGGGTTAATGCCGAAGTTGTGTCATACATTGACAATATGGCTGCCGTTTACCATTGGGCTGATTTAATTATCTGTCGTGCCGGCGCTATGACGATCAGCGAAATTGCTGCCACCGGCCTGCCCTCAATCCTGATCCCCTACCCCTATGCAATTGATGATCACCAGACTGTAAACGCAAGGTATCTGGCTGATGCAGGCGCTGGGGTACTCATACCACAACAGCAATTAACAGCCGATTTATTAGCCGAAACTATTAATAATGTTAGAAGTAAATTAGAGCAAATGTCTCATGCAGCTCGACAATGCGCACGTCTGGATGCGTCGGAAAAGGTTGCTCAAATTTGTATCAATGAGGCAAAAAAATGAGCCAAGCAGTTAATACAGTTGCTAAAGAGGCTTTGGGAGCAATTAAAAACATCCATTTTGTAGGTGTTGGCGGTACTGGCATGAGCGGTATTGCTGAAGTGCTTGCAAATTTGGGCTACAGGGTATCTGGGTCAGATATGAAAGATACCATTGTTACTCAACAATTGGCTAAAAATGGAGTTAATATTTTTATCGGTCATCACGCAGAAAATGTTGATGATGCGGATGTTGTTGTTACATCAAGTGCCGTTGATCGTAACAATATTGAAGTCGAGCGGGCTTATCAAAAAAGAATCCCTGTTATTCCGAGAGCTGAAATGTTGGCTGAATTAATGCGTTTTCGATTTGGAATTGCAGTTGCGGGTACACATGGAAAAACCACGACGACCAGTCTCGCCGCCAGTATATTAGCTGAAGCTGGTTTAGATCCAACTTTTGTTATCGGAGGTCGATTAAATAGTGCGGGAACCAATGCCAAACTGGGGACTGGACATTATCTGGTTGCAGAAGCAGATGAAAGCGATGCTTCTTTTTTACATTTGCAGCCGATGATTGCCGTTGTTACCAATATTGATGAAGATCACATGTCAACCTATGGCGGAAGTTTTGATCGGCTGAAACAAACCTTTATTGAGTTTTTACATCATCTACCATTTTATGGGCTGGCGGTGATGTGTCTTGATGACTCAGGTGTTAAGGAAGTGCTACCAGAATTATCAAAGCCAGTTAAAACCTATGGAGTTGATGAAAACGCGGATGTACGCGCTATCAACATCGAACAACAAGGGATGTTAACCAAATTTGATGTTGTTCGTTGGGGCGCGCACAAGAACATACATATTTCTTTGAATATGCCAGGCTGGCATAACATGCTGAATGCCTTGGCTGCCATAACAATTGCCACTTATCTTGAAGTGCCTGATGAGGCTATCGTAAACAGTCTGTCAGTGTTTCACGGCGTTGGCAGAAGATTTCAGATTAATGGTGATATCTCATTGCCAGACGGCAAGATCACACTGGTTGACGACTATGGTCATCATCCCAGAGAAATTGCCGCAACGATGGAAGCATTACGCCAGGCATGGCCTGACAGACGCTCGGTACTGGTCTTTCAGCCACATCGGTATTCTAGAACTCATGATTTATTTGAAGACTTTGTTCAGGTATTGTCCAACGTTGATGTATTGATTTTACTGGATATTTATACTGCTGGAGAAACGCCTATTACCGGCGCTGACAGCAAAACCCTGGCCGGTACGATACGGATGCGCGGTCAGGTTGATCCGGTTTTTGTTAAGGATCAGGACGATTTGCCTCAAATTTTGGCAGGCATCATTAAACCTGATGATGTGGTACTGACAATGGGTGCCGGAGATGTTGGAAAAATTGCTACAAAATTACCACAACAACTTGAACCATTATTAAAACCGTGAACGCTTGTGCTGAAAGCTTATTTAAAACAATGAACATTAAAGGACAATTGTTAAAAAATGCACCTCTCGCCAAATATACCAGTTGGCGTGTCGGAGGACCGGCTGAGCAGCTGTTTTTGCCCGAAGACAAGCATGATATACAACTGTTTTTAAGCTCATTGCCTACCTTTACTCCCATTTTCTGGATGGGTCTGGGTAGTAACCTTTTGGTTCGTGATGGCGGTATTCCAGGCGTTGTTGTCAATACCCGGGGACGTCTTAAGCATATGTATCGTACTGAAGACAGTACTATTTATGCTGAAGCGGGCGTGCCATGCGCCCATGTTGCCCGTTTTTGCGGAGAGCAAGGCTTAACTGGCGCCGAATTTCTGGCCGGTATTCCTGGAACCCTTGGCGGTGCTCTGAAAATGAATGCAGGTGCTTTTGGCGGAGCAACCTGGGATCTTGTCAGCAATGTTGAAATGATTTCCAGTGACGGGAGCATTACAAAACGCACTGCTGATGATTTTGATATTCAATATCGCTCAGTTATTGGCCATTCAAATGAATGGTTCATTGCCGCAAAGTTACAATTGAAATCTGGCGACACCGGTGCCAGCCAGGAAAAAATCAAGGTGCTTCTCGCCAAACGCAATCAATCTCAGCCAACCAATCAACCTAGTTGTGGCTCGGTTTTCAAAAATCCTGATTATGATTATGCTGCCCGATTAATTGAAGCTTGTGATTTAAAAGGGTATAGCATAGGCGGCGCTCAGGTTTCAAAAAAACATGCAAATTTTATTATTAATACTGGTTCCGCCAAAGCAAGCGATATTGAGGCCTTAATTCACTATGTACAAAGTGAAGTCAAGCAACAACAGAGCGTGTTCTTACAAACTGAAGTATGCATCGTTGGACAAGGATTACCACAATGACACCTCGCTTGATTAACGATCCTGAAAAATTTGGCAAAGTAGGCGTACTCATGGGAGGAGTGGCTGCCGAAAGGGAAATATCCATCAACAGCGGTCAGCAGGTTTTAGCTGGACTACTCCGCAAAGGGGTTAATGCCATTGCTGTAGATATTAAAGAAGACATGATCCTGCCAATCCTGGAACAGGATTTTGACCGGGTATTTAACATCATTCATGGCCGAGGCGGTGAAGACGGTATCCTGCAAGGTGTTCTTGAATCGCTAAAAATACCGTACACCGGAAGTGGCGTGATGGCCTCCGCATTAAGCATGGACAAATTAAGAACCAAGCTTTGTTGGCAAGGCGCCAACTTGCCTACCCCTTCGTGGATGCTACTGACTTCTGAACAAGATGTTTCAAGCTGCGCTGATCAATTACCATTCCCAGTGATCGTTAAACCCTCATTGGAAGGCTCCAGCATTGGCATGAGCAAAGCCAATAATATTTCAGAGTTATTAACTGCCTGGGAAACAGCCTCAAACTATCAATGCGATGTTTATGCTGAATCCTGGGTTTCCGGAAAAGAATATACCGTGGCAATATTAAACGACCAGGCATTGCCTGTTATTCGCCTTGAAACTCCTCATGCATTTTATGATTACGAAGCTAAATATAATGCTAGTACCACTTCGTATCACTGCCCTTGTGGATTAAATAATCAACAGGAACAAAAAATCCAGGAGCTAGCCCTTCAGGCAGCACAACTCATTGGAGTTAAAGGCTGGAGCCGAGTTGATTTGTTTATTGATGATCAAGAACAAGCCCAGTTAATCGAAATCAACACGGTACCGGGAATGACTGATCACAGCCTGGTACCAATGGCTGCCAAAGCGAATGGAATTGATTTTGATGAATTGGTATGGCGCATTTTGGAAACATCATTTAATAAGGCTGAATGGACATGACCTTTCCAAAAACTGTCTTTTTTATTAGTTTTGTGACACTTGGATTGTGGGGAGCTAGTCTTGCGCTTAAATCCTTGAGTGTCAAATTAATGCCTATTCGCTATGTCCGGATTGAAGGTAATTTCCAATATTTAGACAAAAACAACTTAAAACAGCATTTATTACCTTTAGTTAATACTGGGTTATTTGCCGCAGATATAAATGCCATTCAGAAAACAGCTAAAAATATGGCTTGGATTGATGATGTCGAAGTTAAACGGGTATGGCCGGATACGATTGATATCAAACTCAGCGAACAGCAACCTGCAGCGAAATGGGGTAACGATGGCGTTCTCAATAACCGAGGGGAATTGTTCAAACCTAAAAATATCGAAACACTGGCGTTTCTTCCACAACTCTTTGGCCCAGCAGGTTTAGAAAAAAGGCTGTTCAACATTATGCAAGGATTGCAATTGGTATTGCAGGATCAGTCCCTTGAACTACGCAAATTTATTGTCAACAACCGTCGGTCATGGAAACTATTGCTTGCCAATGGCATTGAATTACAACTTGGCAGAATTGATCCGTTGCAAAAATTTCAACGTCTGATGAAATCTCTACCGATATTAGCTAATAGCCAAAAAGACGGACTGGAAACAATCAGCAAAGTAGATTTGCGTTATCCCAATGGATTTGCAGTCACCTGGAAACCAGGAGTGGAATTGCATTGGAAAGACGAAATTGCAAAACAACAAAATAAGAAAAAAACTTAAAGAGCATAAACATGGCAAAAAAAACTGATCGTAATTTGATAGTAGGGTTGGACATAGGTACTTCAAAAGTTGCCGCCATCGTTGCTGAGCTCACTGAAACTGGGGAACTGGAAGTCATTGGCATTGGCTCAACGCCTTCGCGGGGATTAAAAAAAGGTGTTGTCGTAAATTTGGAATCAACTGTGTTGTCAATAAACCGGGCCGTGGAGGAAGCAGAACTTATGGCCGGATGTAATATCCACTCGGTCTATGCAGGTATTGCAGGAAGCCATATTCGCAGTTTAAATTCTCACGGTGTCGTTGCTATTAAAGATAAAGAAGTCACCCAATATGATATTGACCGGGTTATTGATTCAGCCAAAGCTGTTGCAATAGGCACTGACCAAAAGATCCTGCATATTTTGCCACAGGAATTTATTATTGACCGTCAAGATGGCATCAAAGAGCCAATCGGAATGGCCGGCATTCGTCTTGAAGCTAAAGTGCATATGGTCACCAGTAGCATCAGCGCGGCACAAAATATCATCAAATGTATCAGACGTTGCGATCTGGAAGTCGATGATATTGTCCTTGAGCAACTTGCCTCCTGCACCGCAGTTTTAACAGATGACGAAAAAGAACTGGGCGTTTGCCTGATCGATATCGGCGGCGGAACCACTGATATTGCGGTATTTTCTGATGGCGCGATACAACATACAGCGGTTATTCCTATTGCTGGAGATCAGGTAACCAATGATATTGCGGTAGCACTGCGGACCCCGACTCAAAATGCTGAACAAATCAAACGTGAACACGCCTGCGCATTAACACAGTTGGCGAATGTTGAAGACTCAATCGAAGTTCCCAGCATTGGCGATCGTCCGCCAAGAAAAATTTCGAAACAAAATCTGGCTGAAATAATCGAGCCGAGATATGAGGAGTTAATGCTGCTGGTACAAGCAGAGATAAGACGCAGTGGTTTCGAAGAACTGATTGCTGCCGGTATTGTATTGACAGGCGGTAGTTCCAAAGTTTATGGGCTGGTTGATTTGGCTGAGGAAATATTTCATATGCCGGTTCGGCTGGGTTTACCACAACATGTTTCTGGATTAACTGATGTGGTACAGAACCCGATTTATGCAACGGGAGTAGGATTGTTGCTCTACGGAAAAGAGCATCAAATGATTGGAAGTGGGGGAATTTTGGACAGAAAGATGGGGATTTGGGAAAGAATTATGAATTGGTTTCATGGGAATTTTTAAACAGTTTTTAGGTTGCAGCTCAAGCAACTTAATTAGTCACATTTAGTAAAGTTAGTTAATTTTGAATCAAAAAGAGGATATGAAAATGAAATATGAATTGATGGATTCTGGTAATGATAATGCGATTATCAAAGTTATCGGTGTTGGCGGCGGCGGCGGAAACGCAGTTAATCATATGCTTGGCAGCGAAATAGATGGCGTTTCTTTTGTTTGCGCCAATACCGATGCTCAAGCATTAAGAAAACTGGATATCGACACTGTGGTACAACTGGGTGTTGAATTAACCAAAGGTTTGGGAGCAGGGACTGACCCTGAAATTGGCAAAAAAGCGGCTGAAGAAAATAAATCACGCATCAAGGAAGTCATTGAAGGCGCAGATATGGTGTTTTTAACGGCTGGCATGGGTGGTGGAACCGGAACCGGTGCTATTCCCGTTATTGCTGAAATAGCTAAAGACATGGGTATTTTAACGGTTGCGGTAGTAACCAAACCTTTCGATTTTGAAGGCGTTAAAAAAATGGCTGTCGCTGAAATGGGCATTGCCGAATTGGAAAAATATGTCGATTCACTGATCACTATTCCTAACCAAAAATTATTACCAGTCTTGGGCAACAATATCTCTCTGGTTTCAGCATTTAATGCCGCCAATGATGTGCTGCTGGATGCGGTTCAAGGCATTACTGAACTGATTACTCATCCAGGCATGATTAATGTCGATTTTGCAGACGTTAGAACCGTTATGGCAAGTATGGGAGCAGCAATTATGGGAACAGGTTCAGCCGAAGGCGAAAACCGTGCTCGAGAAGCAGCAGAAAAAGCCATCGCTTGTCCATTACTGGAAGATATTAATTTACAGGGCGCCAGAGGAATTCTGGTTAATATTACCGCGGCCGATATGGGCATCGCTGAATTTGACGAGGTCGGCACTATTGTCCACCAGTTTGCTGCTGAAGATGCAATCATCAAAATCGGAACAGCGTTGGATCCAACTTTGGGGGATGAAATCAAGGTGACTGTTGTTGCAACCGGAATGGGAATGGTAACGGCTAAAGCCAAGACTCCAGTAAAACTGGTGCAAAAAGTCAATAGCGGCGAACCAAATTATGCAAATCTGGATGCTCCTACTGTCATGCGGCAGCAAAAAGCGACTGAAGCCCGTGAAACTCGATTCGGCGCACCATCAAAAGAGACGGGAGACCTGGATTATTTGGATATTCCAGCTTTTCTTAGACGGCAGGCAGACTAATTCAGCAACCTGACTACTTATGTAGGTGTCCATAAAATTTTTAACTTTTGCGGGTTTATTTTGCAATCTTCTTGGTTATATAGCTAAACTATGCATCCTAAGTTGCATTTTGAATATCACAAAATATTCTGCGTAAAATTGTTAAAAAAAATTATGGTTACCTACTTAGTAACGAGCATGAAATAACTTGGACAACTGGCTTGTCTTTTTATCCGTCTTCTGCGT
>CAZGYJ010000049.1:0-18468 GCA_964530345.1 uncultured Methylomonas sp.
CCTCCAAAAGTGCACTTTGAGCTTTAGGGGTGGCGCGATTAATTTCATCGGCCAGGATCATTTGCTTGAAGATTGGCCCAGGATGGAAAACGAATTGGTGATTTTCCGCATCAAAAATTGAGCTTCCAATAATATCAGCAGGCAATATGTCACTGGTAAACTGAATTCTTTGATATTGTAGCCCCAGGAGTTTGGCCAGAGTATGTGCTAATGTGGTTTTTCCCACGCCAGGAACATCTTCAATAAGCAAGTGCCCCCTGGCAAATAAACAACATAAGGCAAGTCGTAATTGTTGTTTTTTTCCCAGAATTATTTGGTCTGCAGTTTCAAGAAGTTTTTCTATAGCGCTGTGCATAATGATATTTTTTTGGACATTCAGCAATAATTTATGATTATTCAATAAGTATAGAAGCTAAAATGGACAATGAATGTGGAAGCTTCAATAATATGGACAGCAGAATGGTTGCGAAGCTAAGAAAAAATCAAATTAGACCAGAGGTATTATTGTGAAAGATTATGGTGAAGTTCGAGAAGATTTATTGGGAATGCTTGATGAATTAAATGAGCGTTTAGGAAAAATCACTGATGATGTTAAGCACACTAAAGAACCTCCAGAAAAAGATTTTGCCGAACAAGCGATTGAAATGGAAAATTATGAAGTTCTCGATCATTTGGGGAATGCTGCCAGAATAGAAATTGATCAGATTAAACAAGCTTTAGAACGGATTGAACAAGGCCTGTATGGAGAATGTAGTATTTGCGGTGAGCCAATTAAGGAAGAGCGACTGAAAGCATTACCCTATTCAGATAAGTGTATTCGCTGCGCTGAGAAAGAATCGTGAATTTCCAGGATTTATATGATCAATTATCCACGTTTGATATAGCCATATTTGGCATTAACTTGTTGCTGCTGATATTTTCTCGCTGGATTGTCTATGGATTTAACAAGCCGACGAGTGATGCAAATAAAGAAGCAAGATTATGGACTTTGCGGGCAGTCAATGTGCTGTTGCTGATAATGCAGATGATAGCAATATTCGAAACCAAATATATTCGACAGATTTCTTTGACAGGATTAACTGTTCTGTTTGCTTTTGTTTTGGTGTATTTTTTTCAGATTTTTTTATTGCATAAATTTGGTCGAAACAAGGAAATAGAAGGTGAGACGGTTCGATATGAAACTTACCAGTCAGAAATTTTTGGACTGTTAGGAATTATATTAGCATTTATTATATCAGTATTGGTGATCATCAATATCTGGGGGATTACTGATTGGCTGCAAGCAACCAGTGTGCTTGGCGGAATTTTGTTGTTGATCTATTCGACCAAAGACGTTTGGGCGCCGGATCACATCAACGGATTGATGTTATTATATAATGGTGATGTCGAGCCAGGGAGTGTTGTCAAGGTGGATGAGCTGGGGTTACTTGGGGTAACGCTGCGAATTACATTAATTCAGGCAGTCTTTCGAGATCTCCGGCGTGGGCACCGTGTCATTGTACCGAACTCTAAATTACGAAATTCCAGAATTGATGTTTTAACCAAAGGCCCAGGGTCTGGGCTGCGTCAATTTGCCGATTTTAAAATAGGCTATGGTCACACTAGTGAAACGATTGAAAAATTCCTGCAAACTGTTTGGGAGGCAGCCTGTGAAATGGAGGCGGCGATTAATAATGAAAAACCTCCTGCAATAAAATTACAAGAAGCAGGCGATCATGCAATTACCTGGCGCATGGTTTATTCGTTAAAAAATGTTTATCGGCTCATCAGTGCACAATGTGCGATAAATCGGGCGGCCTACGATTTATCCTTGCAGGAAAATATTGGTTTGAACACGCCTTTGACCCATGAGGTTTCCATTCATGAAAAGCCAGAAGCCCTTCCCCATATTATCAAAAAATGATATGGGGAAGGGCTCCCGGTTTTTATGTTTGGCTTTACGGTTGTATTTAGTTTTGTCGGTAAAAACTTGAGTTTTATTAAAATTACTGGCATGTTTTGCAACCAGATTACGGTTCGGTATTTCAGTTTTTTTATTGGTTTTTTTTCGTTTTTTCATGGACATTCTCCTTTTTGAAATAGATTAACTTATAATATGCATTTTGAATAGACTGTTTGATTTTTAAATCTCCATGATCTATTGAAACGAGCATAATATGACAATTAGGACAAATTTGCACCAGTGAAATTCCGAAAAAATTTTGAAGTTATTGTTATTGGCGGCGGCCATGCCGGGACAGAAGCGGCATTAGCTGCGGCCCGTACTGGAGCAAAAACCTTACTATTAACCCAAAATATTGATACCTTGGGACAAATGAGCTGTAATCCTGCGATAGGCGGTATTGGCAAAGGGCATCTAGTAAAAGAAATAGATGCTCTGGGTGGTATCATGGCTCAGGCAATTGACCAGGCAGGAATTCAATTTCGTACGCTAAATGCCAGTAAAGGGCCGGCAGTTCGTGCTACTCGTGCCCAGGCTGACAGAAGTTTATATAAACAGGTAATCAGGTCAGCGCTGGAAAATCAAGAAAATCTCTCAATATTTCAGCAAACTGTTTCTGATTTGGTAGTGTCAGGTGAGACGGTAACTGGTGTAAAAACCCAAATGGGATTACAGTTTTCCGCCCAGTGTGTAGTGTTGACAGCCGGCACTTTCTTGGCGGGACAAATACACATAGGTTTGGAAAATTTTACTGGCGGCAGAGCAGGAGATCCCGCTTCAATTGCTTTGGCGGAAAGATTGAGGGAATTACCTTTTCAGGTGGATCGATTGAAAACCGGGACACCGCCAAGAATTGACGGGCGTACAATTGATTTTTCAAAGCTGGAGAAACAATTAGGCGATTCTCCCGTGCCGGTTTTTTCGTTTATCGGTGATAGGAGTCAGCATCCGCAGCAGATTCCCTGCCATATTACTCGAACCAATACAAAAACGCATGAGATTATACGCTCAGGTCTTGATCGTTCACCAATGTATTCAGGGGTTATCGAAGGTGTAGGGCCACGTTATTGTCCCTCTATAGAAGATAAGATTGTACGTTTTGCTGATCGTGATTCGCATCAGATTTTTGTTGAGCCTGAAGGTTTAGATACACATGAGATCTATCCAAATGGGATTTCAACCAGTCTGCCATTTGATGTGCAGTATGCTTTTGTGCGATCTATGGTCGGGTTTGAAAAAGCGGAAATAGTTCGTCCAGGATATGCTATCGAGTATGATTTTTTTGATCCGCGCGGTTTAAAAGCCTCTCTGGAAACGAAGCATATGCAGGGCTTGTTTTTTGCCGGACAGATTAATGGCACCACGGGTTATGAAGAAGCGGCCGCTCAAGGGTTGATTGCTGGATTAAATGCCGCTAGACAAGCCCAGGAGCTGGAATGCTGGACTCCGGCGAGGAACGAGGCTTATATTGGTGTCATGATTGATGACCTGATTACCCGTGGTACCCAAGAGCCATATCGTATGTTTACCAGCAGAGCAGAATATCGGTTAATTCTGCGTGAGGATAATGCTGATTTACGATTAACAGAAACTGGACGCCAGCTAAAATTGGTTAATGATGTTCGGTGGCGGCAGTTCGAAGAAAAAAGAGCAGCTATTGTTAATTTGCAATCCGAACTTGCTAATCAATGGATCAGAATAGGTTCAGAGCAGGCAGAGCAATTTGCAGCAATTTGGGACAAGCCTTTGTTGAGAGAAACAACCTTAATGGATTTGTTGCGGCGACCTGAGGTGGATATTGATAATTTATTGTCTTTAACAAACTTTTCCGAAGTTGATACGCAGGTTTCAGAGCAGGTTCAAATACAGGCCAAGTATTCCGGATATATAGAAAGACAGCAAAGTGAAATTGAACGGGCGAAACGTTATGACGATTTACGTTTGCCTGAGCGAATTGATTATGGGAAAGTGTCCGGCCTTTCAAATGAGGTTAGTGAAAAACTAAAAAGACAGCAGCCAGAGACCTTGGGACAGGCATCCAGAATTCCTGGAATTACACCGGCTGCAATTTCCCTGTTGCTGGTTTATTTAAAAAAGAAGTCAGCTTAATGGATAAATGTTATGGCTTGCTAGAGTCAGGCTTAAATGAGCTGGGTTTATCTATTGCACTTGATAAAATCAATGGACTTTTGGCTTTTCTTGCACTTATCGAGAAATGGAATAAGACCTATAATCTGACCGCTATTCGGAATAAAGAAGATATGGCAGTCTTGCATATTCTAGATAGTTTGGCTGTGTTGCCTTACCTGCGTGAAAGTAGGGTTCTCGATGTTGGAACAGGCGCTGGTTTGCCAGGGATTCCATTGGCAATATACAAGCCAGAGATGGAATTTGTTCTACTGGATAGTAATGCTAAGAAAACCCGGTTTGTCCAGCAAGTTGTTTTGGAATTGGGTTTGAAAAATGTTCATGTTTGCCAGTCCAGAGCTGAAGAATATCAAGATGCAGAAGGATTTAATACCATTGTTAGTCGTGCCTTCTCCGGCTTGCAGGTACTGCTGGACAAAACCAAACATTTGTTACGTGACAATAGTCTGTTGTTGGCAATGAAGGGGCAAAGGCCAGGCAACGAACTTAAACAGATTCCAGCGGCTGGGGAAATTATTCCACTTCATGTGCCTGGAATAGATGCAGAGCGTTGTTTAGTGCGAATAGAAAAAGGTGAGGTTTATGGCTAAAGTGATTGCAGTAACCAATCAAAAAGGCGGGGTTGGTAAAACAACCACTAGTGTCAATTTGGCGGCTGCACTGGCAGCGGCGAAGAGACAGATTTTATTGGTTGATCTGGATCCACAAGGAAATGCCGCTATGGGGTGTGGTATTGATAAAAACGAGATTGAATTATCAAGCTGTGATTTGTTGCTGAATGAAGCGCCTGCTTCGGATATTATGGTGCAACCTGAAAATGTTGAATTTTCAATTATTCCTGGTAATGCCGATTTGACTGCAGCAGAAGTTCAGTTGATGACTGCAGAACATCGGGAAAGAAGGCTTGCCGATGCTTTACTGGGAGTAAAAGCCCAATTCGATTATATCCTAATCGATTGTCCTCCTTCGCTGAATATGTTGACCTTGAATGCTATGGTTGCGGCTGATAGTGTTTTGATTCCAATGCAATGTGAATATTACGCATTAGAGGGTTTGTCAGCACTGATGGATACTTTACGTAATATTCAGGAAACAGTGAATCCAAAATTACATCTCGAAGGTATTTTGCGAACCATGTTTGATACCCGAAGCAGATTAACAAAGGATGTTTCGGATCAGCTGCTCGAATATTTTTCGGATAAAGTTTTTAGAACCTGTGTGCCCAGGAATATACGCTTAGCTGAAGCGCCTAGTCATGGGCTTCCAGTTTTGGCCTATGACAAATCTTCAAGAGGTGCAATTGCTTATATTGCTTTGGCTGGTGAAATGATTAGAAAAGAAGAAGGTAAATAAAGCCATGGCGTTAAAGAAAAAAGGTTTGGGACGTGGGCTTGACGCGTTGTTAGGTGATGTCAGGCAGGATACCGTTTCGGATAAGGGTGTTGAAACATTACCAGTAGAGCATCTTCAACGGGGAAAGTTTCAGCCCAGGAAAGATATTGATCCAGAAAAGCTACAGGAATTGGCAGATTCAATAAAAGCACAGGGTATTATTCAGCCTATTGTGGTGCGAAAGATAAATGCCGAAATGCACGAAATTATAGCAGGAGAGCGACGTTGGCGAGCCTCTCAGCTTGCCGGGCTTCAAGAAGTTCCTGTGGTTGTCAAAGATATTGATGACCGTTCTGTAATGGCGATTGCATTGATCGAGAATATTCAACGTGAAGATTTAAACCCCTTGGAAGAATCTGAAGCGTTACGAAGGTTGCTAGATGAGTTTGAAATGACCCATCAGCAAATTGCCGATGCAGTGGGCAAATCTAGAACCACTGTTACCAATCTTTTACGCCTGCTGGATTTACATTCAGAAGTGAAGGAAATGCTTGCCAAAGGAGAGATGGAAATGGGCCATGCTAGAGCTTTGTTGGGTCTTGACGAAAAAAAACAAGTTACTGCAGCAAGGCAAATAGTAAGCCAGGGCTTGACTGTTAGGGCAACAGAAAAGTTGGTAAAAAGCTTATTAACAGATAAAGTAATTGTAGAGAAAAAAAGCATAGATCCGGATATTCTGCGATTGCAAAATGAGCTGTCTGAAAAAATTGGCGCAAAGGTAACGCTTAATCATCAGCAAAATGGCAAGGGAAGTTTGATTATCAGTTATTCAAGCCTGGAAGAATTAGATGGGGTGATGAACAGGTTGGGGAGATAAGGACGCAGAATCCACCTTGATTTAATAGGAAGTGCCCGTTATAATTCTCCGGCTATTGAGTGGGGTTTACTATGGCAGGTAGGGCGGATGTTTCTACTGTCAACAAAATTTTAATATTACAAGTTCTGGTTTTGTTCTTAGCCGTTGCCGGGTTTTTTGTTGCGGGAGGCTGGAAGGATGCGTTGTCGCCAGGCTTGGGTGGATTAATTGCTTTATTAGCGAACATTGTATTTGCATATTGGGTGCAAATGGCAAGTGACAAACCACCACAGGAAATGCTTCGATATTTTTATGTTGCTGAAATATCAAAAATTATTTTAACAATACTGTTGTTTAGCATTTTCTTTCAGATCCCGGGAGTACATTTATTGACATTAATGTTGGGCTATGTAACAGTTTTGTCGGTACACTGGTTTGCTTTGATTTTGTGGCGAAATTATTAATTATTTAGTTTAGAGAGAAAATATGTCAGCTGAAGGTGGCGCGCAAGGTTATATTGTTCATCACTTAACGCCTTTGTCGGTAGGCGAGGGTTTTTGGACACTGCATCTAGACACTCTGTTTTTTTCTGCTGTCTTGGGTGGACTGATTGCCTGGTTTTTTAAATCAGTGGCAAATACAGTGACTGATGGTGTTCCAGGATTTGCACAGAATGTAGCGGAAACGTTAGTGGAATTTGTTGATACTCAAGTTAAAGATAGTTTTCACGGTAGAAATGAGTTGATTGCTCCGCTTTCATTGACAATTTTCTGCTGGGTTTTCCTCTGGAATCTGATGGATTTGATACCAGTGGATTTGTTACCCCTGATTGCGAGTTTAATGGGGATGGAATATCTCCGGGTTGTTCCAAGCACAGATTTGAATGCAACATTTGCCTTGGCTATTACAGTTATATTATTAACTTATTTTTACAGCATTAAGGTCAAAGGGTTTTTCGGTTTTATAAAGGAAATATTGACTCATCCTTTTGGGCCGTGGTTGTTTCCATTTAACTTAATGTTAAGGGTAGTTGAAGAGTTCGCAAGACCCGTATCATTGGCTCTTCGTTTGTTCGGTAATCTTTATGCGGGTGAATTATTATTCATCTTGATTGCCTTGTTACCCCCTTTAATTCAACCGCTGCTAGGTTTGCCTTGGGCAATTTTTCACATATTGGTTATTACCTTGCAAGCTTTTATTTTCATGATTTTGACTATTGTTTATCTCAGTCTTGCCCATGAAGATCATTAATTTTTTTACCCTTTGAATTGATAAAAATATTTAGGAGATACTATGGAAATTGCATCATTAGTTGCTGATATACAAGGCCTGACTGCTATTGCAGTAGGTTTGATTTTAGGTATGGGAGGTGTAGGTACCGCCATTGGTTTTGGTTTGCTGGGCGGAAAATTTATTGAAGGAGCCGCTCGTCAGCCTGAATTAGTTCCCATGTTGCAGGTTAAATTTTTCATTATTGCCGGTTTACTTGATGCGGTAACCATGATCGGTGTGGGTATGGCACTATTTTTTACTTTTGCCAACCCGTTTCTTTCTGCCTTGCAGAACGTTGCAGGTTAAAAAAATATATTAACAGCAACTTGAGGAAAGTATCATGAGCATCAATGCAACTTTGATTGGTCAAATGATCACGTTTGCACTTCTTGTGTGGTTCACCATGAAGTACGTTTGGCCACCAATCATGGAAGCACTGGAGGCCCGTAAGAAAAAAATTGCAGATGGATTGGCCGCAGCCGAAAAAGGTCAGGAAGATATGCTGTTGGCCGAAAAAAAGGCAAAAAAAGTTCTTAAAGAGGTTAAGGATCAGTCTGCAGAAATTATTAATCTGGCGCAAAAGCGAGCTAATGAAATAGTTGAAGCATCGAAAGGCGAGGCCAAAAAAGAAGGTGATCGGTTAATCGAGGCAGCTAAAGCACAAATTGCGCAAGAAATGCAACAAGCCCAAGAAGGTTTAAAGAAGGAAGTCTCGGAATTGGCCTTAAGTGCAGCTGAACAAATTTTGCAAGCTGAGATCGATAAGGCAAAGCATAAGCAAATTCTAGAACAAACAGCCAAGCAGTTAGGTAAAGCCTGATGAGTGATTTGACAACCATCGCGCGTCCTTATGCCCAAGCAGTCTTTAAGCTAGCCAAAGAAGAAAATTCAAAAGATCAGTGGTCGGAGAATTTAGCTTTCTTATCAATACTGATGCAGGATTCTGAAATGGTTGGTGTTGTTAAAAATCCAAAGATTAAAAAACAACGTATTGAGCAGTTGATTCTTGATATTGCTGAAGCAAAGTTTGATGGAAAAATAATTAATTTCATCAGATTGCTAATACAAAATAATCGTTTACTTTTGGCGCCCCAGATTGCAGATTTATATGAACAATATAAATCTGAAGATGAAGGTTACGTCGATGTTGAGCTAAAAAGTGCGTTTACCTTAACCAAGGCAGAAGAAAAAACCATTGGCGCAGCTTTGGAGAAAGCTTTAAATAAAACGGTTCATATGAAGGCGAAAGTGGACAAAACATTGATCGGTGGATTTCTGGCCCGAGCTGGCGATATTGTAATCGATGGCTCAATTAAAGGTCGACTCCAACAATTATCTAAAAGACTCTAAAGAATAGAGTGAGAAAATAACATGCAATTAAATCCATCTGAAATAAGTGATCTAATTAAAGAAAAGATTAAAGATTTTGAACAAACCGTTGAGACTCATACCGAAGGAACAGTTGTTAGCGTGACAGACGGTATTGTGAGAATTCACGGTTTATCAAATGCAATGCAAGGTGAAATGCTGGAGTTTCCTGAAAATACCTTTGGGATGGCATTAAACCTTGAAAGAGATTCGGTCGGTGCGGTGATACTAGGCTCCTATACCCATATTTCTGAAGGTGATTCAGTCAAATGCACTGGAAGGATTTTAGAGGTTCCTGTGGGCGATGAATTACTAGGCAGAGTTGTAGATGGTTTGGGTATCCCAATTGATGGCAAAGGCGCAATCAAGACCAAAAATAAATCTCCAATAGAAAAAATTGCTCCTGGAGTTATTGCCAGGCAATCAGTTGATGAGCCAGTTCAAACAGGTTTGAAATCAATTGATTCCATGATTCCAATTGGTCGTGGACAGCGTGAGTTGATTATTGGTGATAGACAAACCGGTAAGACTGCAATTGCTGTAGATGCAATCATTAACCAAAAAGGTACAGGTATTAAATGTATCTACGTTGCAATTGGCCAGAAGCGTTCATCAGTTGCCAATGTCGTACGAAAACTTGAAGAGCATGGAGCAATGGAGCATACCATTGTTGTTTCAGCTTCGGCTTCTGAATCAGCTGCAATGCAATTTATTGCGCCTTATACTGGCTGTTCAATGGGAGAATATTTTAGAGATAAAGGGGAAGACGCCTTAATTATCTACGATGACCTAACAAAGCAGGCATGGGCTTATCGACAAGTATCACTTCTCTTACGTCGTCCGCCAGGTCGAGAAGCTTATCCTGGTGATGTGTTTTATCTGCATTCACGGTTGTTGGAGAGAGCAGCTAGAATAAATGCTGATGAAGTTGAAAAACTTACAAATGGAAAAGTTAAAGGTAAAACTGGTTCTTTGACGGCATTACCAATTATTGAAACGCAAGGTGGTGATGTATCAGCGTTTGTACCAACCAACGTAATTTCGATTACAGATGGCCAGATTTTTCTAGAAACTGATTTATTTAATGCAGGAATACGTCCTGCTGTTAATGCGGGTTTATCGGTATCGCGGGTAGGTGGTGCTGCACAAACTAAAATCATCAAAAAACTAGGTGGTGGTATTCGACTCGATTTGGCTCAATATAGGGAGCTTGCAGCCTTTGCTCAATTTGCATCTGATCTGGACGAAAGTACACGTAAACAAATTGAACGTGGTCAGCGGGTTACTGAACTCATGAAGCAAAACCAATATGCACCAATGTCAATTGCCCAAATGGCAGTTTCATTATTTGCTGCAAATGAAGGTTTTCTTGATGATGTTGAAGTTGAAAAAGTAAGAGACTTTGAAGATGCATTACAAGGTTATATGAAATCAGAACAGGCAAAATTAATGGATGAAATTAATAAGACTGGTGATTTTAATGACAAGATAAAAGATCAGTTGACGAAAGCAATTGAGTCTTTTATTAACACGCAGAGCTGGTAAAAGGAATATCTAATGGCTGTTGGAAAAGAAATACGCACACAAATATCGAGTATTAAAAATACTCAGAAGATTACTAGCGCAATGGAGATGGTTGCGGCAAGTAAAATGCGTAAAACCAAGGATAAAATGGAAGCGACCCGACCTTATTCGAAGAAAATTGGCCAAATTATTAGACATTTAGCTCATGCAAAAACAGAGTATCAACATCCTTACCTAATTGAAAGAGAAGTTAAAAGAGTTGGTCTTATTTTGATTTCTTCTGATCGAGGTTTATGTGGGGGGTTAAATTCTAACTTGTTTCGAATGGTGTTAAAGCAACTTTCTCAATGGGATAAATCGGAAATTGAAGCTGATTTATGTATCATTGGCGGTAAAGGAGTCGGGTTTTTCAGCAGCATTAATGCCAATGTGGTTGCCCAAGCAACAAAAATTGGAGATACCCCCCATTTGGAAGATATTATTGGCGTAATCAAAGTTATGTTGGATGCTTTTAATGATGGCTCTATTGACGAATTATATGTGGTTAGTAACGAATTTGTGAATACCATGACTCAGAAGCCAACTATGGTAAAACTTGTTCCGGTTGTGGCTGATAAGAATAAAGAAAAAACAAATGAAGATAGTCCATTAGGCGGTCTTTGGGATTATATATACGAACCGGATGCAAAGGGTGTATTAGACGACTTGCTAGTGAGATATATTGAGTCAATCGTATATCAGGGTTTGGTTGAAAATAATGCTTGTGAACAAGCTGCCAGAATGGTTGCGATGAAAAGTGCTTCAGATAATGCTGGGAACCTCATTGATGAGCTGCAATTGGTCTATAACAAGGCGCGACAAGCTGCGATCACACAAGAGATTTCAGAAATTGTTGCAGGTGCTGCTGCTGTATAAATTTTTTCAATAATTAAGGTTTTAAATTTTTTTAAACAGTCAGGTTTTCTGACGCCTAGAAAAATATACCAATAATTGTTGAAATACCGATAATTAATTTAGAAATAAGACTATTTAAGAGGACGAACAATGAGTTTGGGGAAAATCGTTCAAATAATTGGCGCCGTGGTGGATGTTGAATTTCCACGAGAAGCTTTGCCAAAAGTTTATGACGCGCTTAATGTAAAAAACAACGATCTTGTTTTGGAGGTGCAGCAGCAATTAGGCGATGGAATTGTCAGAACTATTGCAATGGGATCAACTGATGGTTTAAGTCGTGGATTGGATGTGAGTAATACTGGTGAAGCAATTGCTGTTCCAGTTGGTCAAGAAACATTAGGACGGATTATGAATGTTTTGGGTGACCCAATTGATGAAAAAGGACCTATTGGTGAAAAAACTAAATGGGGAATTCATCGCGAAGCGCCTAGTTATAAAGAACAAGCTCCTGCCAATGAATTACTTGAGACGGGTATTAAGGTTATCGATCTGGTTTGTCCCTTTGCTAAAGGTGGTAAGGTCGGTCTATTTGGTGGTGCCGGAGTAGGGAAAACCGTAAATATGATGGAGCTGATTCGTAATATTGCGATAGAACATAGTGGTTTTTCGGTTTTTGCAGGCGTTGGTGAAAGAACTCGTGAAGGGAATGACTTTTATCATGAAATGACTGATTCAAAAGTTATTGATAAGGTTTCCTTGGTATATGGACAAATGAATGAGCCGCCAGGAAACAGATTACGTGTTGCCTTGACTGGCTTAACAATGGCAGAATTTTTCCGAGAAGAAGGCCGGGATGTTTTGCTGTTTATTGATAATATTTATCGTTATACACTAGCTGGGACTGAAGTTTCAGCTCTTTTAGGTCGAATGCCATCAGCAGTAGGTTATCAGCCTACCTTAGCAGAAGAAATGGGGGTTCTTCAAGAACGGATTACCTCGACAAAAACAGGCTCAATTACCTCGATTCAGGCGGTTTATGTACCTGCAGATGATTTGACTGACCCGTCTCCAGCGACAACTTTTGCACACTTGGACGCAACGGTGGTGTTATCTCGTCAGATAGCTGAATTAGGTATTTATCCCGCTATTGATCCATTGGATTCCAGTAGCCGTCAGTTAGATCCATTAGTGATTGGTGAAGAACACTATGATGTTGCACGATCAGTACAAGGGACTTTACAGCGCTATAAAGAATTAAGAGACATTATTGCCATTTTGGGGATGGATGAATTATCTGAAGAAGATAAGCTGACCGTATCGCGAGCCCGTAAAATTCAGCGATTCTTGTCGCAACCGTTTTTTGTCGCTGAAGTATTTACCGGAGCACCCGGAAAATATGTTTCTCTGAAAGATACCATTGCTGGCTTTAAAGGCATTGTTGCTGGGGAATACGATGATTTACCAGAGCAAGCTTTTTACATGGTAGGAACTATCGACGAAGCCATTGAGAAAGCTAAGGGAATGTAGCATGAATATTGTGGGTGTTGTAGAATGAGCATGACTATTAAAGTTGATATTGTCAGTGCGGAAGGGGAGATTTATTCTGGCTCTGCAGAAATGGTTTTTGCTCCTGCTGAAATGGGTGAGGTTGGTATAGCTCCTCGCCACTCACCGTTTATTACCAGATTAAATCCTGGAGAAGTTAGAGTAAAAATAAGCGAGGAAGAGCAGTACCCATTTTATATTTCTGGGGGACTTCTTGAAGTCCAGCCTCATCTTGTAACTGTATTGGCTGATACCGCAATTCGGGCAAAGGATATTGATGAAGCGGCGGCTTTAGAAGCTAAAGCCAAAGCTGAAGAAGCTCTACAGGATAAGTCAGGAAAAATTGATTATGCTAAGGCTCAAGCGCAGCTGCTTGAAGCAATGATGCAACTCAAAACCCTGGACAGGCTAAGAAAAAGAGTACGCTAGATTATAACTTTTCACATTTAAGAATATCCCTTTCAGCATGTCATTTGTTGCGAATGATGTTGTTGAAAAACCTCCCAATGGCCTACTATTGCGACATTTTTGCGCTTGGTCCGTCACAAAAACTGACGCTATCTAAACGAGGCATTCTCATACGCGTAAACTATAATTTTCATGGAAAGCTCGATAATGTTAATTCATTATCGGGTTTTTTTTGTCAACAATTTTTTTAAAAAGATTATTCTCAATAACTTGAAGCTGTTTTTCAAATATTATCTGTACACAAGCTTGAATATTATATCGGCATCAGTAGAATCAAGTGGATAGCTAATTTTACGCTGCTTGCAGTCAATAAAGATTTTTGTCCTTAGAATTCATAACAAACTTTTTATTTTGACAGTAATCGCTTACAAATCGACTTGTATTCATTTATATTTAACATCCTTGTACTACACTTTAACGCATGGGCTATAACATCAACTACTTCCTGTTATAGCAAGCGTATTTATAGATACAATTCCAAAGGGCTTCATTTGAAATGAGTATTAAAACTATTATTTTGGCTGCCGGGCAGGGTACCCGTATGAAATCAGCCAAACCTAAAATCTTACATAAAATTGCCAACAAGCCTCTTTTGCAACATGTTTATGACATGAGCAAAAAGCTCAATGATAATTCAATTTCAATTGTTTATGGGCATGGTGCTGAACAAGTTCTAGATGAACTGCAAGAGCTTGATGTCAAATGGGTTGAGCAAAAGCAACAATTGGGTACCGGCCATGCAGTGCAGCAGGCCATTGATTTTATCAACGATGATGACACCGTTCTTATCTTATATGGTGATGTGCCACTTCTAAAATTAACAACAGTTGAACAGCTGATTAATTTGGTTGATGACAGAACACTGGCGTTATTAACGGTGATTTTGGAGAATCCAACAGGTTATGGGCGCATTATTCGGGACGCTAATCAACTGGTAACAAAAATTGTCGAGGAAAAAGATGCGACAGTCGACGAAAAAAAGATAAATGAAGGAAATACGGGCATATTGGCTGTAAAAGGAAAACCATTAAAAAAATGGCTCAATAACTTACAAAATAGCAATGCCCAAGGAGAATATTATTTGACAGACATTATTGAGATGGCTGTAAATGATGATTTCATGATTGCGACTGCAAGTACAGAAAATGTAGATGAGGTCTTAGGAGTCAATAATAAACAACAATTAAGTCATTTGGAACGGGTTTATCAAATGGAAAAAGCAAACCAGTTAATGCTTGAAGGAGTGACTTTAAAAGATCCGATGCGATTTGATTTACGAGGAGAAATTAAATCAATAGGCAAGGATGTCGAGATGGATATCAATATCATCTTAGAAGGAAGTGTCAATATCGGTGAAAATGTTAAAATCGGAGCTAATTGCATTATAAAAAATGCGAATATTAGCGATAATGTTGAAATATTGCCGAACAGTATTATTGAAAATGCCACCATTGGTGCATCAAGTAGAATTGGCCCATTTGCCAGGATTCGGCCCGATACTGAATTGGCAGAAAATGTTCACATAGGAAACTTTGTAGAAATTAAAAAAACTACGGTAGCAGCTGGTAGCAAAATAAATCATTTAAGTTATGTGGGTGATGCAAGTGTTGGGAGTAAGGTCAATATTGGCGCTGGGACAATTACTTGTAACTATGATGGCGTAAATAAATTTCAAACTATAATCGAAGATGGCGCCTTTATTGGGTCGGATTCGCAATTGGTAGCGCCGGTCACTGTCCGGAAAAATGCCACAATAGCCGCAGGTTCAACGATCACTAAAGAAGCACCGGAAGACCGTTTGACACTGGCTAGATCAAGACAAGTTACGATTAGTTCCTGGCAACGGCCGAAAAAAAAGGAGAAATAATATGTGTGGAATAGTAGGAGCAATTGCTCAGCGCGATGTTGTCCCAATTTTGCTCGAAGGTCTGAGGAGACTGGAGTATCGGGGATATGATTCTGCGGGTTTGGCAGTCATCGATAATGATAGCCAGATCAAAAGGCAACGCCAGATTGGCAAGGTTTCTCGATTAGAGGAATTACTTGAAGAAGATCCAAGCCATGGCTTCATCGGGATTGCGCATACTCGTTGGGCAACACATGGAAAACCCAGTCAAAAAAATGCTCACCCCCATATTTGTCGGAGAAAAGTTGCTGTTGTTCATAATGGTATTATCGAAAATCATGAACAGTTGCGTAGTAAACAACTGAGTAATGGTTATGAATTTACTTCGCAAACCGATACCGAAGTCATTGTTCATGAAATTTATGATGCGCTTGAGCATACTGATGATTTGTTGAGTGCAGTTAAAACCACAGTAAAAAATCTGGATGGCGCTTATGCACTCGGAGTGATCAGTAATGAACACCCTGATAGATTAATAACTTGCAGAAAAGGCAGCCCTCTGGTTATAGGCGTAGGTATTGGTGAGTATTTTATTGCTTCTGATGTTGCCGCATTACTTCCTGTTACACAACGATTTATTTTTCTGGAAGACGGTGATGTTGCCGAAATTACCCTGAATAGTTTGGTAATTTATAATGAACAGGGAGAAAAAGTAGAGCGCCCGATCAAGGAAAGTATGCTGTCTGCCGATTCTGCTGAAAAAGGGGAATACCGGCATTATATGCTCAAGGAAATTTTTGAGCAGCCTCATGCAATTTCTGAAACATTGGAAGGTCGCTTTATTGATCGGCGCTTACAAGAAAATACCTTTGGACATGATGCCGATAAAATCTTTGATAATATCAAATCAATTCAAATTTTAGCTTGTGGAACCAGTTTTCATGCCGGGCTAGTAGCAAAGTATTGGTTTGAAGAGCTTGCCAGAGTGCCTTGTAATATTGAGGTGGCAAGTGAATTTAGATATCGTAAGCCAGTTCTAAATCAAGATACTTTGATTGTCACTATTTCTCAATCTGGCGAAACTGCAGATACCCTGGCTGCATTGAATGAGGCCAAAATATTAGGCGCTAAATATTCTTTAGCTATTTGTAATGTACCAGAGAGTTCTTTGGTTAGAGAGTCTGATTTGGTGATGATGACTCGTGCAGGCCCGGAAATTGGAGTTGCTTCAACTAAAGCCTTTACGACACAACTGGTAACATTGATGTTATTGGTTATTGCTGTAGGTAGAAGGTTTGAGCTTTCAAAGGAAATTGAAAAAAAGATCACTACAGAATTATTTAAATTGCCCGGTCAAATTGAGGATATTCTGAAATTAGATAAACAAATTGAAGAGTTGTCTGAGCAATTTGCCGAAAAACATAATGCTTTATTCTTGGGAAGAGGAACACAATATCCAGTGGCTATGGAAGGGGCATTAAAACTAAAGGAAATTTCCTATATTCATGCAGAAGCCTATCCTGCTGGCGAGTTAAAACATGGTCCACTAGCATTGATTGATTCTGAAATGCCGGTTATCACTGTAGCGCCAAATAACAGCTTGCTTGAGAAACTGAAATCCAATATGCAAGAGGTTAGTGCCAGAGGTGGCCAATTAATCGTATTTATGGATGAAACTTTAGAGGTTGAAGATGATGACAATGTGCAAATTATCAGGATACCAAGTGTAGAAAATGAAATTGCCCCTGTTGTCTATACGATTCCATTACAGTTGTTGTCCTATCATGTGGCTGTTTTAAAAGGAACAGACGTGGATCAACCTAGAAATCTTGCAAAATCTGTCACGGTAGAATAATTTTTTCCGCAAGTAGTTGCTGATTAACCTTTCGTATTTTTAAATACGAAAGGTTTTTGTAACTAATAAGCATATTTAATTTAGCTAAAATCACTCAATATCAGTGACTTATTCCAGAAGACGCCGTAAATACATCCCTGTAGGCTTGGTTGTGTCATCCATGACACATACACTTCTTCCATAAGTCACTGATATTGAATCTATAAATACGCTGAATAGTTACAGGTTTTTTTGTTTTATATACTATTTACGGTCAAAAATACCTCGCTACATTCATAATAATTGATTTGCATTCAGTATGTTACAGAATGTCAAAAGTGCATTTTTCAGCGTAAACAGTATATTCTCGATTCTGAAGAGTCGAAAATATCATACTTGAAATTTTTCCTCGAATCCCCATATTCAAAATCAGAAACAGTTGGTTAATTGAAACAACTGTGAATCAATGTTTTTATTTCGTATTGCTTATTGGAGGATATGATGAAAATTGATTTAGCACCTATTTATCGTACAACTGTTGGTTTCGATAATCTGGCATCAGTGTTGGATAATATTTTTAGCTCGGATGCTGGTTCAACAGAGTATCCACCTTACAATATTGAGGTCATCGGGGAAAACAAATATGCCATTAGTTTGGCTGTCGCCGGATTTCAGGAAAATGACTTTGATATTGAGGTAGAAAAAGGTTTGCTCACCGTGCGCGGTAAAAAATCGGGAGATAATGTTGAACGGCAATATCTCTATCAAGGGATTGCCGCAAGAGATTTTGAACGCAAATTTAATCTTGCAGACTATGTTGAAGTCACTGGAGCCAATTACAAAAATGGTTTGTTGACTATAACCTTAGAAAAGCAGTTGCCGGAAGAGATGAAACCGAGGCGTATTCCAATTAACACCGCTGAGAATGTTATTGAACATCAGCAGGAACAGGAAGCCGCTTAATGAATATCAATAATGGTTGGCAGAAAAAGGAGATTTGCTGCCAACCAAATGAAATTCAGGAGGGTCGTTATGAATTTACAAAAATTAAATCCCTGGAATTGGTTTAAACATGAAGAGCAAGGTTCTAAAGAACAAGGAGTGACAGTTCCGGTAAAGAAAAGTGATTATGATCGACAGATTGCACTTCAAAATCCACTGGTGCAGTTTCATCAGGAAATTGATCGGATGTTCGAAGATGCGCTCAGAAATTATGGTTTTCCTACGCTAAACAGTGATATGCCAAATCCTGGAGCATGGCTAAAACAATTGCAAACATTTAATCCGGAACTGAATATTTCGAGTGATGACAAAGAATACACCATAACACTTGAAGCAGCCGGCTTGGAAGATAAGGATGTTAGTATTAATTTAGATGATAGATGTTTGATAATCCAGGGGAACAAAGAAGAAGAAAGTGAGAATAAGGAGAAAAATTT
>CAZGYJ010000050.1:0-15301 GCA_964530345.1 uncultured Methylomonas sp.
ATCCAGCCTTGTTTATTGCTGAAGATATTCCTCGGCTGGATGCAAGGAATAAAAAGAAGGTGGAATAATTTAGGGGATAAATGTGTTGGGTAGGAGCGTGCTTTAGCCGCGATAGACTCCAATATCGCGGCTAAAGCACGCTCCTGCAAATTTATCAAACAGAGGTTGTAGAGATAAATTAAGTTCTTAAACCATTGAGGTTACTTCGCCAAAATTTTGGCAACTGTCTCACCCATTGCTGAAGGAGTGGGTGCAATGGTTACACCTAATTCTTTCAGCATTTCTACTTTTTCTGCTGCAGATTCACCGCTGGAAGAAATAATCGCGCCAGCATGACCCATGCGGCGACCTTTCGGGGCGGTGAGTCCTGCAATATACGCTACAACCGGTTTACTCATGTGTTCTTTGGCAAACTGGCCGGCTTCGACCTCCTGTGGTCCGCCGATTTCACCGATCATTAGTACCACTTTGGTTTCATCGTCCTTTTCAAATTTTTCCATAATGTCTCGGTGAGAGCTGCCATTAATTGGGTCACCGCCAATCCCGACAGAAGTGGAAACGCCAATGCCGAGTGTTTTCATTTGATCTGCTGCTTCATATCCTAGCGTTCCGGAACGGCCAACAATACCGACATTGCCAGGGATATAAATATGACCTGGCATGATTCCGAGCATGGTTTTTCCAGGGCTGATGGTGCCGGCACAATTGGGGCCGGTCAAAACCATGCGTTTTTCTTTAGGGAACCGGCGCAGGTAATTTTTAACGCTCATCATATCCTGGGTAGGAATGCCATCTGTAATAGCGACACAGTATTTAATTCCAGCTTCAGCGGCTTCCATAATCGAGTCTGCGGCAAATGCCGGGGGGACAAAAATAATGCTGGCTTCTGCACCAACATTTTCAACAGCTTCTTTTACGGTATTAAACACTGGCCGGTCTAGGTGTTTTTGCCCTCCTTTACCAGGGGTGATGCCGCCGACGACATTGGAGCCATAGTTAATCATGTCCTGGGCATGAAAAGTGCCGATTTTACCAGTAAAGCCCTGAACAATAATGCGCGTTTCTTTGTTAATAAAAATAGCCACTTACATCTCCTCAGGCTTGGTTGGCGACAACTTTGTTTCGTGCTTGAACGGCTTTTTCAGCCGCTTCGGCCAATGTGTCTGCTGTAATAATAGGTAATCCACTGTCCGCGATGATTTTACGGCCTTGTTCTACATTGGTGCCGGACAAGCGTACGATCAATGGTATTTGCATATCCAGTTTTTTGACAGCTTCCACAACGCCTTCGGCAATCCAGTCACAGCGGTTGATACCTGCAAAAATATTGACCAGCATGGCTTTGACGTTATCATCCTGTAGTACCATGCGAAAGGCTTTTTCGGTTCTTTCAGCAGAAGCGCCGCCGCCAACATCAAGAAAATTAGCCGGTTCCCCTCCAGCCAGTTTAATCATGTCCATGGTTGCCATTGCCAGGCCAGCACCGTTAATCATGCAGCCGATGTCACCATCAAGACCCACGTAGCTTAAGCCGCGATCAGCAGCAGCCATTTCGCGTTTGTCTTCCTGACTTTTATCGCGTAGTTCGGAAATTTTTTGACGGCGGAACAGGGCATTGTCATCGAAACTCATCTTGGCATCCAGCGCAACCAGTTTGCCGGTTTTTGTGACAACCAAAGGGTTGATTTCCACCATGTTGGCATCCAGATCGCGCATGGCGCGATAGCTGCCTTTAATGATTTTTACAGCATGACTTAATTGGGTAGGCTCCAGACCCAGAGCAAAAGCCATTTTTCTTGCCTGAAAATCCTGTAAGCCTACGGCCGGTTCGATGTAGATTTTTTTAATTGCGTCAGGGTTGGTTTCAGCAAGTTCCTCAATTTCCATGCCGCCTTGGGCTGATCCTACCATGACGATCCGTTCGGCGCTCCGATCAACCAGCAGACAGAAATATAACTCTCTGTCGATATCGGTTCCGGCTTCGACGTAGAGTCTTAAACATACTTTACCTGCAGGGCCGGTTTGATGGGTTACTAATCGTTTTCCGAGTAATTCTTCCGCAGCAGCTTCGACTTGTTCATGGCTGGTGCAAATTTTAATGCCGCCTGCTTTTCCTCTCGCTCCAGAATGAATCTGGGCTTTGACCACCCAGATACTGCCGCCAATTTCACGGCTTCTTTGCACTGCATCTTCAGGGCTGTATGCCAAACCGCCTTCTGCGATTTTAACCCCGTAACTGGCTAAAATTTCTTTAGCCTGGTATTCATGGATATCCAAAATATCACCCTTAAATTTATATGTTCATCAAAAATGTTATTTGGTTTTGGCGGCGATGGCGGCTGCCGCCTTTACAACATTATTAGCCATTTTTTCCGATGCTGCATCAATAAGTCGGCCATCAAGAGCGGCGGCGCCTTTACCTTGTGCGGCTGCTTCCTTTAACGCCTGCAAAATACGGTTTGCTTTTTCGATTTCTTCAATAGGCGGTGTGAAAACTTGATTGGCATATTCGATTTGCGATGGATGAATAGCCCATTTGCCTTCGCAGCCAAGAGCAGCAGCTCTTTTTGCAGCCTGTAAGTAACCTTCGGGGTCTTTAATGTCGCCAAAAGGTCCGTCTATTGGCCTCAATCCATAAGCCCGGCAAGCAACTGTCATTCGGCTGATTGCAAAATGCCATTGATCACCTGGATAATCAGGATTTAATCCGCCGATATTGGTTGTTCTGGCCCGGTTGCTTGCGGCATAATCAGCCACACCAAAATGAAGCGCCTCCAAGCGGCCACCTAAAGCGCCTTGTTTGGCGATATCTTCGACATTTGCCATGCCAAGCGCGGTTTCAATCAGGCATTCAATACCAATTTTGTTTTTTAGGCCTTGTTGCATTTCCAGTTGATTGAGCATGGCTTCTACCATGTAAACATCAGCATAAACACCCACTTTGGGTATTAGAATAGTATCTAATTTTGCTCCGCATTGCTCGACCAGGTCTACGACATCTCTGACCATGTATTGGGTATCCAGGCCATTGATTCTTACTGAGACGGTAATGCCATGGCCATGCCAATCCATGTCATTGATGGCTTCTATAATATTTTTTCTGGCCTGTAATTTATCATCTGGCGCTACAGCGTCTTCAAGATCCAGAAAAATAAAATCGGTGCCGCTTTTCATTGCTTTTTCAAACATGCCTGGATTTGATCCCGGCACTGCTAGTTCGCAACGTTGAACCCGTTGAACAGGCGCTTCGTATAATGTATGACTCACTTGATTGCCTTAATTTGAAACATAATCGATATGATTCATCTTTTCTTGATAGTTAGGAACGAGCATGAGATAACTTGGACAACTGGCTTGTCTTTTTATTCGTCTTCTGCGTTGTAAAAATAGTTACATAGCTGGCTATACGCCAATTTCTACGCCTTGAATACGAATAAAAAATACTGCGCCAGTTGCCAAACTTATTCCGTGTTCGCTCCTTAAATATAGAATCAAGCTAAGATCGAATGCGAAACCTTAATATATTACGTGATTTTTATTCCCTGTCAATTTGAACGAAACAGTCAATTTTGTGAACTCCTGCCAATTTTTTTTTCTTGACTATACTTCATTGATAATTAGAGACAAAAAATAGACCTGATAATAGTTTTGATTTTGTCATTCTTTTTTTAACACTGAAATAACCCTGCTATGCGAAAAATCAGGAATACCCGCAATATCCATGTCACTGAAAGTAATCTGGATATGTTAGTGAAAAGTACTACCGGATTAATATCCTTGCCGGAAATATACTTAAAAATTAATCAATTAATGAACGATCAGACTTCCGTGCTGGATGATTTTGCAGTAGTTGTCAATGGTGACGCTAATCTGGCTTCCCGGGTGTTAAAAATAGTGAACAGTTCTTTTTATGGTTTCCCCGGGCAAATTTCCAGCATCTCAAGAGCATTAAATTTTATCGGAATAACGCAGTTACATGATTTGGTGCTGACTATTTCGGCAATAAAATCATTGTCAGTGTCCAGCAAAACCATTGATATGCATAAGTTCTGGCATCGTAGTATTTTTGCTGGCGTATTTGCTAAACATCTTGCGAAACAAATAAAAACTCGTGATTGCGAAAGTTTTTTTGTGATTGGTTTGCTTCATGAAATTGGCAGTTTGGCCGTTGCTCTTAATCTTCCGGATGAATTTGTCAATACCCAACAGCAAGCGGCAGAAAATAATACGCCTTTATATCAAATTGAAAAAGGTTATTTCGGTTTTCATTATGGTCAGGTAGGGCAGGCTTTAATGAAAGAATGGAAATTGCCGGAAAATTTTCAGGAAATAACAGGCCATCATCCAGACCTGATTTCTGCGCAGCAGTATGTCATTGAAACAGCAATTATACATTTGGCGCATCTTTATGCTTATGGTGTTGAGCTAGGACAAGAATCAGAGCAGACGGCGTTACAAGTTGAGCCCTCTGCTTGGGATATTCTTGGAACTTCGGCTGATAAAATTCAGAAAATTGAAACGGAAGCCAAACAACTAAGCCAGGAAATGGAGCGTATGATTCTTGGTTAATCAGAGTAACGAAAATGAAAAAAGCCCATGAAATTGTAGATCAATTCACCCGAAATAACCGGATGCCCGGTGTTTATCATCGTATTCGGGCGCTTGTTGCATCTCCGGATACCTCTTTATCAGCCTACATTGAAACGATAGCCGCTGAGCCAGAGTTGGCGGCATTGGTGGTTAATGTGGCAAAAAGTTCCTTGTTCAACGAGTCACGCAAAATTGATACTTTGGAGCAGGCTGTGAGCCATGTTGGTGTTATGCAACTCAAGGATATTTTACTTTGCAGTTTCAGCATTAAAGCTTTTGCGTCAATTCCTGACAGTATTGTTAATTTGCCAGCCTATTGGAAGAACAGTGTTTTAAGCGGCATTATTGCTTATTTTTTAGCGAGAAGATGCGCTGCTCCAACCAGTAGTCAATATTTTACGTTGGGGATGCTGCATGACATTGGTCATTTGGTCATGTATTCGATTATTCCGGACCAGACTCTGGAAATCTTCGCAAAAATAAAAAACAGCAAAAAATCGGTAAATTTAATTGAAATTGAACAATTAGGGTTCGATTATGCCCAGGTTGGCAGAGAGGTGATGGCGCAGTGGTCTTTTCCTGAGAGTTATCAGCAAGTGACTCTTAATCATCCAAATCCTAGAAATGCGGCTCAATTCTATTTCGAGACGGCTATCATTCATATTGCCCGCTCTATTTGTTTGCAAGGTGAAGACGCAAAACCGACCCGGGATAATCGCATTCAGCCGATCGCCTGGAGTCTGACCAATTTAACACCCATTGACATTGACGGGGTTCGTGAACAAGCGCTGCAATATATCGATGAAATGCTTTCAAGTTTACATATCCCATCAGCGAGTCCAAATAAAGTCAGCCAGATCAAATGACGTCTTTTGCAGGAGATTGGCTAAATATTCAATGCCAAGCTATCTCAAATCTACGTTGTGCACTGTTACTGCTGGTCACTAATGAAAATGAACCGCAGCTTGCCGCACAATGGCCAGAACAGGACAATCAGCCATTTGAGTTGATTGCGATTGCCAAGCAAGCAATTTCCAAGCGACAAACAATCATAAATACAGTTGAAACTGGATCCTCTGGATCGCAACTGGAAATGGATTATCTTGCTTATCCCATTTTTATAAAACAGAAAATAGTTGCTGTTATTGCTGTCAAAACATCGACCAAAACAGCCGAAGAAAGGGAAAAATTATGTGAGGCATTACAACTTGGCGCGCATTGGTTAGCGTTGCCTGAAAATTATCAATCAGATGATGACGAGTTTTATGCCACGATTGTCAAATTAACGGCAACCTGCTTTGAGCAACCATATTACCAGCAATGCCTGATTGCGTTAGTAACAGAGCTTAACAGTTATTTTTCTTGCGAAAGGATTGCTTTTGGTGAATATGCAAACAAGCATATCAAAGTAAAAGCGTTATCTAATAGTGCGCAGTTTGATGATAAAACCCAGCTGATCCAATTGATTTCAGATGCCATGTGTGAGGCAGTTGATCAGGACAAAATTATTGCCTATCCAAACGAACAAGAAACTACAATTGATTTTGCTCACCGGGAACTGCTTCGAGCATTTGGCTCGGGGTCGGTTTGCACGTTTCCCCTAGCTTGCGAAGGAGAAATCATAGGTGCGTTGACTTTGGATTTTACAGAAAAATCGATTGATTCTAAAACCAGGCGGTTACTGGAAATGACTCTGGCGTTGATTAGTCCTTTTCTGAAGCTGAAAAAAAGTGAAGAAAGATGGTTGGGGAAAAAAATCTGGGACAGTATCGCCCAGATCCCGGCAAAAACATTAAATTATAAACATCTGGGGTTAAAATTTGCGGGCTTGAGTTTTGCGTTGCTAGTGATTTTTTCGGCAGTGATTGACGGAGATTTTCGGATAGCCGCCGATGCAATTCTGGAGGGCAAAATACAGCGAACTATTGCGGCTCCCATGGATGGCTTCATTGAATCGGCTGATGTCAGAGCAGGGGATACAGTGGTAAAAGGGCAGCTTATGGCGACGATGGAAGATGCCGATTTAAAGTTGGAAAAGATCAGGTTATCCAGTTTACAGCAGAAATTAAAACGGGAATACAGAGAAGCGCTGGCAGATCATGATTTGGTAAAAATTCGTATTATTGCTGCCCAAATCGAACAAAATCAGGCTCAGGCTCAACTGGTTGCAGAAAAATTAAATCGAACACACATCAAAGCACCTTTTAACGGGATAGTTATCGAAGGTGATCTGAGCCAATCAATGGGTTCTCCGGTAGAGCGGGGCGATATATTTTTTAAGATCGCACCGCTCGAAGGTTATCGAATTATCCTGAAAGTGAATGAAAAAGACATTTCTCATATCAATCCAGGTCAACAAGGCATTCTGATTCTATCAAGTTTTCCTGGTGAATCACTTGATCTGAAAGTGGAAAAAATAACGGCAATTGCAAGTGCCGATGACGGTGAAAATATTTTTCGGGTTGAGGCTTCAGTGACTGATCCGCCGGAGAAATTAAGGCCAGGTATGGAAGGAATTGGCAAGATAGACGCAGGTTCAAAAAAATTGCTTTGGATATGGACGCATGATCTCGTTGACTGGGTCAGATTATGGCTTTGGACTTGGCTGCCGTAAGTTGTAACGAGAAAAATAATGAGCGAAGCATTGTTTAGTCCTCATTGGTATCGTGTTGCCAATGTTAAACCGGTTCTCAAAAATCATGTGCAAATTCATCGCCATGAATATCGGGGATTGATTTGGTATATATTTGCCGACAAGGTAACAGGGAAAAATCATCGGTTCAGCGCCAAAGCTTATCAGATTGTGGGTCTGATGGATGGCAAGCGCAATATTGATCAGATATGGAATCAGGTAGCTGATTATTTAGGAGATTACGCCCCGACTCAAAATGAAGTCATTCAGTTGTTAGGCCAACTATACGCAGCCGATTTATTACAGTCATCTCAAATTCCAGATATTGAAGAATTATATCAGCGACATCAACAACAGGGGGCGCAAAAGCTCAAGCAAAAATTTCATAACCCCCTGGTGCAGAAATTTTCACTCTGGGATCCAGATAAATTTTTGCAGCTACACTTGCCATTAATACGGAAAATCTACTGTTGGCCCGTTGCTTTTATTGTATTTGCTGTGATCTTGACGGGGGCGCTTTCGGCAGCCATGCATTGGCAGACCATAATCACTCATGTGTCTGAAAACTCAATGTCTCCCTACAATCTTGTGATGATGATAGTGTTATATCCGGTCATCAAAATATTGCACGAGCTTGGCCATGCGTTCACAACCAAAATTGAAGGCGGTGAAGTGCATGAGATGGGGGTTATGTTTTTGTTATTTATGCCAATTCCCTATGTCAATGTTTCTTCGGCCAGCACTTTTCGGAATAAATACAAGCGCATGATGGTGAGTGCGGCAGGCATTATTGTTGAGCTCTTTTTGGCATCGTTGGCTTTGCAGTTATGGTTAACCGTAGAGTCAGGTGTTATCAGCAGCATTGCACTTAATATCATGCTGATTGGTGGGGTTTCGTCTTTATTTTTTAATGGAAATCCGCTTTTGAAATATGATGGTTATTACCTGTTGGCTGATGCGATTAATATTCCAAATCTGTATCAACGTTCTCAGCGTTTTTTGTTTTATTTGGTACAGAAATACATTTTTGGACTAGCGGGTCTATCTTCTCCGGCAAATGCGCAGGGTGAATCAGGCTGGTTCATTTTGTACAGTGTCAGCTCATTTCTGTACAGAATAGCATTGCTGTGGGTAATTATATTATTTATCACTCAGAAGTATTTTGTTGTTGGGGTGATAGCGGCATTTTGGTTGATTTTGGTGCAAATCATATTACCGCTGATAAAAGGATTACAATTTGTATTTTTTAGCCCTTTCATGCAACAAAAGCGTCTGCGGGGGATTTCCTCAAGTCTGGGTTTCATTGTGTTGCTTTCAGTGTTTTTGGTTGCTGTACCTTTGCCTTCCTATACATTGTCCGAAGGAATTATTTGGTTACCCGAGCAGGCTCAGATTCGGGCAGAAACTGAGGGGTTTGCGGAACAGTTACTCGCAAGGTCTTCTCATTCGGTTTCGGAAAATACACCCGTTGTAAAAATTTCAGCGCCCTCACTGAATAGTGAAGTAAAAATTTTGCAGGCTCGATTGAAAGAATTAAAAACCCAATTTCGATCTGAATGGAAAACAAACCAGGTTGTTGCTTCAAGTCTTAAAGAAGCAATCAAGGTGGCAGAGGCTGAGCTGTTTCGTGCAAGAGAAAAGCAGCAATCAATGCTGGTTAAAACAAAAAAAAGCGGAACTTTAATCATTCCCGAAGAACAGGATGTTACCGGGCGTTATTTCAGACAAGGCGAAATAATTGCTTATGTGCTCGATCATTCGTTACCCATCGTTCGTGTTGCTGTAAACCAGGACAGCATGGGGCTAATCCAAAAACACACAAAAGCGGTTGCAATACGTCTTGTAAACCAGATAGATCAAATTATTCCTGCAACAGTAAGCCGAATGACGCCGGGGGCAAGCAATCAATTACCAAGCGCTGCTTTGGCAAATACAGGAGGAGGGAAAATAATCGTTGAAGCTGATGCCAATGGAGCATTGAGAAGCAAAGAAAAATTATTCAATATTGATTTGGAATTCGCTGCGCCAATCAAACAACCACCCATTGGTGCTCGAGTGTATGTTCGATTTGATCATGGCAGTGAGCCATTAATGAGGCAATGGTATCGACGTATCCGTCAGGTGTTTTTGGGGCATTTTAATGTTTAGCAATACTTTAAAGCCGGGTATTACATTAGGAAACTATCCACAAAAAAAAGATCTGAATCAGGGTGCATTGGAATTCTGGCTTCAACAAGGTGTTGATGGTATAAAACATTGGTATAAAAAAACAAGTCTCCGGGAGCTAGATTTTGTTACCCAGGTGAATCAGGCAGAACAGCGTGTCAGTCGATTTTCTGATCAGGAGTTTGCCGCTCATATTCGACAGCAGAAAAGGAAATTACATCGAGATGGCCTGGTTGAAGAGCATGTAGTGAAGGTATTTGCCACCATCCGGGAAATTTCAAAACGAACGCTTGAGAGGCGTCATTATGATGTCCAGATTCGTGCAGCATGGGCAATGTTGAATGGGATGGTGGTCGAAATGGCAACGGGAGAGGGTAAAACCATTACGGCAGCATTGACTTCCTGTACTGCAGCAATGGCGGGTATTCCAGTGCATGTGGTGACAGCTAATGATTATTTGGCGCAACGCGATCATGAAATACTCGAGCCGCTGTACCAACAACTTGGTTTAAGTAGCGCCTATGTCATAGATGGCATGAATTTGACTGATCGCCACATGGCTTATCAAAGTAATATCGTTCATATTACCAGTCAACAATTGGTATTCGACTATTTGCGAGACAGAATTTCAATTGGAGAAGACGCTGGCATATTAAGCCAGATATTCAAGCAGATTGAAAATCAAAGAAATCAAAAACAACCTGTGCTGCTGAAAGGATTGTGTTTTGCCATTATTGATGAAATCGACAGTGTATTAATTGATGAGGCCCGAACGCCATTAGTTATTTCTGAAACCCAAACCACACAAATTTCTGAACAAATTTATTTTGATGCATTGTTTTTAGCCGGTTCATTGGATGAAAATCAGGACTTTATTGTTGATAGCCAACTTGGAAAAATTGACTTAACCCAGGAAGGCGAGAAAAGTCTGGAAGCTTCTGCTGTAATTCTTGATAAAAAGTGGCATAGAAAAAAATGGCGTGAATTTTGGGTGGTTCAGGCATTGTCGGCTAAGTACTTGTATGAAAAAAACAAACATTATCTGGTTGCCAACAATAAGGTCGTCATTGTTGACGAAAATACAGGACGAGCAATGAGTGATAGAAGTTGGCAGTTAGGGTTGCAGCAAATGATTGAGGCAAAGGAAAATTGTCAAATCAGCCAGGAAAATTTGCCGGTTGGTAAAATCAGTTACCAGCGTTTTTTTCGGCGATATTTGAAACTGGCAGGAATGTCGGGAACTGTCAAGGAAGTTGCCAAAGAATTAAAGACTATCTATTCCTTGCCCGTTGTTAATATTCCTACTCACAAGCCTTGCAAGCGAGTTATGTTGCCGGAACGCTTATACAAGACTACCCGTTTACAGCACCAGGCTTTGCTGGCATCAGTTCAACGACTTCATGAACTGGAGCGACCCGTACTCATTGCAACCAGAACGGTAGCAGAATCAGAACAGATTAGTCAGTTATTAACCAGAAAACATTTATCTCATCAATTAATTAACGCAAGAAATGATTGCGAAGAGGCGGAAATAATTGCTCAGGCAGGTGAAGCAGGAAGTATTACCGTGGCAACCAACATGGCTGGGCGAGGAACAGATATTCAGCCAGATAAAAAGGCGATTGAATTAGGTGGTCTGCATGTGATTGCAACTTCACGGAATATCGCCAAGCGTATTGACAGGCAATTATATGGACGAAGCGCCAGGCAAGGCGACCCGGGAAGCTGTGAGGGTATTTTTTCCTTACAGGATGAACACCTGGAAGCATTTTATTCACCGACTATACTTAGAATATTAACCAGATTACCCAGAAATGATGGGTTATTACCCAATTGGTTGACTGGTCTGGTATTAAGAATACCTCAATTTTGGCTCGAAAATTATCATTTTAAAACCCGAAAACGATTGTTATTTTTTGATAAACAACAGGCGAAAACATTGGCCTTTACAGGTCGTAAGGAATGAACAGAAAAGTGAAGCACATTTTTTTTTATAGACAATTCAATTCTGGAGATAGACATCAGAAAAGAAACAATAAATCGTGGCAAATTCTTCTGATTGCAGTTTCCTTTTTTGCCATAAATTCAATAGTCTGGTCAAAACAATATACAGAGTTGGATTGTCTGGTAAAGCCTGAGATGTATGTCGATTTGAGCAGTCCTGTCGATGGTGTTTTACAGCAAGTTCATGTCAATAAAAGTGATTTTATAAAAAAAGGTCAGGCCTTGGCGCAGTTGGATGATTCAATTGAGTTAGCAAAAGTTGAATTGGCTCAGTATCAAGCGAATATTTACAATGCGATACGCACCAAAAAAATACAATTGGAATTTGCCCAAAGACAGAGTCAACGAATTAATGATTTATATCGCAAAAAAGCCGTTTCATTCAAGGAAAAAGATGAGGCGAATACTGATGTGACCATTGCAGAAGCAGAATTATTGCAAGCGAAAATAGAGCGTCAAAAGGCCAGGTTAAAATTACAACTTGCACAAGCGCAATTAGACCAGAGAACCATTAAAAGCCCTATTGATGGTATTGTCGTAGAAAAATATCTAATGCCAGGCGAGTCGGTCAATGATCGCCCGATTATGCAAATCGCCAAGATAAATCCGCTATTGGTGGAGGTGGTGGCGCCAGCTGAATTGTTCGGTTTGATCAAAAAGGATATGAAGGTCAGTATTTATCCAGAGGCGCCGCCTAATAGCACATATCAAGCGACAGTGAGTGTTGTCGACAAAATCATAGATGCGGCAAGTGGCAGTTTTAGCGTTCGTTTGGCATTGCCGAATCCGGATGATAGTTTGATTGGCGGGACTAAATGTATGGCCAGATTTAATATAGTGTCGCCAACAGCTAACACACGCCACGATGCTACACAGCCCTAAAAATGTAATCTCGCCCATATTTGGTCCGGCAAGCCGGATCAGTTTTGGATTGGTACTGATTACCATAAGTGTGGTGATATTAGCTGATTTATTTGGACTGGTTCCCAATGAATCGAACATGAAACTGGAAAACAGAAAGATTCTTAGTGAGTCGTTTGCAATTCAGTTTTCGGCATTAGCAGTTGAAAAAGATATTAAAACTATTCGAAAAGTATTGTCAGCCATTGTCAAAAGAGATGATGAATTGTTATCAGCAGGTTTTCGTGATTCAACAGGAGTGTTAATTTTTCAGGTGGGGGATCACCATAAATATTGGGGTAATTATCAATATCATCGTCAATCAACAACCTCACATGTGCTTGTTCCGATCTATCAAAAAAAAATTCCTTTGGGGAATATTGAATTAAGGTTTAAGCCGCTACCCTTTGAAACTGTAAAAGGTTATCTCAGTTCAGATCTTTATCGATTATTGCTATTCCTGCTCATCGTTTGTTTCATGGGTTTTTTGTTTTTTATGCTGAGAACTTTGAAGCAGCTAGACCCATCATCGGTTATTCCAGGAAGAGTCAATGCAGCCTTTGATACGCTAGCTGAAGGTGTTTTGATTCTTGATGAAAAAGAAAATATTGTGATGGCTAATACCGCATTTGTAGAAAATCTGGGTCGTACTCCAGCATCCTTGCTGGGGGTCAAGGCATCCAGCCTCGGTTGGCAACACACAAATTCTGAGGATCATGATCTACCATACCCTTGGACATTAGTGCAAGAAAGTAAAGAAGCGTATGTGGGTGAAACGCTATTACTGGAGACCCCTTTTAAAAAAATCAGAACCATGGCTGTTAATTGCGCTCCCATTATTGACGGAAAGGGTCGTAAGAGAGGAGTGATTGCGACTTTTGATGACCAAACGGAATATCAGGAACAAAATCTAAAATTACAGCAACTGAATGTTGAGTTGGAAAATACCAACCAACAACTTCATTATCTGGCAACACGTGATTCGTTAACAGGATGTTTAAATCGGCGTGCATTCAATGATTTATTTAAAAAAGCCTTTGATCATGCAAAACAAAACCAACTGGAATTAACATGCTTAATGGTTGATATCGATCATTTCAAGCTAGTCAATGATAATTATGGACATGCGACAGGTGATGAGGTTATCAAACTAATTGCTAATGTGTTATCAGAAATAACCAGAGAGCAAGATATCGTCGGAAGATATGGTGGAGAAGAATTTTGCGTGGTGTTGCCTGGCCTATCATCAGACCAGGCCGTTGATGTGGCAGAAAAAATACGTTTGCAGCTTTTTGTAGCCTCAAAACAGACCTTTGAATCCGGTCCTCATATTACTGGTAGTCTGGGTGTGGCAAGTATCAAGCAAAATGCCAAAGACCCTGATGAACTCAATAATCAAGCTGACAAGGCATTATATGTTGCCAAGGAAACTGGTCGTAATAAGGTTGTGGTATGGAAGCCCGATTTAGATAAAAGCAATGTGAAATTAGAACAAAGCAAACCAGAAGCCCTGGACATAGAAAGGATAAGCTTTAATCAAAGCAATACGGCAAATAATGCTTTGGATGAAAAAATTAAACAATTGGAAAATCTGGCGGCAATGTTTTCTAAAAAATCAACGAAATCACAATAGATGATTTTACCTTGTTTATTTGTGACGTGTTCGAAATATAATTAGTGGTTAACACCAGGTTTTTGTCAGTTACCCTCCCAAGGTTATGAAGAAAAAAAATCAACATCCTTGCCAATGGAAAATTCCCGTCTGTATAGAAGAGCTAGAGCCACGCCTGCTTTTCTCTGGTGGTATTGAAGGCTTAATTATGGATGATCAATGGTTGGATGAAAGCAATGACAGTGAAGTCAACGCAGGAAATAGTGAAGCTGAAAGTGACCAAGATAATTCAACTAAAAACCAGATTATTACTTCTGAAGTCAGGGAGCTGGTATTTGTTGATACTGATGTGGATAATTACCAACAATTGTTAAATGATATCCTTTCTCAGGGAAATCAAGATCGAAATATAGAAGTTGTTCTACTGAATAATGAAAGTGACGGAATCGAACAAATTTCTGAAGCTCTAGCAGGCTATGACAGTCTGGATGCGGTGCATTTAATATCTCACGGTAGTGATGGCAGTGTGGAAGTGGGAAATACTTATCTTGATACAGAATCGCTTAACAGCAATCTGTTGTCGATTAGCGAATGGGGAAATGCTTTTTCTGAAAATGGTGATTTTCTGATTTATGGTTGTAATCTGGCGGCGACTGAAGAAGGCCAAGGTCTGATTGAATCATTAAGTACACTCACTCAAACTGATGTGGCCGCTTCGGATGATTTGACGGGTAATACAGCTAGGGGCGGAGATTGGGAACTGGAATTTTCTACGGGAATTATAAAAACCCCAATAGTTGTTTCTGAACAAACTCAACAGGAATGGAATGGGTTATTGACAGAAACTATTTATACTTCTTTAGAAACTAATACCAACGACTTTGAACTAAAGGATACGGATCCTGCAGGTCAGACTTTTACTTACACGAGTGGTAATGGGTCATATGATGTTAATCGTCTTAGCCTCAATTTATACGAAAATTCTGCAGCAACTCAGACCATTACGGTATCTCTACGAGACAGTTGGAATGGAATAATACTCGGAAGTAATACTCTTTCTTCCGACAATCTAAGCACTAGTTTTGCGTGGTACAACTTTGATTTTTCTGATGCCACCTTGACAGATGGAGCAACTTACACAATTCAAATTGAGGTAACCGGTACAGGTGGTGTTTTTTTTGGAATAGATGATAATGCTGGGTTTCCAGGTGGTAACCAACTGGATAAATCGGGAAATATAGATACTGGCAAGGATATAAACTTTCGTGTTAGCCAAGTTGGAGTGAATAATGGAGCGCCAACCAATATTACATTTAGCCAGACAACACCCGTAGCAATTACCAATCCAGGTTTTGAAACACAAATATTAGCGGATGACAATTGGACGTCTTCAATAA
>CAZGYJ010000050.1:15401-18100 GCA_964530345.1 uncultured Methylomonas sp.
AATCCAGGTTTTGAAACACAAATATTAGCGGATGACAATTGGACGTCTTCAATAACTGGGTGGAACATTGTTGGGGATGCAGGAGTATGGAATGCTACTTCGTCGTCTTATCAAAATGAAGCGCCAGAAGGTGAGAATATTGCTTATCTTGATGAGTCAGCATCAGGAAATACCTTCTCACAAGTGTTGTCAGAAACGTTCCAGGCTAATCGAAGTTATACACTCAGTGCGCTGATCGGAGATGAGATAGATGGCTACGACCCAACGGGCTGGCAAATGCGTCTTTATGCTGGCACTCAACTTTTGGGCTTTGTAGATAACAGTAACGTTAATCCTGCAGAAGGTGAATTTAAAAAAGCTTCTCTTTATCTCAGCGCAGATATGTTAGCAGTTTACTCAGCAGAATATGGCCAAGCGTTAAAGATTGAATTTTACAACCAGGGTAATACTTCTGGTGAGGATATCCATATTGACGATGTACAACTCGAATACGCTGCCATCAGCGTCAACGAGAACGCGGCCAATGGGAACGTGGTTGCCAATGTTGCCAGTGTTGCCGATCCGGATGCAGGAGATACCCATACCTATTCATTAGTAAATGATGCTGGTGGAAGATTCGCAATTAATCCTGATACAGGTGTTATTAGTGTAGCCAATAGTGCCTTGCTGGATTATGAAACTAATAAAAGTCATAACATTACTGTAAGAGCAGTAGATTCAGGGGGGTTATTTTACGATAAATTAGTAACTGTACAAGTTAATAATATAAATGAGGCGCCGACTGACTTAATGGAATCGGGCGCTCTTTATCAGGGGGGGAGTTGGGGCGGGATTTCCGTACCCTCGCTGTCGCTGGATGATAGAGCAGAGTTTACCGTAGAAATGGAAATTAATCCCGCCCGTATCGATTCCAGTGGCGCCTCATATGAATTGGTTGGTCAGTACAATACATGGAACCAAAATGGATTTTATCTGAATATAAAAGATGGAAAATTCAATTATAAACAATATGATAGTACAAATGGCATAGCGACGGTAAGAAGCTCCGGGAATGAGTTGGCGATCAATACTTGGCAAACCGTCACTTTGACGCGGGATTCCAGTGATACGGTGACGATTTATCTGAACGGTATTGAAGTCGTGTCACAAACAGGAGTTGCAAATATAGTTGATTCAACGGGGACGCTTCAATTTTTATCAACATTTGAAGGTGATGTCAGGGAAATCAGGGTTTTTGATAACGCATTGTCAAGTGTGCAGGTCACTTCAAGTCTGAATGCAAATTATACAGGCAATGAGGCGGGGCTGTTGCTGCTTTTTGATTTTGAAACTGGTGCTGGCGTAACTGTGACTGACAAAAATACACCGTCCAGCAATGGAGTTATCCAAAACCATTCAGATTCAAAGTGGATCAATATCAAAAAAATTAAGGAAAACAGCACAGCAGGGACAGTTGTGGGGTTGCTTTCTGCTGTTGATCCTGATGCTGGAGATACTTTAATGTACTCAATCCAGAGCGACCCCTCCAATAACTTTGAAATCGTTGGCCGCGAAGTGCGAGTCAAGACGGGAGCGACACTGGATTTCGAGACCGCCGCAAACCACACCTTCCAGATTCGAGTTACCGATTCAGGCGGGTTGACCTATGATAAATGGGTTACCATCGATGTATTGGATGTCAATGAAACCTCACCCGTCAACACCACCCCGGCTACGGCTACGACAGATGAAGATACTGCACTGATCTTTAATGATGCCAATTCTAACAAGATTTCAATCACCGATGATAAAAATGAATGGCTTGATGTTGAAGTCAAAGTCAACAATGGCGCACTTTTCCTATCCGGTGCGGGGGGGGCGACGGTTACCAATAATGGCACTGCCAGCGTGACACTGTCGGGAACTGTCGAGAATATCAATCTGGCGCTGGATGGACTCCAATACAGCCCGATAGCCAATTTTAATGGGTCGGATACGCTGACCATTACGTCCAATGATGCTATCTTGCTGGCGCTGGATTTTGATTCAAACCTGAAAGGCTTTTACCCATTTGTCAGTACGGATCCAGGCAATAATCGCGTCACGGGTCCGGATGGCGTGTTAAACGGAAATGCCTCAATTGTCGCTGATGCGGCAAGAGACGATGTGCTTAGTCTGGATGGGGATGATGATTACCTGGATATTTCCGGTACATTGTTCGGCTCCCCATCAAATATCACGCTTTCTGCATGGGTTAACTACACCACCATTGATACCTTTGGAAGTGACTTTATCTCTCTAGGCAACAATGTTATCTTGCGCGAAGACACTGGCAATGGTGGTGTTTCCGGAGCTTTCTATAACGGAACAAGCTGGCAATATACCAGCAGCAACACTAGCCTGAATAACGGAAATTGGCATCATGTTGCGTATAGCTTAGACGATACAGCCAATATCCAAGCGCTTTATATCGATGGCATCCTCGTTGCTAGTGGCAATGACTCCTCATCAATAGTCTATAGCCAAGGTTCAAATACCCGCATCGGAGCCAACGCCAGCGATTTGGACAATGATTTTGACTTTACTGGGCGAATCGATGACGTACGTATATATGATCGTGCTCTCTCCGCAACCGAGATTGCCGAATTGGCGGGTGCGCCGGTAACTATTACCGATACTTCCACAGTCGCCGTCACAGTGAATGCGGTTAATGATGCGCC
>CAZGYJ010000051.1:0-18006 GCA_964530345.1 uncultured Methylomonas sp.
GCACGGAATAAGTTTGGCAACTGGCGCCGTATTTTTATTCGTATTCAAGACGTAGGAATAGGCGCATAGTCAGCTATGTAACTATTTTTACAACGCAGAAGACGGATAAAAAGGCAAGCCAGTTGTCCAAGTTATTTCATGCACGTTCCTTAGCGTAATGACAAATTATTGAGCACCGCACCTATTGCATGACCAAATTGCGCGCCCATTTTTCCAACCAAACGGTCAATCAATCTTTCTTCCTGGGTAAAGTTCTCAATTTTCTTAGCGCCAATAATTTCTCTAGCTACAAAGTCATCACTGCCAATCTCATCCGTAAGACCCAGCTTAATACTTTCGGCTCCAGTCCAAACTAACCCAGAAAACATTTCGGGGGTTTCTTTCAAACGCTCACCACGACCTTGCTTTACTGCGTTAATAAATTGCTGATGTACTTGATCAATCAACGTTTGCATATATTTTATTTCCTGCTTTTTCACTGGAGAAAAAGGATCCATGATGGCTTTATGCTCCCCTGCAGTAACTAAACGACGCTCAACGCCAAACTTTTCCATGGTGCCGACAAAGCCAAAACCGTTCATAATCACGCCAATAGAACCAACGATACTTGCTGGATTAACAAATATTTTATCTGCAGCTGAAGCAATGTAATAACAGCCGGAAGCACACATATCAGAAATAACTGCATAAATCGGCAAATCGGGATGCTGCTTTTTTATTGATCTGATTTCATTATAGATATAATCAGCTTGCACTGGACTTCCACCCGGTGAATTAGCATGTAAAATGATCCCCTTAGTTCCTGTGTTTTTTACTGCTGCCCGCAATCCTTTAATCACTGCCGAGGCATTGGTTTCCTCACCTTCAGCAATCATTCCTACAATATCAATCATTGCAGTATGATTATTGCCACTAGGACTGAGATCTTTTGCAAATCGAGGATAGACTGCAATTATAAATAACACCAACAAATAGGCAGCCAATAAACTTTTAAAAAAGATACCCCATCGCCGAGTCTTTTTTTGCTCATCAACGGCTGCAAAAGCCAATTTTTCTATAACTTCTCTTTCCCAACCCGATTTTTCAGTTTTTGTTCCCATCGAAGACGATTCCATTGGATTTTCAGACATTTTTACCTCTTACAAAAGTTCGTGTAATTCATGTGTCCGCTGCAAACAATGAAGCGGATGATGTTGTTTCAAAGTTGCTTCAGAATGTGCGCCACAGGCAACGCCAATCGAAGCAATATCGGCATTTGCAGCCATTTGCAAATCGTGAACAGAATCTCCAACCATCACCGTCCGTTCTTTTCTCACAGCCAGATGTTTTACAATTTCATTCAACATGGCTGGATTCGGTTTTGACATGGTTTCATCTGCACATTTAGTCACTTCAAAAAGATCAACTGTTTGAGTACCCAAAAGAGCTTTATCCAAGCCGGCACGATTTTTCCCGGTAGCAACTGCCAATTGATAACCAGATTTTTTTAAATCTTCCAGCATCGGATAAACGCCTTCAAACAGATCGCTTCGGGCTATTTTTTTACTGAAAAACAACTCGCTGTAACGTTTAACCAAACGTTCTTGCGTTACAACGTCAATCCCGGGAAATAAATTTTGCATGGCTTTTTTTATACTCAAACCAATAATATCACGGGTTTCTTGATCTTCTGGAATTCTGCAGCCACATTCCGCTGCAGCATTTTGAATGCAATCAACAATCCAGTCAATTGAATTAACTAAAGTTCCGTCCCAATCAAAAATAATTAAATCAAATCTGTTTTTCATTTCTTAGTTTAGCTGAGGTTTTTAGAAAAATTTAGCAGATCGCTAAACTCATTAGGCAAAGGAGCCACTATTGTTAATGTCTTACCAGAATCTGGATGTGCCATTTCAAGCTTTTCAGCATGCAAAAACAGCCGCTTATGTCCTTTAGATTTGAAAAAAGCATTCTCTTCAGATAGTCCATAGCGCTGGTCGCCAATTATTGAATGTCCTAACCATGCAGCATGAACCCTGATTTGATGTGTTCTACCGGTTTTAGGTAAAGCTTCAACCAGTGTCATCTGTTTAAATTTCTGGATTCTCCTGAAAAAAGTTTCGGAAGCTTTTCCCGACTGGCTAACAACAACCATCCGCTCTCCGCCTTTTTTAATGTTTTTTTGTAGCGGTTGATCCACCCAGAGTTTTTTTCTCTGCCATTGGCCAGCCAATAGGGCTAGATATTTTTTTTGGACTTGATCAGAACGAAAAAGTTCGTGCAAAAAAATTAAGGATTTGCGTTTCTTAGCAATCACAAGGCAGCCAGAGGTATCCTTATCTAAACGGTGGACAAGTTCTAGAAATTTGGCCTCTGGACGCATTTGCCGCAAAGCTTCAATGATACCGGAATTAACACCGCTCCCTCCATGAACTGCAAAGCCGGCAGGCTTGTTAAGAATCAGCAACCAATCATCTTCGAACAAAATACTATCGTTGAGTTTTTTTACCAGCGTCGAAGAAATAAAAGACTGACCTAGTCTTTGTGCCGTTCTAACCGGTGGAATTCTTACCACATCACCCAGAGCCAATCGCCGCTTTGCTTCACAACGACCTTTATTAACGCGTACTTCACCTTTGCGAATAATTCGATATATTCGACTTTTAGGCACCCCTTTCAAACGAGATAATAAAAAATTATCCAGCCGCTGTCCCTCTGATTCTTCATTAATCTCAAGCCACTGAACTTGGGAACTAATCATTTCATTTTGATTACTCATAAATGCTATAATACCTAAAAAAAACAATAGCCTTGGAAACAATATCTATTTTGTAATTGGGGAACCTGGGTAATCGAAAAAAACTGGCACTGGATATAATTTCAAACAAACAAATTGCGAAATTCTATTACCAGAAGCATTGGAATAATAATCAACGATATACCATAACATTGCTGTTATGTAACAACATTGCTATATTGTATCTGAATAACGAAATAAATCTGAACATAAATGACATTCTAATGTCGTTATAAAACAAAGAAAACAAAAATTTTGAAGCCTAGAGCTTCGATTAATTGAATAACAACTGAATTAATGGGTTTTATCGCTCAACCCATCATGAGCGAGATACATCCTGATCTTGTCAGAATTAAAATAACTAAAACGTACAACATACTTGATTTAGTCGCCATTTATTAATCGCCTTTTAATCCAACAGATTTCCAGGGGTTATGATGTTTCTGAATATCAGAAACCCGCGACGCGTGTTATAAACTAAAACATAAATCATCTACTTGGCGCACTTAATGAAATAAAACAGTAAGCCTCACGCCAACATACAAACGATTTTCAGTCTTAATTTTGATAAGGAGCTGGATAACGAACAAGGAACAATACATGAAGAGAATGCTTATCAACGCTACGCAGCCAGAAGAACTGAGAGTAGCTTTGGTAGATGGTCAAAAATTATATGATTTTGACATAGAGGTACCCTCAAAAGAACAGAAAAAATCTAACGTTTACAAAGGTATTATCACTCGGGTCGAACCCAGCCTTGAAGCTGCATTTGTTAATTATGGTGCAGAAAAACACGGTTTTTTACCTTTAAAAGAGATATCACCTCAATACTATCAAACTACCGGTGACAGCAAGTCTGCCGGCAAAGCTTCCATTAAAGAAGGTCAGGAAGTTGTTGTTCAAATCGAAAAGGAAGAACGGGGTAATAAAGGCGCTGCTTTAACTACCTATGTCAGTTTGGCTGGTTCCTACCTGGTTTTAATGCCTAACAACCCAGAAGCGGGAGGGATATCCCGGCGTATCGAAGGCGAAACTCGTAACGAATTGCGGGAAGCTATGGCCGCTCTGGAAATCCCTGAGAACATGGGATTGATTGTACGAACTGCAGGCTGCGGTAAAAGCACCGAAGAATTGCAATGGGACCTAAACTATTTATTACAGCTATGGGAGGCAATTGAAAAATCCGCCTCTGAAAAACAAGCGCCTTTCCTGATTTTTCAGGAAAGTAATGTCATGATCAGAGCATTACGGGACCACCTGCGAAACAATATTGACGAAATCCTGGTTGACAAAGAATCTTCATTTAAGCTCGTTCAAAGCTTTCTCAAGCAGGTCATGCCGCACTTTTTACCCAAAGCTAAACTTTATGAGGATAAAGTCCCTTTATTTAGCCGTTTTCAGATAGAAACGCAAATTGAACTGGCTTATGGCCGCGAGGTTCCTTTACCCTCAGGTGGTTCAATTGTTATTGATCATACTGAGGCATTAACTTCCATCGATATCAACTCTGCCAGATCAACAAAAGGTGGCGATATTGAAGAAACTGCACTTCACACCAATCTTGAAGCTGCTGATGAAATTGCGCGGCAGTTAAGATTAAGGGATTTGGGTGGGTTATTTGTCATCGATTTTATTGACATGCTGGCAAACAGAAACCAGCGAGCTGTTGAAAATCGTTTACGCGATGCCCTTAAAATTGATCGAGCCAGAATCCAAACCAGCCGCATCTCAAGATTCGGCTTATTGGAAATGTCAAGACAACGGCTTCGTCCTTCCCTCGGTGATTCCACACAGCTCCCCTGCCCACGCTGCAAAGGTCAAGGTTCAATTCGAAATGTTGAATCAGTTGCTCTTGCTATTCTTCGTGTTCTGGAAGAAGAAGCGATGAAAAAAGGCACGGACAAAATAATCGCCCATCTGCCAATTGAAAGCGCGACATTCTTGTTGAATGAAAAACGCCATATGATTGAAGAGCTGGAACAACGCCTCAAGGTTGGTATTGTTATTCTTCCCAGCAAACACATGGAAACACCTGCTTATGATATTGAACGTATCAAGGCAAAAGATGAGCCGGAAGAAAAATCCAGTTATCAACAGCTCAAGGAAGAAGATATTCCTGTCCCTGAATTTGCCCGACAAGTAACCCCCGTGACTGATGAGGCCATTATCAAAGACTTCCTTCCTGATGCCGCACCGCCAATGCCAGCAAAACACAAAAAAGCCTCGGAAAGCTTGATAAAACGCTTCTGGCATAAACTTGTCGGTACCAGCGAGCCTGAAGCTAAACCAACAACAAAAAAATTGACCACGTCATCGTCTGGCACAACTTCAAAAACCACTTCCAGCGGCAATCGAAGTCGGGGTAGTGGCGGTCGACAACGACCTACAGATAAAAATAGTCGAAGTGGTTCTAGAAATAGTCCACGCCGCAGACCAAACAATCAGCAAGCAAAAACCACTAGCAAACAATCAAAAACTGTTTCCCAGGAAAACAACACAACAAACAGTGAGTCTAAACCGGCACAAAAAAAAGGCTCTGGTAGAAGAACTAGCTCTTATAACAGAAGAAACCCTAATCGGCGTAGACCACAAAAACAAAATACCGCGGAAAACAAGTCTTCAGAAACCCAGGATCAGAAAATTGATGCCTCAGAAAATCGCCAGGCAACACAAAGCAGTACTTATGCCTCTGAATTTGGAAAAAAGCACCAAGCAGCAAGCACCAATAATACCGCTTTGATCCCCAAGCCTGACGTTAAAGACGAAACCTAATCAAAACCACCCCTTCTATTTTGTTCGCTTGGAAAGAGCGGACAAAATAGAAACTTGTTAACGATATCTAATGACTACTGCATCAGCGCCAAAAATATTTTGCAAATTATTGAGTAACTCATCGGCAGGCCTAACGCGGAAATTATCGCCCAATTGCAACGAGGAGTGCACTGAATTGGAATGATAATCAATGATTATAGGACATTGTCCCCCAGTGAAAGGCTGAATGACTTCGCTTAGTTTGCTTATAACCTTCTGTGCATCAATGATTTTCAGTACTTGCCAATCAATCATCAAACATCGTGCAAAATATTCCCTTGCCTGCTCCAGGTTATATACTTTTTCAGCAATAATACTAACTGAACCTGAATAATGATCTATTCTGGCCGATCCTTCAACAACTAAAAGCTCATCGGTTTTTAATCTGTCCCGAAAAGTTTCAAAAGTTTCACTGTAAAATGCTACTTCTAAGCGGCCACTTTTGTCGTCCAAAACTGCAAAACCCATCATGCGGCCTTTTTTATCTTGCCGGGTTCTTATTCCGAGTAATAAGCCTGCAATTCTAACCTCCACTTTACCGTGAGCATTTTCCACATCTGGCAATATTTTGGAAATGCTTCCGTGTGTTATATTTTTTAACTCAGATAGATATGCATCAATAGGGTGTCCAGTTAAAAATAATCCCAACACCTGTTTTTCTGAAGCCAGTCGTTCTTTTTCCGGCCAGGCAGGCACATTACGGGTGTATTGATCCTGACTTTGATCCTGATTATTTGCTGCTACCGACAAACCAAACAAATCATTTTGCCCAGTTTCCTTCATTTTTCCATATTGTTCGGCAACTTTCAGAGCAACTGGTAATTCAGCCATATGGGCCGCTCTATTGTCGTCAAACACATCAAACGCTCCAGCACGAATCAATGCCTCCAAAACCCTGCGATTGACCTTGCGCAGATCAACACGTTTACATAAATCGTAAAAATCATTAAACAGACCATTTTTCAAGCGCTCTGCCAGCAAATCCTCAATAGCCGCCTCACCTACCCCTTTAATTGCCCCAATCCCGTAAATTATTCTGTCATCATCATCCACGGTAAACTTATATTGAGAAATATTGATATTTGGCGGGCAGATTTCTATTTTCATGCTCCGGCATTCTTCAATAAGAACGACAACCTTATCTGTATTATCCATATCTGAGGACAATACTGCTGCCATAAAAGCTGCAGGATAATGAGCCTTTAACCAAGCGGTCTGATAAGCAACCAGAGCATAGGCGGCTGAATGTGATTTATTAAACCCGTAACCGGCAAATTTTTCCATCAAATCAAAAATATAGGTCGCTATTTTTTCATCAATACCGTTTTTGACGGCTCCTTTGGTGAAAATGGCGCGTTGCTCCGCCATTTCCTCGACCTTTTTCTTTCCCATTGCTCGGCGCAATAAATCAGCTCCACCTAAGGTATACCCTGCAAGTTCCTGTGCAATTTGCATGACTTGCTCTTGATATAAAATTACTCCATTGGTCGGTTCTAATATTGATTCCAGTTTAGGATGGGCATATTCTGCTTTTGCGCCATGTTTGACCCGAATATAATCATCTACCATACCTGACTCAAGCGGCCCTGGTCTGAATAGCGCAACCAAAGCAATGATATCGTCAAAACAATCTGGCTGTAGTTTACGAATCAACTCCTTCATGCCCCGTGATTCCAGTTGAAACACCGCGGTTGTCGCACTACTTTGCAAAAGCCGATAACTTGCTTCATCATCCCTGGGAATTTGGCTAATATCGATGATCGATTCGCCTTTTTTTACCTTTTTATAATTGATCGTTTGTAAAGCCCAATCAATAATGGTCAGTGTCCTTAAACCCAAAAAATCAAATTTGACCAAACCAACCGCTTCTACGTCATCCTTATCAAATTGGGTTACTAAATTTCCACCACCCTGTTCGCAATAAAGTGGTGTAAAATCGGTAAGTTTTGTTGGTGCAATGACAACACCGCCAGCATGTTTTCCCGCGTTGCGGGCCGTTCCTTCTAATGAGCGAGCCATATCCATCAAGGCTTTTACTTCTTCATCAGTCTCATATAAAGTTTGTAGTTCTGACGTTTGTATTAATGCTTTTTCAAGGGTCATTCCAATTTCAAAAGGAATTAACTTGGCAATTCGATCGACAAAACCATAGGAAAGTCCAAGTACTCGCCCAACATCACGAACCACTGCTTTTGCCGCCATAGAACCGTAAGTGATAATCTGCGAAACTTTTTCTCGACCATAGCGTTGCGCAACATAATCAATGACTTCATCACGCCGATCCATACAAAAATCAACATCGAAATCAGGCATGGATACCCGTTCAGGGTTCAAAAAACGCTCAAAAAGTAAATCAAACTCAATAGGATCGAGGTCTGTAATTTTCAAGGCATAAGCAACCAACGAACCAGCACCAGAACCACGCCCCGGACCAACAGGAATTTTTTCCGATTTGGCCCATTGAATAAAGTCAGCAACAATCAGAAAATACCCCGGGAAACCCATTTGGATAATAACCTGCAATTCCATATCCAGGCGGTCATAATAAGTCTGTTTATTTTCCTGCTCAGTTCCTGAACCAATCGCGGGATACTCCAATAACCGTTCTTCCAGCCCTTTTTTTGAAGCATTAATGAAATATTCATCCAGGGTTAAATTATCCGGCACTGGAAAATCAGGGAGATAATTATTACCCAATTCAAGTTCCAGATTACATCGACGTACAATTTCGACAGTATTCTGTAACGCTTCAGGAATATCTGAGAACAACTTGAGCATTTCCTCTTCAGAGCGGAGAAACTGTTGTTCCGTATAATTTTTTGGCCTTCTCGAATCATCCAGAACTCTGCCTTGATTAATGCAAACTCTTACTTCATGAGCCGCAAAATCTTCCTGATTCATAAATCTAACATCATTAGTAGCCACTACCGGTAAATCCAGAGATATTGCCAGATCAATAGCGGAATGGATATATCGTTCTTCTTCCGGCTTCCCAACACGCTGGAGTTCCAAATAAAAATTATTTTCAAATAATTCGGCCCAATGCTTTGCTGTTACTTTAGCCTTTTCAAAGTCATCAAGTAATAACGACTTTCCGACCTCTCCTTCCATTGCCCCTGATAAAGCAATCAGGCCCTGGTTATTTTCCTCAACCCATGATTTTTTCAGCATCGGCACACCTTGATGCTGACCTTCTTGATAAGCTCTCGATATAAGCTCTGTTAATGTTGTATATCCTTTCTTGTTCAGCACAAGGAAGGTCATCCGGAATGGTGATGAAATGTCTTCAGGATTAAAAATGAGAACATCGGAACCAATTATCGGCTTTATTCCTTTAACACAAGCTGCCTGATAAAATTTTACTAATGAAAATAAATTAGATTGGTCGGTTACAGCAATTGCTGGCATTCCATTTTCAGCCAGTTTTGCCACCATTGGCTTGATTTTTACGATGCCATCAACGAGTGAAAACTCAGTATGCAAACGTAAATGAACGAAATGGGGCTGCATAAGCTCAGTTGATTTTTACTTTGATATTACCGAATAGAAACAAAAAGAATATAACTTAATTACTAGAAAGTAGCATAAAAACATGAAATATCCTGCGCCTTTATACATGACAAAATTTGAAAAGATGGAGAAAAGTCATTGAAAAAACAGGACGTACATAAATACATCATTATAACTTTCTATCCGTATCCTTTCGATATAATATAATGAAATTTCAATGACTTATATATCTAAACCATATTATAAGAATTTTTCATCCTGTACAGAAACCCTGTGCATAATATTTTGAAATATCGCAATAATAAATTGATGCCGTCACACTATTGCTTGACAACGGATTATCAATTTTTCAGAAATATATTTTTTACCGGCGAAAATGATTTTCGATGCTGTGGCGTTATCCCTAACTCACTTAACTTTTCCAGATGCAGCTTGGTGGCATAACCTTTATGTTGTGAAAAACGATACCCTTGATAAAACTGGTCCAAAGTATCCATTTCACCATCCCGTGAAACCTTGGCAATAATTGAAGCAGCTGAAATTTCAGCAAACTTGCTATCTCCTTGAATAACAGCTTCACCCTTACAATCAATCTCAGGAAAATGTTTGCCATCAACCCGAACATACTCAGGCTTGACTGGTAACATTGTAAATGCACGAATCATTGCCAATAAAGAAGCATTCAATATATTAATTTCATCAATCTCAGACGCATCAGCCCTTCCAATTGTCCAAGCGATGGCAGAATCCTTAATCTGAACTGAAAGTTGGCCGCGCTGTTTTGGCGTTAATTTTTTTGAATCTGTCAAACCCTCGATTCTATTCGATGGGTCTAGAATAACAGCAGCAGCAACAACCGGACCGACAAGACAACCCCGGCCTACCTCATCAAGCCCGGCACATAATTCAATAGCCACTTAGAAAAAATTAACGAAGAATGCCTCGGGTAACATTTCGAAGAAAACTGACCATATTTGAAAGCTCATTACAATCACCTGCCATATCTTCAATTTCTTCAATGGCATCTTCCAATCTCAGGTTAGTTTTATAGAGTATTTTGTATGCTTTTCTTACCTGTTGGATCACTTCAGGTGAAGCGCCATCTCTTTCCAGGCCAACCGAATTGATACCATGCGGTCTAGTCGGACGGCCGCCCACCATAACGTATGGCGGAATATCTTGGGTTATCGCACTCCCCATCGCTGAAAAGCTGAATTGACCAATTTGGGTAAACTGATGAACCAAGGTGAATCCACCCAGAATTGCAAAATCATCAACATGCACATGTCCAGCTAATGAAGCTCCGTTTGCCATAATCACATGATTTCCAATAACACAGTCATGAGCGACATGGGTGTAAGCCATAAACAAATTGTCATGGCCAATTTTAGTGAGACTATTATCCTGTTTTGTCCCTCTATGCATGGTACAGTATTCGCGAATTGTATTTCTGTCACCCAATTCCAAACGTGTTACTTCATCAGCATATTTTTTATCTTGAGGATTCTCGCCAATTGAAGAAAATTGATAGATACTATTATCATAACCAATTGTCGTCGGTCCTTTGATTACAACATGGGGTCCAATAACAGAACCTGACTTGATTAATACATCCGGACCGATAACAGAATAAGGACCAATTTTCACATCCTCTGCAATTTCTGCGGCAGGATCAATTATTGAGGTACTATCAATCAATGCTAATCCACCACTGCGGCACAACGAATTTCGGCACTGGCAACAAATTCGCCATCAACTTCTGCTCGACAATCAAACGCCCAAATATTTCGCTTGCTCCGCAAAAATCGCGCTTCTAGCATAATCTGATCGCCAGGACCTACGGTACGTTTAAATTTCGCTTTATCAATACCAACCAAAAAATAGGTCATCCCTTTCCCTAACTCATCAGGAGCAGTTTCAGACGCTAACAGTCCAGTTGCCTGTGCTAACGCTTCTAATATTAAAACCCCGGGGAATACTGGCATATGCGGGAAATGGCCCTGAAAAAAAGGTTCGTTGTAAGTTACATTTTTTACCGCTAACAATCTGACACCAGGCTCACACTCAACAACCTTATCAACTAATAGAAATGGATAACGGTGTGGTAAAAATTCTTGTATGTCTAAAATATCCAGTTTCAATGGCTCTACCTTCTGGCAACATTCTAATTATTGTAATATCTTTGTTAAACTCAAAATCAATCGAATTATTTTCTTTATTTTGCAGGCATTGCTGATAATTTCTTTTGGATCTCAGCAGTGACATCAACCTTATCACTAGCGTGGATGACACCATCTGTTAATAACAAATCGTAATTGCCTTCTTTAGCTAATGCCTTAACAGCTTCATAAATTCGACGCTGTAGCTTCCCTAGTTCTTCATTTCGTCTTAGATTAAAATCTTCACTAAATTCTTGTTGTGAACGGGCAGCCTCTCTTTTCTTACTAACAATTTTACGCTCAAGCTTTCGTCTCTCAGATTCGCCCATCACAGAAGCATCACGAGCTAATTTTTCTTCTAACTTCTTTATTTCTTTTTGCTGAGCAACAAGTTGTTTATCTCTAGGTGAAAACTCTTTTTCCAATCGTTTTTTGGCTTTTTCGGCTTGCGGAGCTTTCTCCATGACTTTTGGCACATTGACAAAGCCAATTTTTAATTCTGCAAAACATACGCCAGAAATCATCAATAAGCCTAATAGTATGCTCGTTGTTTTAATCATTAAATTACTCCATTAGATAAAGTTAGTGCTTAATTGGCCTGCTTTGGGCCTTCACGTACAAGAGCCATTTCTAAATTGTCAATTATATAACTATTTTTCAAATTTCCGGATAGTATAACTTAGATAAAAAGAAAACAAATAACGTTATATTAGTCTTGTCGTAGCTACTGAGCGTATTTATAGTTTCAATATCAGTAGCTTATTCCAGAAGACGCCGTAAATACGTCCGTGTAGGCTTGATTGTGACATCTATGACACATACACTTCTTCCATAAACTACTGATATTTAAAAGTTAAAATAAATACGCTGAATAGTTACGTCTTGTCTAAGTAAAATATTTCAGATCTTAATAAATAATCACAACAATTCATAAAAATGACTCGCTCCAAAGCATGAAAAAGCCAGTGTTTACACTGGCTTTTTCATGCTTTGGAATGGTGCCGATGGCCGGACTTGAACCGGCACGACTCTCGTCACTACCCCCTCAAGATAGCGTGTCTACCAATTCCACCACATCGGCATATTTAAATTTCAGTCTGAAGTTGCTGGTAAATTCGTCTCAGGTTCTACTGATTTTTGAACTTTAGTTTCTCCAGGTAATTGTCCTTCTTTTTTGCCTGAATTTTGCTGGATATTATCTATCTCAGAATTTCCAGCTCTCCCTTCCTGCAAAGAGTTCTGCTTTGAAATAGAAGGAACATGCATTGGTTCTTCATCTGGAATCACAGGAATATCAATATCAGGAATCACTTGTTCTATTTCCGGCTCATCCATAATCACATCTTTACTTTTTCCTTCTCCAAGCTGTCCACCTAACACTGCCAAACCTAAACTGGTTGAAAAAAAAACGAATGCAAAAATTGCAGTTGCCCTGGATAAAAAAGAGGCTGAACCCTGAGCGCCAAACACTGAGCCTGCTGAGCCACTACCAAATGCAGCTCCAGCATCAGCTCCACGCCCTTGTTGCATTAATACTAAAGCAATAACAGCCAAACCAACCAGTACGTGGATAACAATAATTATTTGATACATAAAATGAAGCTTAAATTGAATTGTAAATCTTTAGAAAAGACTCGGCATCTAACGAAGCTCCGCCTATTAAACCACCATCAATGTCAGTCATGGCAAATAGTGCCTTTGCATTATCCGGCTTAACGCTACCGCCATACAAAATCTGAATTTTATCAGCGATGCTCTGGTCGCGCTTTGCAATCTGTTGACGGATATATTGATGAACTTCCTGGGCCTGCTCATCACTTGCTGTTTTTCCTGTTCCAATGGCCCATACAGGCTCATATGCAATAACAGCATTTTCAAAACTAGCAATACCGGCTAAATTAATTACTGCATTTAACTGCTCATCCACAACCTGGAAAGTTTTTCCCTGTTCTCGCTGCTCAAGAGTCTCGCCCACACAAAGTATAGGAATGATACTTTGACTTAATGCCTGAGAAAATCGTTCTGCAACGGATTCGTTAGTATCCCCATAATAACTTCGACGTTCGGAGTGACCAACAATAGCGTAAGTACAATTGATATCTTTCAACATACTCGCTGAAATTTCGCCTGTATATGCACCCGACTCCTGATCAGCAACATTCTGGGCGCCAAATTTCAAATGAGAACCTTGCAAAACTTGATCTATATCGCGTAAATAGACAAAAGGAGGGCAAACCGCAATATCTGCATTGGCATTTTCGATACCCGAAACAATGGCTTCAGCAAGTGATTTGGCACTTGCAAGTGTTCCATTCATTTTCCAATTTCCAACGACCAGTGACCGACGCATGCTTCTCTCCAAGTTAAAACAGAGTATTCTATAAAGATATGGCCAAAAACTCAAGCAGCTATTGCTTTACGTACGTCTTCCGCTAATGAATGGGCACAATTATTAACCATTGCCTCATCGATACCCTCAACCATCACTCTCACTAGCGGCTCTGTTCCTGAAGCGCGCAATAACACACGCCCAGTATCACCTAATAATTCTTCCACTGCTTTTACAGCTTTCTTAACCGATTCCAAACTATCTAAATCAACTTTTTTATCTACTTTAACATTGACCAATACTTGCGGGTATTTTTCCATATCTGATTTCAATTCTGCTAATGATTTCTCAGTAGAAAGAATTTCTGCCATCACTTGCAAGGCTGATACGATTCCATCGCCTGTTGTTGTTCTATCAAGACATATAATATGCCCAGAATTTTCTCCTCCAAGTATTCCTTTGTGTTTTGCTAGAAGTTCCATAACATAGCGATCCCCCACTTTTGCACGAAGTAATTCGATATCCAGTCTTTTTAAGGCATGTTCCATACCCAAGTTACTCATTAGGGTTCCGACCACTGGACCTGTCATATGATTCTTCTGCTGTCGGGATTTGGCAATAATATAAATCAATTCATCACCATCAACGACATCTCCATTTTGATCTACCATCATGACCCTATCGCCATCGCCATCTAAGGCAATACCAAAATCAGCACGTGACTCTAATACCGCTGTCACCAGCCTATCAAGATTCGTCGCCCCACAATTTTCGTTAATATTCAAACCATCAGGTTTATCCCCAATAGTGATAACTTCAGCGCCAATTTCACTAAAAACATGTGGCGCAATATGGTAGGTCGAACCATTGGCACAGTCAACCACAATCCTCATACCTTTAAAATCGAACCAGGAAGGAATGGTACCTTTGCAAAATTCAATATATCTTCCCGCGGCATCTTCTAGCCTTTTTGCCTTACCTAAGTCAGAGGATTGCACTGTAGTCAAAGGCATATCAAGATATTTTTCTATCTTGTGCTCCAGCTCATCAGGTAATTTTGCGCCTTGCACAGAAAAAAACTTAATACCGTTATCATAATACGGATTATGTGAGGCACTGATAACAATTCCTGCCTTAGCTCTGAGTGTACGTGTCAAATATGCAATACCAGGCGTTGGCATTGGCCCAAGCAAATGCGTATCGACTCCTGCAGAGGCCAAACCGGCCTCAAGCGCAGATTCAAACATATATCCTGAAATACGGGTATCCTTGCCAACCAATACAAATCCATGGCCTTCTTCAGCAAACACCCTTCCCGTTGCCCACCCTAACTTTAATAGAAAATCAGCAGTGATTGGATAATCCCCTACTTTTCCCCGAATACCGTCAGTACCGAAATATTTTTTTGTCATTTTTGATAACCTGTTTATAAAGACATATCAATAAATATAGTATTGGTTAGCAAAAAAAAGGAGAGACATTCTCATGACTCTCCTTTTTTGCTGCTTTTAAACAATATTAATGTTGTTCGGCAGCTCCATCAATTGAAGGACCAGACTTTTTATCCTTTTCTTCAACTTGAACCTCAACACTCTCACCATCTTTAGGAGGCTGTGGTTTATCATCCCAGCCTTGCGGCTCTCTAACAGGCTTACGAGCCATCAAATCATCCAATTGATATTTATCAATGGTCTCGTATTTTATTAAAGCATCAGCCATTGCATGCAGAATGTCTTCATTATCTTTCAAGATTTTTTCGGCCCGCTCATAATTTCTGTCAATAATTGAGCGAATTTCTTCATCAATCGTATGCGCAGTTTCTTCAGCTACTGATTTATGCTGAGTTACAGAACGACCAAGAAACACCTCTCCTTCTTCTTCGCTATAGGCTAAAGGACCAAGGCGTTGCGATAAGCCCCACTTGGTGACCATATTTCTGGCTAGCTCAGTTGCTCTCTCAATATCATTAGAAGCGCCAGTACTCACTTCTTCCCACCCGAAAATCATATTTTCGGCAATTCGACCGCCATACAAACTTGAAATCATGCTATCCAGCTTGCGTTTACTAGCACTGTATTCGTCCTTTTCGGGTAAAAACATAGTCACACCCAAAGCCCTTCCACGCGGCATGATGCTGACCTTATAGACAGGATCGTGATCAGGAACCAATCTACCAACAATGGCATGACCCGCTTCGTGATAAGCAGTCATTTTCTTTTCTTTTTCGCTCATGACCATTGAGCGCCGTTCAGCCCCCATGATCAATTTATCCTTTGCTTTTTCAAGGTGAGCCATGGTTACCAGGCGCTTATCATTTCTGGCCGCAAATAATGCCGCTTCATTAACTAGGTTAGCCAAATCGGCACCTGAAAAACCGGGAGTCCCCTGGGCAATATACTTTATAATCACATCATCATCAGTAGGTACTTTCTTTAAATGCACCTTCAAAATTTGCTCACGACCTCGAATATCAGGAAGACCAACTGTTACCTGTCGATCAAATCGACCGGGACGTAATAATGCTTTATCCAAAACATCAGGACGGTTAGTTGCGGCAATGACAATAATACCTTCGTTACCCTCGAAACCATCCATCTCGACCAACAACTGGTTCAGAGTCTGCTCGCGCTCATCATGACCACCACCTAAACCAGCACCACGCTGGCGTCCAACGGCATCAATCTCATCAATAAAGATAATACATGGTGCATGTTTTTTGGCTTGCTCAAACATATCACGAACTCTTGAAGCACCAACCCCAACGAACATTTCAACGAAATCAGAACCAGAAATCGAGAAAAAAGGAACTTTGGCCTCACCTGCAATCGCACGCGCCAATAACGTTTTACCTGTTCCTGGCGGACCGACCATTAATGCCCCTCGAGGTATTTTACCGCCAAGCTTCTGATATTTGGCCGGATCTTTCAGAAAATCCACCATTTCTTCCACTTCTTCCTTGGCCTCTTCCACACCCGCAACATCAGCAAAGGTGACTTTAATCTGATCTTCTTCCAGCAATTTAGCTTTGCTTTTACCAAAACCCATTGCTCCGCCTCGACCACTTGCACCACCGCCCTGCATTTGTCGCATGAAAAACACCCACACGCCAATCAATAACAGCATTGGAAACCAGGAAATAAAGATCTGCATGAACATTGATTGCTGCTCAGGTTCACGCGCTTTGATATCCACACCATTTGCCAGTAGATCATCAATCAAATGAGGATCATCAGGCGCGTAAGTTTTAAAATGTTCTCCACCTTGCGTTTTACCTTTGATGACCTTGTCATCAATGATAACCTGTTGAATCTGCCCCGCTTTTACTGAATCCATAAATTGGGTGTAAGATATTGTTGAATCTGGTCTACCACCTCGCGTACCAAAGCTATTAAATAGAGACATTAGTACTACGGCAATAACCACCCAGAGAATTATGTTTTTTACCATATCGTTCAAGCTATTCGCTCCCGACCGGAACGGTCATTTTTTAAATACTTATAAAATTGTATCAGGAAATACTAAACCTGACCGGCAATTTTACCTGTTTTGTGTTATAAATTGAGTTTCAGCTATTAAATAAGCATAGTTATTTTGCTTTCTGTTTCTTAAATCCCTTAGCTAAAACATACACTTCGTTACTTCTTGATCGAGATGCCTTTGGCTTTCGGATCAATACCTTATGAAAATCTTTACGCACCTCCTCCAAAAAATCATCACTCCCTTGTCCTTGAAACAATTTGACAAGAAAATTTCCATTTCGTTCAAGTACCTGTCTGACGATATCTAAAGCTAATTCAGCTAGATACATTGACCCTGGCTGATCTATCGCTTTATTTCCCGTTATATTGGGTGCCATGTCAGACAACACCAAGTTTATTTTTCGATCTCCTAATAACTCGATCAATTGGGTTAATACGGCCTCTTCTCTAAAATCTCCCTGAATGAACTCAACGCCTTCTAGGGGTTCAATTGGTAAAATATCCAGGGCAAAAATTTTATCATTTGCTCCAATTAATTTTTTCGCATACTGAGACCACCCGCCAGGGGCCGCGCCTAAATCAAGAATATCCATGCCCGGTTTAATTAACCGGTCTTTCTCCTGAATTTCTTGGAGTTTAAAAACAGCACGTGAACGTAACCCTTGTTTATGAGCTTTTTTGACAAATTCGTCCTGAAAATGTTCCTGAAGCCATTTATGACTACTTTTACTACGAGCCATTTTTTATTTTCCCATCAAAAAAAATTTGTTACCAAAAGTTAACATTCATTGACTATTATACTTGACTAATTTTCTCAGGTATTTGTAATAATAAAATAATTCACTTCGTAATCATTTCGGAAAACCAAGGTGAAAACACTCTCAAACGGTGCAGACCCTATTGAACCCTTATCCTTAATTAGTCAATTCTATTATAATCATG
>CAZGYJ010000052.1:0-17938 GCA_964530345.1 uncultured Methylomonas sp.
ATCATTGATCATATTATCAGTACTGTTCATTGTTAAACGTAACACGATCAACGAGCCCCCTGTAAGTCTCTAAAAGCTTTGCATTATAAATCTCTGGCAAAAATTTTTTTGCTGTCAACCATGCTTGCTTCCGCATTTCATTTAATCTTTGCTGATCTTTGACGAGTTGTTTAATTGTTACTGCCATATCCTCTGCTGAGGAAACCAACATACCATTTTTATTATTAATGACAATATCGTTTTGTCCTGGACCATCCACCGCAATAACTGGCGTAGAACAGGCCATTGCCTCAGCAAGCACCAAACCTTGAGTATCGGTTATTGACGAAAACAGAAACAAATCAGCCTGTTTATAATAATCGATTAGCTGTAATGGTGAAGGTTTAAGCACAAACTGTACTTGCTCTGGAGATAATTGCAGATGACAATAAGCATAATTTCGTAGATTTTCATATTCAATGCCGTAACCAACCAGGGTGAGAACAAACTTAACTTCCAATAACTGACAGGCGTCTAAAAGAAAGCGAAGGTTCTTCTCCTTGGTGAAACGCCCTACTGTCAATAATTTAACAGGACTGCCCGGAATGGGATTATCAGGCATGAAAGGAATATGATAAAAACAAGGCTGTAATGGGCTGGGAATACAATGTAACGGAGTTGTAATTTTTTTTCTGGCAAGGAGATTAGCAATGTTTTGTCCTGGAACAATAATCGCATCAACGCTAGCACAAAACTTCCTGACAAGATTGCTGATCAATGTTTTGGATAGACTGTCTGGCAATGGCACATAATGAGCGTACTCTTCATAAAGAGTATGATAGGTAAACACGACTGGAAGCTCGAATTTACGCCCAACTTCAACAGCTTTCACGCCTAACAGGAAAGGATGATGGACATGAATAATATCTGGATTTATCTCCCGGATTATTCGCTTCAGTTGTGTCACCATAAACCAGGGAATAGCATAATGTTTTTGCTGATACCTGAATTTTATCGGTGTCTGAATACGAATCACATACTCAGGATCGTCATGCTTTTCACCCAAAAAATCAAGCGTTATCAAACGCACAAAATGTTGATCTTCTTGTAACGCAGCAATCTGCGCATTGATGGAACTAACCACCCCGCCACTATAAGGCGTGTAGTTATTACTTATGAGTACAATTCGTAATTTTTCATTAGTTGTAGCCACTACTTATTGTTGTTGCAGCACATGCCAGATGGTACGAACATTTGATTTTAATTTCTTCAATGTCAAAGTAATCGCCAGTTCTTCAATAGCAGCCAACACATAAATAAACACGGCTATATGGAATGGCCAGGCAATATCAACAAGAAAGAGCGGGTATAATGATAAACCAATTGATGCTGCGGCAATTTTGACTCCCCAGGTATGATAACTGGGATAACGATCAAATTTAATGCTTGCTACCGTTGCCGGAATCAAAAAACAAGCAAGAATAATATAAAGATAGGTATCTTCACGATGAACAATTTCGGGCCACAGCCACCAACTTCCGAAGCCTATGGTAATGTAAGTTAACAAATCAGCCCAACTATCCAGCATCACCCCAAATTGGGACATTTGCCCTGTTAGACGCGCCACCGCCCCATCCACCAAATCAGAAAAAAAAGCGATCGCCAGTACCGCCATAAAAGCTAAACCATGGCCATGCCATGCCAACCACAACATAATAGGCGCAGTAATAAAGCGAGTACTGGTTATCAAATTTGGCAGGGTTAAATGGGGATGAATATCTGTCAATTTCATGGTTTTGAATGGCTTTCCATAATGATTGATGATGGGAATTCGACAATATTTTTGCCTGTTGGTTCTTGTTCAATCATACTATCCTCATATCCAAACTGTTTCAGAATTTGCTCTGATGTGCTTCGATATGATGAATTGTTTAACTTGACCCAAAGATTGGTCACAAAATAACCATAAGGCATTTTTGGCCCACGATCTGTAAAAGGAATTGCGTAAAAAGGAATTCCAGCATTCTGATGATGCCCTATGTGATTAGACAAACCAATAAGTGCATATTCAGTAAAACTGGACTGATTAACCCAAGCCAAAATGTTTTTGGCTTTACCCCTTTGTAAACCCCAGTGCTGATAATAATTGATGGTTTCAAGCAAACGAATTCCAGCAAGCGCCTGGTAAAGAAAAATAAACGCAGCAGCTACTCCAAAAAAGAACAAAATTAACAAAACCAGAGTTAATTCAATCATCGATCCTAGTAATACTTTATTAGCTAACATTTTGGGATGAAATAATGATTTCCCGTTAAGCCCTAATCTTTTTACCTCGGAATCCCACGCATATTTAAAATGCGCAACAAACACTCTTTTCCAATAATGTTTAAAACTTTCGCCTATGGCTGCTGTTGCTATATCATCAGGTGTAGCAACCCGTTGATGATGGCCACGCAAATGGGCCAATGCAAAATGGTCATAACAAACGCTATACAGTAAACATCGACCTAAAAGGCGTTGAATCCGTCCAGACCGATGTATCAGCTCATGAGCGACAATAAATGCAGAACTGCCAGAGGTAGTCCCTACCAGTATCCGCATTACAATTAAATTAACGATAGATGTTGCTATATCACTGGAAGAATTCCAGTGCAATTGACTGGCATCAATAACAAGTAAACTGATAATCAAAAACTGGAAAAAACACAGAACATATAAAATACCATCGTAATACCAACTGGAAATAATAGATTTGACATGATCGGGATTAATTCTGGGACTCAACCAGTCAATAACAATTAACAACCAAAGTGGGATTGTCCACGCAAGGGCGCTAATCACATCGTGCGGCGCAGTTATTAAAAAACCGGCAACACAAACTGGAAAAATAAAACTGGCTAAATACTTCAAATGGTCAAACATGCCGACCTCGTATCTACCTTTCATGCTCCAAAATATTTAGGAAACAAGTTTTAGAATTCTGCTTTTAGCTGACCCTTGATTGATTTAAAAGCGAATTAGCAGAATGCTATTCTCATCAATCTAGTTTGAACGGATAACACCTCGCTAACCAAGCCAGTATTTCCTGTAATATTTTTGAATCTGTAAGGTATTGAATTGTTGTTATTGTTATAAAAATTCTATCATCTATTGGATTTTAAGAACTTATAAATTAGGTATCGAACCGGTAAACCAAATTTAAAACGCGCCCCTATCAATCTCAAAGATGCATAACCACTGCAAATTCGCTGCCAGTGCTTGTCCAGTATTGCATAATCTCCAGTCCTGTGTAAAACATCATCCATATAAATCTGTATCGCTTTTTTTGCCAGAAAAGTATGCCCTGAAGCGATATTATCAATAGAGATATGAATACTGGCAATTTCAGCATCAATCCCCCAATATTTCCATTCATCAACCAAGCGCATATAATCCTTGCCTAATCCGCTTACCTCGATCGCCATATTTAAACCCAGCAGTTCAGGCAAAAATTCTGTCGAGTGATAGGATAAAGCCAGCATATAACTTGGCAAATCAAAAGCGCTATTGATAAAACCAGGATGTTCAATAAAACTCTCACTATGAACAGCAGGCAAGTTAATTGACAAGCTCTTCAATAATTGCCGAAAAATAAAGGGGTGATTTTGTTGCAACTCGCCATTGCCGATTTCATCGCAATAAATATCGAATAATATTCCGGCAATTTCTGGATAATCATGAAGTAAGGACTGGCTGTTTTGTATCCAGCAGCCATCAATCAGGATCATCGGAGCAATTTGTTCAATACCCCAGATATAAGCTTCTCTGGATATTTTTGGCTTTCCCTGTAAAGGCTTGTATGCCGCCACTTCACGTTGATATCCTTGGTCGATCCAGGATTCAAATTGTTCATGACGATAATGCTTGAATGGTAATGGATTTAACCAACTACACCATTGCAAAAGCCTTGTAACCCTTCTTTTTGCTTCCGGAACAACATCTGGAAACAAATCAGCATTAATCAAGTAATAGTAAAGTTTTCTGTTGTTTAAGCCTGAATAGGTTTTTGCAGATCGAAAAACATGTATGGCTGGCTCAGTGAAACAGAAATTTTGCTGTTGCTTGACGGTTTTTATCGGCACATCCTCAGATAACCCGTGTTGCAACCAATCTCTAACAATCTGCAACTCTGATAAATCAAGCACTCCAAACATCGGCCCCTGAAATTCGAATAATTTTAACAATCGGCTGGCCGATGGGTTGGCACTATTAACATAGTTAGATTTTTTTAATGCCCGTAGAAATTGCTGGCTATTACCAGGCATTTCAGCTAGCCAACTGTCCAGCGACTTGCCTTCCAGCTTAATGGCGTGATGATGGCCGATAGCTGCCAGCTTTTTTTTCTGGAACAAACTGGCAACTCTTTGCTGAGGGGTTGATGGGGTTTCTAATTTCTCGTTAAACTGATCCCGGCATCGCTGCATTTGCAATTGATAAAGCCAAAATCCTCGTTGTATCCGTCGCCATATTGCTGTTTCTTGTTGTGAAAATAAATTCAGATAATCCTTGATGCAAATATGCAAGACAGGCAATTGATTTTTAATACGCTGTTTACGCTTCCTAAAAAACGGCAAAGGACATTGTTGTTGTGGAAAACATATTTCGATCAAGCTAGGGCTTTGACAATATGCAAGAGTAAAACCCAGTATTTCAGGAAAAAATATTCTCGGGAAACTTGTAAAAGCAAGCTGAATGGCCGCGAAATCGAACATATTTTCCAGAATTTCAGGATTTCTACAATATGAATAACTATATAAAACTGGAATTTTCCCACTACAAGACAAAATCAATGACCGGCAAAGTGATACTAAATCACCGCCTGCATCCTCGTTTTTGATGATCGCCAGATACACTGACATCAACCGGGTAGCAAAACTGGTTTGGCAACTAACAATTGTTGAGATATTTACCAACCACGAAGGTTGTGTCAATAAAATTGCCGCCGTTTGATTGACACAATCATGTTGGATTTTGATATTCCAATACCGTTTATCCAAAGCTGGCAGCTCCACGATGGGCAAAGCTTCAGACTGATGATCCAATACAAAAGATTTCTGATAAATACGTTCTGTCTCAGATAGCCATTTTTTGACAAAATAATAAGCCGGTTGCAATATTTCAGGATGGCTATTCAGATGACCCAGATAATAAAATATCTCCCGGCCTGATAAAATTTTATCGCTGGATGATTCCAGGTCTTCCGGAAATCGTTTAGCAAAGCGCTTGGATAATGATGGATCCAGCGCATGATCATCATGACCCATGTTCAGGTTTCAGAATCAGATAATCATTAATAACCAATGCATCCAGCCCGGTGGTTAAAAAAACAGCAAGCGCATCTTCCAGCGAATGAACCAAGGGCTTCCCCATAACATTAAAACTGGTATTCAACAGCATGGGAATTTCAGTTATTTGGTAAAAATCACTTATCAACTGATGAAAACGCGGATTCCATTGAGCTTTAACTGTCTGCAGACGGCCTGTGCCATCAACATGACAGACTGCCGCTATCTTCTGCCGCATTTCATCCTTTATTTTCAGGGTTTTATCCATGTAAGGCGATTCGTGATAATGCTCAAAAAACTCACCGGCATATTCATCTAAAACCGAAGGAGCGAAAGGTCTAAAGCTTTCCCGAAATTTAATGCTTTGGTTAATTTTATCTTTGGTTTCAGGTTGTCTCGGATCAGCCAGAATCGAACGATTACCCAGTGCCCTGGGACCATATTCCGCTCTGCCTTGTATCCAGCCTACTAACTGGCCGTTCGCCAATAATTGAGCGACTGTTTCACAAATCTCCTCAGGTTGATGTTGAATATCCAGCGTCTTATTGAATTGAATCAATTGATTGACTGCTTCATCAGAAATAGTTGAACCCAGATAAGGGGTCTGCACGATTTGACTAAGCTTTTCAGCTGGCGGTTGGCACTGATGAAAAGCAAGCCAGGCTGCACCCAATGCTGTTCCATCATCCGCAGGCGCTGATGGAATAAATATCTGCTCAAAATCTGTGCGAATTTTTATCTGGCCATTAAAGGCAGAATTCAAAGCGCAGCCGCCGCCCAATACCAGATTTTTTTGCCCTGTTATTTGTTGTAAATGCTGTAATAATCGCGTCATCAATTCGGCAAAAAAATATTGTCCGGTATAAGCCAAATCAGCAGCAAGTTCAATCGAGTCCAGATTGGTTCGCTTAAATTGCTCTAGTTGTTGAAGACTGGAAAATAAATTTTTTCCTGCATGCTGGCAGACAAAGCCATCAACAGAAATGGTTGTTTTAAGCAAATTGTATAAATTGTCATTTAATTTGCCATAAGGAGCCAAGCCCATAACCTTCCATTCTTCTCCCTTGAGCCAGTCAAAACCGCAAAGTTCGGTAATTTTCATGTAATAAAAACCGATGCTGCCAGTTCCCTTCGACTCAAAGAGACATTCCAGTTTGCCATTTTGATATTGATAGAATGCCATCGACCCTTTCTCTCCAAAAGAATCAATGACCGCACAAGCAGCTTCGGAAAAGGGACTGCTATAACATGCAGTTGCAGCATGTGTTAAATGATGGGAGAAATCCTCAAATTTCAACTTACAATCAGGATAAAATTCCTGAATTGTTCTCACCAAATTGATGCCTGCACCGGTAATTTGATTGCGTTGACTGGCAATCATGTGATGCAGCTGGTAATTTTTAAGTGGCGAACGAAGTTTTTTAATACCCGTTTTCAAAAGTCCTGGCGCCGACAAACAACCCAAAGCAGCAATAATATTCTCATATAAAGGCCGTTGTTTTCGCCAGTTGATGGCAATGATAATTTGATCCGCATCCGGACAATATCTGGTTAATAATTGCTGCACCCAAAGCAAGGGATCAGCCGGGCAGTGCAACGCCCGTTTATTTTGCAAATATCGTTCCGTTGCTTCTGCAAACAAAACTTCACCCTGGTCATTAATAATCGCCAATGCAGGATCATGATAAGTCACGGACAGGCCGATATAATAGCGACTCATGCAGCAACCCCTGAATCTTTACCACTGGAATCGGCTTGGTATTCCAACCATGAAATTTTTTGCTTGGCGGTATAATTGCGTTTTGCGATATTTTCCCGTTGCAAACGAATTTGCCCTACAAAATGGGTAAATTGTCCGCAAAGAGAAAAATATTCCGCCAGAATCGTCATATATCCAGGCGTATTAAAGCCGCACCGCCGCCGGGCAATTTCCATGGCTTGCGGCAGAAATTGCCAGAAAATCACAGCATTGTTGCGCGATAAAATCTTGAATAAATATCTTGATTTTTCAGCATTTGACCGGTAATGCGTTTGCAAATCAGGATCAATCAGTTCCAGATGACGCATGACTCTTTTGAAATAAGCATCAGGATGATAAATAGCTTCCAAAATGCGTAGATAATTCTGTTCTGCCTGCTGAACCGAAAAATGATAAGGAATAAAGTTGATGACACCGTCCGAATTATTGCCACTGCTTGCCTGAAAGATTCGCCCCTGGCTTTGCAGCCTCTTCATTAACCCGGTACAGGGCAAGGCATTTAAAAGCCCCGCCATTACAATCGGAGCATTGCTGGCGTTAACGAAATCAATAAACTCCTGCACTGATTCATTAGTATCATGATCAAAACCATAGATCATGCCCATCATTACCCCCGCCCCGGTTTGTTCTGAAATAAAGCGCAACTTCTCAACCAGGGAGCGTTCACCACGGAGATTTTGGCGTTTTTTTGTTTCCAGCAATGACGCCTTATTGGGTGTCTCGACGCCATAAAAACCATTGATAAAATGAGCCTTGCGGAACCAGTGTCTTAAATCAGCCATAATTGGCGAATCATCCGCCAACCGTAAAGTCAGTTCTGTATATTTTGGATGATGATAGCCGATGTCCTCTCCAATCTGATACAGACTTTTCAAAATCTGCAAGGCTCTTCTGGGATGCCCAATAAAATTATCATCCACGACAAAAACCTGCCCTGTCCAACCCAATTCCTTCATCTGCCTGAAGGACTGAGCAGTTTGCTCAACAGGCGTCACTCTAAAAGCCTTGCCAAAACGGGAAGGAATATCGCAAAATTCACAATTTTCAGGGCAGCCGCGACTGATTTGAACTGCCATGTGCACATAGTTTTGCATATTGATGGCAGCGTAATCCGGCTGGAAAAAACATTTCGGATCAACAACACCGCCTCGATAATATTTTTTGGCCGAACCTTGTTTTAGGCCTGCCAGAAGTTCATCGATAATACTTTCAGCCTCATTTTCCACCAGATGGTCGGCAATCGTCATTAATGGAGAATCTGTTGAAATCGCTGTCCCTCCAACGATTAAAACCTTGTCTTTGGCTTTTATTTCAGCGGCAAGCTTTAACATGCTTTTTTCCTGAGCCAACATGCCGCCCATGAAAATATGATCAGCACCGGAAATCAGTTTGCCTAGAGGTCTGGGATCGATATTTCTATCGACCAGAATAATTGATTGGTAGTAGAATTTTAGATGATTGTACAAGCCCATTAATCCCAGCGGTGGCAATAACCGTTTGGGCAACCCGAATTCGCCGAGCGGGGCATATATTTTCAGACTTCGGGCATAACTCCAGAAGGTATCCTGGGTATCAAATTCAGGATAAATCAGAACTGCTTGACGGGCGATTTTCGTGGTCACAAAAAACCTCCCCGGAAAAATCAGTTAGCCTGGCGGCCATTGCATTTGCCGTCCTCCCAGCAAATGCAGGTGTAAATGGAACACTTCCTGCCCTCCCTGACTGTTACAGTTTATGACAGTCCGGTAACCATTTTCAGCCAACCCCTGCTGTTTTGCCAATTTTGGGACTACCAGCAATAACCGGGCCGCCAAATCGCTATCATCCAGATCATTCATGGTAGCAATATGGGCTTTTGGAATAATTAGAATATGCGTCGGTGCCTGAGCATTAATATCTCGAAAAGCCAGAATTTTATCATCTTCATAAACCACATCCGGCTTGACTTCTCCGGCTGCCATTTTGCAAAAAATACAATCTGCCATTTTTCCTCCGAATGTTCTTGTTATATTCCTGAATCCGTGATTTCAATGCGGATAACAGGGGGCAAGGTATTGGTTTGCACGGCCTGAAAAAATCTTTGCTTCACCATTAAAAGGATAGGCGGGCATTTTTCAACTCGTGATGAATCAAGAGCTTGCCTCCTGTGCCGTTGTGAAGTCACCGATCCAGGATTTTGTCAGGCTACTTTGATAAACCAAAATTTATCATCAAAAAATAATCGGGGCTAAAGCCCCCACTACTATTAAGTTAAGAGTATTTGCAATTTTGTAGGTGGGTTAGCAGTAGCGTAACCCGACATTTTTTAGATTTTGTCGGGTTACGCTACCGCTAACCCAACCTACACTTTGTCTTAACTTAATGGCAGTGACATAAAGCCCCTCCTACCCACAAACCAACGATAACGGATTAATCTATCTCTCGTCGTCCATTGAAGGCATGGGATAAAGTGCCTGCGTCAATATACTCCAGTTCACCACCCATGGGTACACCATGAGCTATGCGACTGGCTTTAATTTGATATTTTCTAGCCAGCTCTCCTACAAAATGTGCTGTCGCTTCTCCTTCGACCGTCGAATTGGTTGCCAAAATAATCTCTTTGACTGCCCCCGAAGACAATTGTTGTTCGAGAAGTTCCAATCCCAATTCTTCAGGACCAATACCATCAAGTGGCGACAAGCGTCCATGCAAAACGAAATAAACTCCGTTAAATACTGCCGTTTGTTCAACCACCCATACATCCGCAGGACTTTCTACGATACAAACCGTGCTTTGATCTCTTCCGGGGTGACTGCAAATAGAACATAGTTTGTCTTCTGTTAAAGTCCGGCATTGCTGACAGTAATCAATATTATCTAATGTTTGCAGCAATGTTTTTGCCAGTTGTTCAGCGCCAGTGCGATCCCGCTGCAATAAATGGAAGGCCATTCGCTGCGCCGATTTTGGCCCTACCCCCGGTAAACAACATAGCCCCTGGATCAACTGACCCAACAATCCGTTTCTTTGCATTCCTTAACTTAAAAAGGCATCTTGAAACCGGGAGGTAATGGGATACCCGAGGTTAAATCAGACATTTTTTCCTTTTTCATTTTGGCAACTTTATGAACGGCATCATTAATGGCCGCCGCCACCAAATCTTCCAGCATATCCTTGTCATCGCCGACCAGGGAATCGTCAATACTGACTTTTCTGACTTCACGCTTGCCAGTCATCAAAATTTGCACCAAACCGCCGCCGGATTCTCCCTGAACTTCCATTGCAGCAAGCTCTTCCTGGGCTTTTTGCATATCTTCCTGCATTTTTTGGGCTTGCTGCATTATATTGCCTAATGCATTTTTCATCTTCGTCTCCTAAAAACCTGTCATTACTCGGGATCAACCGGCTTGATCGTTCCCGGTATCACTCGCGCATCAAAATGTTCTTTTAATGCCTGAATATTTTCATCATTTTCGACTGCTTCAACAGCCGCTTGCTGACGCACTTCACGCTGTTTATTAATTTGAACAGCCGGTGTCTCATTTTCAACCTTTTTAACCTGAATAGCCAATTTTATTGTATTTCCGGTATAACTTTGCAATGCCTGTTGCAGTTTTTCTGTGGTTTTGTCACTTTTCAATTGTTTATGCCCGGGGTCCAGCGCCAAAAGACATTGTTTCTCATCCAGTTTTTCCAGAAAACAATTGTTAGCCAGCTCACGGGTCATGCCTCTCAGCTTCATGGCTTTTATCATGTCATGCCAGTTATCTGTTTCAGGAATTGTTGTTTCAATTGCTTGTTGAGCTTTTTGTTCATTTTTTGGCGTTTTTTCCTGCTTGTTCGAACTTTGCTGGACTACTTTTTCAGGTTGTTGATTTGTATTCCCCTGAGTCATGCCAACAGGCCTGAAAGCTAACATGCGTAGCATAACCATTTCCAAACCGCTACGCGGATCTGGCGCCAGATCAAGATCAGCCTGCCCCTTCAAAGCAATCTGATAATAAAGTTGCACATCCTCGGCACTCATTAAATCTGCCAATTGCTTCAATATTTCAATATTTTCATCATCTTCTAATACATTTGGAACAGTCTGAACCAGGGCTATTTGATGCAAGCGATACAAGAGCTGCTGTAATAAATCAGCAAAATCAGGTGTCAACTCCGAAATTTCACCAATAATATTCAACATCTTTACTGCATCTGCATTTCCCAAAGCCAGTAATAAATCTTCAACGGGCTGTTGTGCAACTGTACCCAGCATTGCGTTTACGGCATCAGTCGATAATTTACCAGCGCCATAAACAATCGCCTGATCCAGCAAACTCAAACCATCCCGCATACTGCCATCAGCCGCTCTCGCCAAAAGACTTAGCGCTGCCTCTTCAAATTCAATTTGTTCCTGCTCAAGAATCAACTTCATTTGTTTGATAATCTGGGCTGGTAACAAGCGTTTTAAATTAAATTGCAAGCACCGGGATAAAATCGTCACCGGAATTTTTTGTGGATCAGTGGTTGCCAATAAAAACTTGACATGCGGGGGCGGCTCTTCCAGCGTTTTCAGCAAAGCATTAAAACTATGGCCGGACAACATGTGTACTTCATCAATCAAGTAAACCTTGTATTGACCTTGACCGGGTGCATATTGAACATTATCCAGTAAATCTCTGGTATCTTCGACCCGGGTTCTGGAAGCTGCATCGACTTCGATCAAATCCATAAAACGACCTTCAGCAAATGCCTGACAAACAGAACATTCGCCGCAAGGATTGTAATCCTGAAGATTTTCACAATTAATCGCTTTTGCCAGAATTCTGGCAATGGTGGTTTTACCGACACCTCGGGTTCCGGTAAACAAATAGGCATGGTGCAAGCGATTATGCTGTAAAGCGTTAATTAACGATTTAACAACATGTTCCTGACCGATAATGGTATTAAAATTCTGGGGACGCCATTTTCTGGCTAAAACCTGATAACTCATTGCAAATGCAATAACAGTTGAAAAGATTGGGCGGATACCGCGCCAGCCACATCCCGGCACACGAATCCGCTGCTACCGTTGCTCCCTTCCGGGCCTGGCGGGGTTTACAGCGTATCGTTGCGAGAGGACCGACACGGTAACCATAAAATCTTCAGCTCGTGCTGAAAGAGCGGAGATTATGCGGTAATCCGGTCAATAGTTCAAGTGAATTTTTTATAAAACCGCGCTTAAATTCTTTTCGGTTTTCAAAAAACGCAAATAATCCTCATAATAATCAATATCCCATTGCAATGGTAATTCATAGTAATCAAGTTTCTGCTTGATTATTTTACTTTTTGTCGCTGCCAGAACCTCTGAGGTGCCCCAGTTAATATCAGAAAATAATTCTGGAACGGGTGCACTTAAACCAATCAAACTATATCCCCCATCTTCTGTTGGCGCCAATACCACGTCATTTCCATGCTTTAAAGCGGATAAAGCCGTAACAAAATCGGAATGTACAAATGAAGGACAATCGGTACCTATTAAAACTACCTGTCTATAGTTTTGTAATCCCTTGGTTAAAGCATGATTCATACGAAAACCCAAATCACCTGGTGATTGAGTTTTCAGCGTCAGGGAATATCGATTCTGGCATTCTGCAAAAAATTCATGACTGGCATCAGGCGTACACCATAATTGCACATCACATAATTCTGACTGAAAAATCTTGGCTAATGTTAATTCTGCCAATTGCTGATGAATCTTTGCAGCCTGAAACTCGTTTAATTCAGGCAACAAGCGGGTTTTAACCTTCCCTGGTTGTGGCGCTTTACAAAAAACTTGAATAACAGCTTCAGAAAACTGCAACACTTAACAGCAAGAGCTGGTATCTGCTTTATGCACACTGCCTTTGGTTTCTGCGGCAGAACGCAATGTTCCAGGCTGGCAGCACCAGGGGTTGGGTTTATGTTCTTTAACCGGTGCAATGCCAATAAACTGATTACCATAGGTTTCACCAGTTAATAGACGGTAACTTCTTTCGCAAACAGCCATTCGCTGGCCGCGGTAATAAACATGCCCTTCATCATCATAAACTTCAGAAAAAGGACCACGATAGATCACCGCATGACCTTTATCCAGACAGGGTTCATCCTGCGGTTTAACAGCCGTAATCGTAACTGATCGGAATTCGATTTGTTCGACTGTCTGCCAGGGTTCGCCTTCCCATTTATCATAATTGACTGCAATAAATCCGGCATCAATAAATGCCTGCAAAAAATCATGCTCCTGCAAGGCGCCGGAAATACAACCGCTCCATAATTGACTATCCTGTTTTAAATGCTCCGGCACTGTTTCATCGCTGACAATATCTGAAATTGCAACACACCCGCCGGGTTTGACAACCCGGAAAATTTCCTGAATCAATTGTTCTTTGTCCTGATCGTGCACCAGATTCAGCACACAATTTGAAACCACCAAATCTACACTGTTGTCGGCAATTAACGGATTTTCCTTGCGCTGCTGTTCCTGCCAGGCACGTAAAGAAACCACATCCTCAGCCGTTGTGACTGGGTTTTTTGATAAATATTGATTCATGGCTCCAAGATCCAACGCCAGATCCTGAATCTGTCCTTTGACAAATTCAACGCGGTCAGAACCAATTTTTTGAGCCATTTCCGGCTGATATTTTCTCGCCAGAGCGAGCATATCATCATTCATGTCAACGCCAATCACCTTGCCCTTTTCACCAACCAGTTGGGCCGCCATATAACAGATTTTTCCAGAGCCTGATCCCAAATCCAAAACCACATCACCTTCCCGAACATAACGTGACGGATCACCACAACCATAATCCTTTTCAATAATTTCCTGAGGCAACAAGGCGAGTAATTCTCGATCATAATCTACAGGACAGCATAAATCGGGCTGTCTACTCTCCGCGCCTTCTGAATAACGTTCTAATACATCGTGTTCAACTGACATAACTTCCCCTCTTAAGTTTAACCAATCGCACCGCCACAGCTACTGCCTTGCCCGGCAGTGCAACCATAGCAATGCGCTAAAGTCGTAATCGACATGCCATGTAAATTGGCAATATCTTTAATATGTTGTTTTTTGCCTGTCAATGGTAATTGCAGCATCTGATTAAAATCACAATCGTAAACATAGCCTTGCCAATCTACGCTTAAGGTATTTCTGCACATCACCGAGTGCAAATTATCCGATTGAAAATTGTCTTTAAGCAACTGGATATAATTGTCAAACTGACCTTTACTGATCAACTGACTGCCAAACCGCTGTACTGGTAAATTTGCCATGGCAAAAAGCTGATTAAAAACAATACCAAAATGTTCCAGCAAATATTGCTTGTACGCTTGTTCCAATTGCTGCTGATCTGGGGGTAAACTGGCATCCAGTGGATTGAACACCAGGTTCAAAATTAAATTGGAATTTTCTTTGCCATATCCCAAGCGATTCAGATGTTGTAATGCCTCAATACTGGCATTAAAAGTCCCTTTCCCTCGTTGCTTGTCCACATTATCTTCCAGATAGCAAGGTAAAGAGGCAACAATTTCCACCTGATTTTCGGCCAAAAATTCGGCAACATCCTGATAATCAGGCTCGGTTAAAATCACCAGATTGCATCGATCAATCACTTTCAAACCCTGATCTAACGCCTGACGGACAAAATACCGAAAATGTGGATTCATTTCCGGTGCGCCCCCGGTTAAATCCAGAGTATGAATCGATTTGTTGTGACTGAGAAAAGATAAAACCTCATCAATAGTTTGTTGATCCATCAGCTCGGTTCGTTTTGGTCCGGCATTAACATGACAATGGGTACAACTCAGATTGCACAAATACCCCAGATTGACTTGTAAAATTTCCAGGGTATTACGCTGAATTTTTGGAAAATCATTTTTTTCCAGATAGGGCAAACAATCAATCATAATTACTTCCTGCGCCAGGCATGATAACGTGCCAACCACTTTAACAGTTTTTCCGGTTTATGGTTCCGCTTCCAGACGCCGGCGACATATTTATTCGCTTCGCTCATGGTTGGGTAAATATGAATAGTACCCAGAATTTTCTCCAAGCCCAAACCATGTTTCATGGCCAACACAAATTCGGCAATTAAATCCCCGGCATGATTTCCGACTATCGTCACACCAAGAATTTTATCTTTTCCAGGCGCCGTTAACACTTTAACAAAGCCATAAGCTTCACTGTCTGCAATGGCGCGATCCAGATCATCAATTCCAAAAATCGAGACTTCATAAGCGATTTCCTGTTGCTTTGCATCCTGTTCATTCAAACCAACACGAGCGACTTCAGGATCGGTAAAAGTAGCCCATGGAATGACTGAATAGTCTACACGGAATTTTTTAAACTGGCCAAACAAGGCATTGACCGCAGCATACCAGGCCTGATGTGCAGCGGTATGAGTAAATTGATACGGCCCTGCAACATCGCCACAAGCGAAAATATTGGGATAATTGGTCTCCAAAAATGGATTAACCGCCACTGTTTTTCGTGGTGACAGTTCTATTTCTAATTCTTCAACTCCATAACCTTTAACATTCGCTGCCCTGCCGATCGCCAATAAAACCTGATCAAAAGCAATCCGTACTTGTTTCCCTTGGTTTTCTGCAATTAAAATTTTCTCCCCATTTTCGGCTTTGAACTGCTTGGCCGTATGCTCCACTAACACCCGAATTCCTTCCTGTTGGAATTTTTCCATCACTGCCTTAGAAACATCTTCATCTTCCCGAATCATAATCCGCGGCAGCATTTCAACCTGGGTCACTTTACAACCCAATCGAGCAAAAGCCTGGGCCAATTCACAGCCAATCGGGCCGCCCCCTAATACTAAAAGCCGTTTCGGTTTTTCACGCAAAGACCAGATATTATCCGAGGTCAAATAGTCAATCCCCTCTACCCCTGGAATTGGCGGCACAAATGGTTTAGCGCCCGCAGCAATCACAATAGAACGAGTAGATATGACTTTCTTCCCTAGATCAGTGCTTATTTCAACTTGCCAAGGCGAAATGATTTTTGCCGAGCCTTGAATCACGTCAACCCCCAATTCAGTGTAACGCTCTACTGAATCATGAGGTTCTACTTCTTTGATAATTTTTTGAACTCGATCCATGATCTCAGCAAAATCAAATTCAACATTGGCGTGATTAATTCCCAAAGCCTTGGATTCTTTCACTTGCGCCAAAAACCGGCTGGAGCGAATTAACGCCTTGGAAGGCACACACCCCGTATTTAAACAATCACCACCCATTTTATGTTTTTCAACCAAAGTAACTTTAGCTTTTACTGCAGCAGCAATATAAGCCGTTACCAAACCGCCTGAGCCAGCACCGATGACAACCAAATTATTGTCAAAATGTTTGGGTTGTTGCCATTTTTTAAACACTTTAAGCACCTTAAATCGATTTATCACCGTTTTCGCCAGCAACGGGAAGAGTCCGAGCAATACAAATGAAAATACCAACCCCGGAGATAAAATATCAGACAATGATGTAATTTTACCTAGTTGAGTTCCGGCATTCACGTAAACAATTGTTCCCGCTAACATGCCTAATTGGCTAACCCAAAAAAAAGTGCGGGTTTTGATTGCAGTCAATCCCATCAGCAAATTTATCATGAAGAAAGGAAAAACTGGAATCAGGCGCAAAGTAAATAGATAAAAAGCCCCATCTTTTTTCATTCCTTCATTGACTGCATTCAACCGATCGCCAAAACGGTTTTCAACACTATCTCGAAACAGAAAACGCGCCGCCAAAAAAGCCAACGTAGCGCCAATTGTCGAAGCAAAAGAAACAATTACCGTTCCCCATAACAACCCGAAAACTGCACCGCCGGCCAATGTTAAAATTGCAGCGCCAGGTAATGATAAGCCCGTCACAGCAATATAAATCACAGCATAAAAAATCGCTGAAATGACAGGGTGAGTATTTTTGTAATCAATAATCGCGGCCTGTTTGCTTTTCAGCATTTCCAGCGTCAGAAATTGCTGTAAATCAAAATAAAAGAAAACAGCTATACAGCTAACAATGACCAACAGCAAAATGAAACGTGAAATAGTCATCATTTATCCCTATTTGACAACTGCGTTTAGCGACCAGTCATAATCTATATCCGCAACAATTTTCAAATCGGGTAAATCTGATCGATAATGATGAATAAACGTTTCTATACCACCCACAGAAGAAAAATCCTTCTCAAACCAGAAAAATATTTTCGATACATGAATTTCTCTTTCTCCTGTCTGCAATCCTTTTTTATTATTATGCAAAAAACTACGTACCTGAGCATCAAGTTGTGTACTCAACTGTTCAGCAGTATATGGCTTCGTTCTTAAATCAGGACAACTAACAGAAGCACAAACAATGGCAAAATGGATTCTCGGTTCACCCATCGGCCTCAGTAAATTATTCTCTATATCATCCAGAGAAATTTTGTTACCATCAATAATTCCAACAGTCTTACCCCAAACCGGACGAAATAAACTTCCTGCATCCTTGATACTCTCAACAGGCCAATGATCCAATACCATCTTGATAGCTAGAATATTGTAGACATTAATATAAAAAGCCAGTTTTTCTTCTCGGCCACTCAAGGTTTCGACAGGAAAGTTCTTGATTTTCTGATAAGCCGCCTCAAGCTGCCCAGACTTCTTTAGCTGATCATAATTAACCAAAGCCAGCGGAGTTTGATGTTTAACACCAGATTTTACAGACTGTAATACTTTTGCATAAGCGCTCCAATCTGGAGTTTTCGCCCAGCTATTAAAAGATAATAATATTAAAATTGCGAAGCCAAGTTCTGCAACAAAGCGGTTCATCTTTTTCCTTAATAAATTAGTAACTATTGCTTTGTCGTATTAGTTTTTGAAACCTTACTTTTTTCTCTGGCTATTTTTGTTTT
>CAZGYJ010000053.1:0-17911 GCA_964530345.1 uncultured Methylomonas sp.
TCTTCTGGAATAAGTTACTGATATTGAAACTATAAATACGCTGAATAGTTACAAACATTTTTCATCTAACAAATTTTGAAAATCAAACTCAATTTTCTACATTTTTAGTGTAGTTTTCCTTCATCAAATTCTTTTTTTAAGATGAACCTGGAAACAATCGAAGCAAAAGCTCAGGAATGGTTAAGTACAGTCATATCCTGGACATTTAGTCCTCAGTTTTATGTCCAGATTTTTGCCATTATTAGTGCAATATTTCTTGCGTGGGCAGTTTATGGGATTTTAATTAAACGGTTGCCATTGCTTGTCCAAGAACCGCAGGCTGGTTCATTTTTTGGTGTCCGTACTACGATTTACAAATCCCGAAAACTACTATTTCTTATTTTTTGCGTATTATTTCTTTGGCTCGCTTCGAGATTAGTTTTCATGGCGGTCAGCCAAATTTGGCTGGTTAAAATTGCCCAAAGTCTTGCGGTGGTATTGTTGCTATACAGTATCATTACACAATTCATCAAGAACTCTTTTATTAATAGTTTATTTCGCTGGCTCGGACTTCCTCTGGCTGCGCTTTATGTGTTTGGCTGGCTTGATGAAATAATAGTTTTTCTTGATGATATTGCTTTTGAGGCAGGCAATATCAGGGTTTCAATTTATACCCTGGCTAGGGTTGTTATTTTTGGTTCAATATTATTTTGGTTGGGGAAAATTTCCAACCAAACTGGACAAAAAGTAATTAGAAGCAAGCAGAATCTGGATATTCGTACTCGTGAGTTGTTTGCCAAGCTTTTTGAAATTACAGTTTTTTTGGTGGTTTTCCTGCTGTTACTGCAGGTTGTCGGTCTGAAATTGACTGCATTGGCCGTATTTGGCGGTGCTTTAGGTGTCGGGTTGGGTTTTGGTCTGCAACAGATTGCCTCAAATTTTATTTCCGGCATTATTATTTTGTTGGATCGTTCCATTAGCGTTGGTGATTTTATTGAGCTTGAAAATGGCAAATCCGGAATTTTACAAGAATTAAATATGCGTTCTTCGACATTGAAAACATTCGATGGCAAAACCATTGTGGTACCAAATGAGCAGTTTATTACCACTGCTTTTACCAATTGGACACATCAGGATTCATTGCAGCGATATGATTTTGAATTTTCGGTTTCTTATGATTCTGATATTCCCAGAGTTCCAGAAATCATTGTTGGGGCTATTAGTAAACATCCTCAGGTTCTTCAAGAACCAGAGCAGCCGGATTGTGAAATACGTAAATTTGCAGATTCAGGGGTGGTTTTTGGTGTGGAATACTGGATAGATGGAATTGATGATGGCGAAAATCGCGTAGAAGCTGATTTATTGATGATGGTCTGGATTGAGCTGAAAAAGCATAATATTCAAATTCCTTATCCGCATAGAGAAGTGCGGTTGATTCAAGGCGGTATTTGATTTTTTATAAAGCTCCGCTTTGTTTTAAAAGCTCGTGTATTTTCTTTGCTAAAAAACTATATCCTTCGGCATTTGGATGGATTAAATCAGATTTCAGACTTGGTGTACTTAATATTTCTGGCAAGGTGTCAAGATCGGCTGGAATTTGAAATTGCGCAGCTAGATTTTGATAAATGTCAGAGCTGGATGAAATCAGTAATTTGGGTTCAGGGACGCCAATTAAAATGACGGAAATATCACGCTGTTTGGCTTCGGTGATCATTTTTGCTAAGTTTGCGCTGATTTCCTGTTTAGGTATTTTCTTGATCATGTCGTTACCGCCATGAATCAGGATTAATAATTCAGGGTGGATTTTGTTGAGCAGTTCAGGTAGTCTTTTTGTGCCATCACGAGTAATTTCACCTGGAATACCTTCATTGACAACTTCACGAGAAGTTAATTTTTCCAGAATAGATGGATATGCCTGTCCATCAGTTGCGCCAGTGCCATAAGTCAAACTGTCGCCGAATGCCAAAATAACAGCATCATTTGACAGCTTTTCTAGGTTGACGCTGGGGTTGTTACAGCTGGAAATTAATAGAGCTAATAAAAAAGTAATTACTTTTTTCATGGTATGAGATAAAAAACATTAGCAGTGATTGTGGGTGAAAGTATAGTGCAAAAAAATGTTTTGATTACCGGGGCAGGCAGGCGAGTAGGGGCGGCTTGTGCTCGTTTGTTACATGACGAAGGTTACAACATCCTTGTTCATTACAGAAATTCAAAAGATGATGCGTATTCTTTAACGGAGAAGTTGAATAAAAAACGATCAGGTTCGGCAAAAATAATACAAGCTGATTTGTTGGATATTCAAGCTTTACAAAAAGTCGCAGATGCGGCGATTGCTGCGTGGGGTGGTGTTGATGTGTTGCTGAATAATGCCTCAAGTTTTTATCCTACGCCAATGAATAAGGTTACGGAGCAGCAATGGGATGAGTTACTGGGAAGTAACCTGAAAGCACCTTTTTTTCTAGCCAAATTTTTGATGCCAACTTTAAAACAAAGAAACGGCTGCATCATCAATATCACTGATATTCATGCAGAAAGAGGTTTGGAGTCTTTTCCAGTATATAGTATTGCAAAAGCTGGACTTTCAGCAATGACCAAAATACTGGCCAAAGAATTAGCACCACAGATACGAGTAAATGCTGTGGCGCCGGGGGCTATTTTATGGCCGGAAGATGATTTTCCTGAGGCTGAAAAAGCAATAATTCTTGAGCGAATTGCACTCCAACGTAAAGGTGAAATCCATGATATTGCCAAAACAGTACGTTTTTTGGTTCAAGATGCCGATTATATAACCGGTCAAATTATCAGTGTTGATGGAGGGCGAACATTATTTTGTTAACGCTGTCGGTGTTTTAACCTGATGTTGAGTGAGATTTGATTTGTCAAAATTTTTCCATAATTCCGCGTAAGTTATATGGCTGACAGGGTGTTTTAGGGCTGGAGCAATTTCAGCTAAAGGCTCAAGGACAAAAGCATAGCGTTCAATTTCATCACGAGGAATTTGCAGCCGGCCATCGGAGATAATCAAATCACCATAAAGAATCAAATCAAGATCGAGTGTCCGCGCAGAAAACTTTTTGCAATTGCGAGTACGGCCATGTTGCTTCTCTATTTGTCGAAGTATTTTGGCGACGCTTTTGACATCAAGTTCGGAGTCAAAGCCTATCATCAAATTATAGAAAGGCTCACCAGTAAAACCAACGGCTTCACTTTCATAGGTGCTGGAAACAATCAGTTGACCGAATTGTTTTTCTAGGGCTTGTAAGGCAGAAACAACATTTTTTTCTTTGTCAATATTACTGCCAAGACTGATATAACCACGAGGCATGGTTTACTTTACTCCTCTTTCAATGATAATTCCAACATCGCTGGCGCCGCGAATAGCGCCTTTTTTGTTGAGTGTCAATTTGACCCATGGAACATTAAAGTCGTTCAAAATAAGTTGAGTAATTTCTTCGGCCAATTTTTCTACTAAAAAGAAGCTGCTGTTTTCTACAAAGGCAATGACACTTTTTGAGACGGCTTTGTAGTCAAGGGTGTCCTCAATATCATCACTTTGAGCTGCTTTTTTGATGTCGAAAGCCATTTCGATATCCAGTATAATCATCTGTTTTGTTTCTCTTTCCCAATCATATATGCCGATTATGGTTTCTATTTTGAGACCGCCTAAAAATATAATATCCATCTTGAATTCCAGTTATTATGTCAAATCGGCAAATATTATCGCATAAGTCACCATAATATAATTAAAGGTAAAATATGTTTCAGTGGTTGTTAATTCCAATTGCCTATTTGATGGGTTCAGTGTCCAGTGCCATTATTGTTTGTAAGGCAATGAATCTGCCAGACCCCCGGGAACAGGGTTCGAAAAATCCCGGTGCGACTAATGTGATGCGTATTGGAGGAAAAAAAGCCGCTGCGATCACTCTGGTTGGTGATATGTTAAAAGGATTGATACCGGTTTTATTGGCCAAGTTGCTCGGAGTCGATTATTTACTCTTGGCGCTCGTAGGAATGGCAGCCTTTTTAGGCCACTTGTTCCCGGTTTTTTTTGGTTTTAAAGGTGGCAAGGGGGTGGCAACTGCATTTGGTGTCTTGTCTGGATTTTCCTGGATGATTGGTGGACTGGTTTGCGGAACCTGGATACTTGTTTATAAGCTTTTTAAAATTTCTTCGCTTTCTGCTTTGGTTGCAGCTGCATTAACGCCAGTATACGTTTGGTTTATATCGGAGAGTATGGAGCTGGTTGCAGTGGCAATTTTGATTTCGGGTATTTTGTTCTGGCGACATAAGGAAAATATTAAAAGATTGCTTCAGGGGATTGAAGATTAACTTCTGTTTTACGAAAGTTTGTTGATGGGCCAGCGAGCATTTACTTGAATTTCCAGGTTTTCCCGTTGTCCTGCTTGATATCGTTGACAACCGGCAAAGGCAATCATTGCTCCATTATCGGTGCAGAATTCCAACCTGGGGAAGTAAATTCGTGCATTTTCACATTTAGTCATTGCAGTCAGAGTTTGACGAATTTGATTATTGGCGCTGACTCCTCCAGATACCACTAATCTTTTTAATCCGCTTTGCTGTAAAGCTCTTCGACACTTTATGGTTAGTGTGTCTGCGACTGCCTCCTGAAATGCATAAGCAATATCGGCTTTATCCTGAAGGTTTTGCTGGGTTTTGTGGAGGGTATTCATGGTAAAGGTTTTTAAACCGCTAAAGCTGAAATCAAGTCCTGGGCGATCAGTCATCGGTCTTGGAAATTTGAATCGGTTTGGTGCGCCTTGGGTCGCTAGTTTTGATAATAATGGCCCGCCAGGGTAACCAAGTCCTAGCATTTTGGCTGTTTTATCAAAAGCTTCACCGGCGGCATCATCAAGGGATTCACCTAGCAATTGATATTGACCAATGCCGTTAACTTCAACCAGAAGTGTATGACCCCCAGAAACTAATAAAGCGATAAAAGGAAATTTTGGGGGGTCAGGTTCTAGCATTGGGGCTAGTAAATGTCCTTCCATGTGGTGAATTGCTATCGCTGGAATGTCCCAGGCCCAGGCAAGACTCTTGGCTGTAGCAGCACCTACCAGCAATGCGCCTGCCAGGCCAGGCCCAGCAGTATAGGCAATAGCATCCAGGTTGGCAGATGTTATTTGGCAATTGCTCAGAAGTTGTCTGATTAGCGGGATGAGTTTCCGGATATGATCTCTCGATGCCAGCTCAGGAACTACGCCTCCGTATTCACTATGCAGGTCGATCTGGCTATGCAGTAAATGGCCAATTAATCCTTGCTTTGGGTGATAAACTGCGACAGCGGTTTCATCACAGGATGTTTCAATGCCTAAAATATTCATAGTCTGTAATTTTGCTATATTGTGAATTGGAAGTTATAATTAAGGGTTTATCGGGCATTATGATTATGCTTGATTTTAATATTTGATTTTAACAAACAGAGTAATTTAATGCCGGCTATTAAAGTAAAAGAAAACGAACCATTTGAAATTGCAATCAGACGCTTCAAAAGAGCTTGTGAGAGGGCGGGAGTATTGTCCGAAGTCCGCAGACGTGAATTTTATGAAAAACCAACTGCTGAACGCAAGCGTAAAGCAGCGGCCGCTGTTAAGCGCCATCTTAAAAAATTATCCCGTGAAAGGTACGCATTAAAGAATTTGCGTCGCGGTCGGCCGCAGGCTTGAGGCTGGTTGTGCCTAAGATAACGGAAACCATTAAAAGCGAGATGAAATCTGCCATGAAGGCGGGCGACAAAAAGCGGTTGGGCGTGATTCGACTAATTCTGGCCGCTATCAAGCAAAGGGAAGTGGATGAGCGGATTGAATTAGATGATGAGCAAGTTATTGTTGTTCTGGATAAAATGCTCAAACAACGTCGAGAATCGATCAGGCAATATCGAGATGCTGAGCGTGATGATCTTGCTGAAGTTGAAGAGGCAGAGATTATTGTAATTAAAGAGTTTTTACCCGAATCATTAACTGATGAGGAGATTAATTCGATAATTGAGGCCGCAGTTTCTGATACTGGCGCCTCTTCTATTAGGGATATGGGTAAAGTCATGGCGGTTTTGAAGCCAAAAATGCAAGGACGTGCAGATATGTCCCTGGTAAGTGCTAAAATCAAGCAAAAATTGGTAGGTTAGTTTGATATGTCGCCTTTTCGGGGCGGCTTGATGAATAGCGGGGTTGCTTATGTCGGGTGGTAGCATTCCTCGAGAGTTTATTGATGATCTATTAACGCGGGTTGATATTGTCGATTTGATTGATTCGCGTGTTCCTCTGAAAAAATCGGGCAGTAACTTTGTAGCGCGCTGTCCATTTCACACTGAAAAAACCCCAAGCTTTTCTGTCAATCGGAGCAAGCAGTTCTACCACTGCTTTGGTTGCGGAGCGAGTGGTGATGCGATCAGTTTCTTGATGGATTTTAATCATTTGGATTTTGTCGAAGCTGTTGAAGATTTGGCTGCATTTTTGGGTCTTGAAGTCCCCAAAGAGCAACAAAATCATATTGTCGATAAATCAAGTAACAAAATAAATGCAGAACAAAGTTATGAGTTACTGAAGCAAGTTGCATTGTTTTATCACAAGCAGTTTCGCGATACCCCTGACGCGCAAAAAGCAATTGAATACTTAAAGTCCAGAGGTGTTGGTGGTGATTTAGCAAAGCAGTTTTTGTTGGGTTATGCGCCAAATCAATGGAAAACTCTGGAGGCAAAATTTGGACGAAAATCATTGCTTGAGGTTGGGTTGTTAAAGGCTGGTGAAAGTGGTGACTTGTATGATCGGTTTCGAGGTCGTGTCATGTTCCCCATTCGTGACCGAAGAGGGCGGGTTATCGGTTTTGGCGGTCGTGTGCTGGATGATTCCCAACCAAAGTATCTGAATTCGCCTGAAACGCCATATTTCCAGAAAGGCAAGGAAATTTACGGTCTGTATGAGGTGCTGAAAAAAAAGCCTAAACCCATGCGTTTTATTATCGTAGAGGGATATATGGATGTAATTGCACTGCATCAGTATGGTTTTGACAATACGGTCGCGGTGCTTGGTACAGCCGTTTCCGAAATGCATTTTAATTTATTGTTTCGATTTGCTTCCGAACTAGTGTTTTGCTTTGACGGAGATGCTGCCGGAAGTCAGGCGGCGTGGAGAGCGGTTGAGACGGTGCTACCCGTTATGCGGGATGGCAGGCAGGTTAAAATCATGGTTTTGCCTCGGGGTGAGGATCCAGATTCAATGATTAGAAGCAAAGGGGTTGATGTTTTTTCTCTGATGCTAGATCAAGCCCAACCGCTGTCCGATTATTTTTTTTCGTATTTAACCGAATCGCATGATGTTAACAGTCTTGAAGGTAGGGCTGGCTTGGTTGGGAAGGCAAAGAGCTATTTGGAAAAATTGCCTAATGGTGTGTATCAGGAATTGATGTTGAACCAGTTAAAAAAGATTGCTAATGTTGAAAATCTGGATCTTTTTGAGGGTACTTCTGTCAAAAAAACGAGCCAACCAACTTCTTTAATCGCTAGCCAGAAAAAAAATTCACCAGCCCGGGCTGTTATTACTTTGTTGTTGCAAAACCCGAATCTGATAAAATTCATTGATGAGCAGCAACTAGATTACAAAGGTTTGGAGTCTCCGGCAATTAATTTGTTTAAAAAAATTGTCGAAAGAGTTTCAACAGCAGAGTCTCCGTGTTTAGTTAGTCTGGTCGAAAGTTTTCGGGGAGAGATGGAGGAAAAGTATGTCAAACAGTTGGGTTTTCAAGAGTTGCGGCTTCCTGAGGATGTTGTAGAGAAAGAATTTAGTGAAGCGCTGTACAGGATGATTAAACAAGAGCGGGAGAAAATGTTAGAAAAATTAATTGTTAAAGAAGAATCTCATGGTCTTGATGAGTCTGAGCGCCGTTTATTTTTGGAGCTACTTGAAAAGAAATAATGAAACTCATATATATTATATCTGATATAATGACCGGTTCAGCGTACATATGGCTTGTAAGAAAGGGTAAGAAATGAATCAAGAACAGCAGCAATCTCAACTTAAGCAATTAATTGCCAAAGGTAAGGCCCAAGGTTATTTAACATATGCCGAAGTAAATGACCATTTGCCAAGTGATATTGTTGATCCTGAGCAAATTGAAGATATCATTGCCATGATCAATGATATGGGAATTCAGGTGCATGAAGAAGCGCCTGACGATGATGAGACGCTGATTACGGGTACAGCCATTGAGGTTGATGACGATGATGCGGCTGAAGTTGCCGCGTTGGCATCGGTTGACAGTGAATTCGGTCGCACCACTGATCCGGTAAGAATGTATATGCGGGAAATGGGGTCGGTTGAATTATTGTCCAGAAAAGAAGAATTGAAAATTGCAAAACGGATTGAAGAGGGGTTAAGGCAAGTAGTCCGTGGTATGGCAAGGTCAACTAATGTTGTCGATAGGTTTATCAGTGATTTTGAACGCATTGGTGAAGAGGAGGGTAGTTTACGTATATCAGATTTAATCACCGATTTTATTGATCTGAATCAGCCTGAATACGAAATTGGCCAAGTAGAAGAAACAAAGGAAGAAGGAGAGGATGAAGATACAGGAATAAAGTATGAAGAATTTAAGGAAAAAATCGATGAGCTGAAAAAGTTAAGTTCAGCTGCTAAAAGGGCAGTGAAGAAGCATGGTTATGGACATGAAAAAACCGAACATGCATTTGAGCAGATAGCTGACAAGTTTTTGGAATTTAAATGGGCGCCAAAATATTTTAAAGAGCTAACTTCGATAGTCACATCAACAACTGATCAAATCAGAAAACAAGAAAGAGCTATTTTGCAGGTTTGCGTAAAAAATTCGAAGATGCCAAGAAAAAAGGTTATTGAGGCTTTTACTGGCAATGAAACTAATTTAGACTGGCTAGATCCTTTTTTGGCAAAAAAACATGCTTTTACAGAGGCACTGCGGGAAAATCTTGAGGAAATAAAAAAAATTCAAAATCATTTGGTAGCTCTGGAGAAGGAGAGCGGCTTGTCCATTGCTATCAATAAAGATATAAGTCGCCGAATTTCTATTGGCGAAGCAAAAGCCAGACGTGCAAAAAAAGAAATGATTGAGGCGAATTTACGTTTGGTCATTTCGATCGCAAAAAAATATACCAATCGAGGTCTGCAATTTCTAGATCTGATTCAAGAAGGCAATATTGGCCTGATGAAAGCGGTTGACAAGTTTGAATATCGCCGAGGTTATAAATTTTCAACCTATGCAACCTGGTGGATCAGGCAAGCAATAACTCGGTCTATTGCTGATCAGGCCCGAACTATTCGGATACCAGTGCATATGATTGAAACGATAAATAAATTGAATCGGGTTTCAAGACAAATTTTGCAGGAAAAAGGTCGGGAAGCAACTCCGGAAGAGCTTTCTGAGTACATGGATCTACCTGAAGATAAGGTAAGAAAAGTATTGAAGATAGCAAAAGAGCCAATTTCCATGGAAACGCCGATTGGCGATGACGAGGATTCGCATTTGGGTGATTTTATTGAGGATGCTAAAATATTGTCGCCTGTTGAGTCTGCAACGTTTGCCGGTTTGAGGGAGTCTACTCAGCAAGTGCTGGCCGGATTAACTGCAAGAGAGGCGAAAGTTCTGCGCATGCGTTTTGGTATTAATATGAATACCGATCATACCTTGGAAGAAGTAGGAAAGCAGTTTGATGTTACCCGTGAAAGAATTCGTCAAATTGAAGCAAAAGCATTGCGTAAATTACGGCATCCATCACGGTCAGAACAATTAAGATGCTTCCTAGAATCTGATTAGTTATAGTTTATCTATTCAAATCATTGTTATTTAACTATAATAACTGATTGTTCACTAGTAGTATCCAAAATTAAGGGCCCTTAGCTCAGTTGGTTAGAGCATCCGACTCATAATCGGCAGGTCGAAGGTTCGAGTCCTTCAGGGCCCACCATTCATAACAAAAAAGCTGCTTTCGCAGCTTTTTTTAAAGTAACAACAAAACAGAAGGTGCAATGTGAGTAGCGATTTTATTTTTACATCAGAATCAGTTTCCGAAGGACATCCAGATAAGGTTTCAGATCAGGTTTCTGATGCAGTTCTCGACTCATTGTTGGAGAAAGATCCACGTTCAAGAGTTGCTTGTGAAACGATGGTAAAGACTGGCATGGTTATTATTGCCGGTGAAATTACCACTGATGCCTGGGTTGATACTGAAGCTGTAGTTAGAAAAGTAGTCAAGGATATTGGTTATAACAGTTCAGAAATTGGTTTTGACTGGGAAAGCTGTGCTGTAATCAATGCCATTGGTAAACAGTCACCTGATATTGCCATGGGTGTTGATGAAGGTGAAGATCATGAACAGGGAGCAGGCGACCAAGGCTTGATGTTTGGTTATGCCAGCAATGAAACAGATGTGCTGATGCCAGCACCCATTACTTATTCTCATTTATTGGTTAAGCGTCAGGCAGAGGTAAGAAAAAACAAAACGCTTCCTTGGTTGCGTCCCGATGCAAAAAGTCAGGTTACATTCCGCTATGAAAACAACAAGCCAGTTGCTATTGATGCTGTCGTTTTGTCGACGCAACATTCTCCTGAGATTGGTGCAAAACAGATCCATGAAGCGGTAATGGATGAAATTGTTTTACCAATATTACCAAGCGAGTGGTTACACAAAGATACTAAGTATTTTATTAACCCAACTGGACAATTTATCATTGGTGGCCCCGTTGGTGATTGTGGTCTCACCGGTCGCAAAATTATCGTTGATACTTATGGTGGCATGGCGCGTCATGGTGGCGGGGCTTTTTCCGGGAAAGATCCATCGAAAGTGGACCGCTCTGCAGCCTATATGTGCCGATATGTTGCCAAAAACATTGTCGCAGCGGGTTTGGCTGAACGTTGTGAAATCCAGGTTTCCTATGCTATCGGAGTAGCCGAGCCGACTTCGATCAGTATTGATACTTTTGGAACCGGAAAATTGGATGAACAGCGTTTAGTAGAAATTGTTAGAGAGCATTTTGATCTCAGGCCAAAAGGTTTAATTGCCATGCTGGATTTACTGAAACCGATATATACGCAGACAGCAGCTTACGGACACTTTGGCCGAACTGAAGATTCTTTTAGCTGGGAAAAAACCGATAAGGTTGAACTATTAAAAGATGCTGCTAATGTTTAGATTACATCAATAATGGAGTCAATAATGAGTTTTCAAGATTACAAAATAGCAGATATTTCCTTGGCTGAATGGGGTCGTAAAGAAATTAATATTGCTGAAACTGAAATGCCGGGATTAATGGCATTGCGAAAAGAATATGGCGAGCAACAACCGCTAAAAGGTGCCAGGATAGCTGGTTGTTTACACATGACTATCCAAACAGCAGTTTTGATTGAAACCTTAACGGCTTTAGGTGCTGAGGTACGGTGGTCATCATGTAATATTTTTTCGACTCAGGATCATGCAGCCGCTGCCATGGCAGCGGCTGGAATTCCAGTTTTTGCCTGGAAAGGTGAAACTGAAGAAGAAGCTGTATGGTGTATTGATCAAACCATCGATGGTCCCAACGGTTGGCGTCCGAATATGATCCTGGACGATGGTGGTGATTTGACATTGATGATGCATGAGAAATATTCTGACTGGATGGATGATGTCAAAGGTCTTTCAGAAGAAACTACCACCGGCGTAATGCGTTTGTATGAGATGATGAAGGACGGATTATTACGTGTTCCTGCCTTCAACGTTAATGATTCAGTGACCAAATCTAAGTTTGATAATCTTTATGGTTGCCGAGAGTCGTTACTAGATGGTATCAAAAGAGCAACAGATGTGATGATTGCCGGAAAAATTGCAGTTGTTTGCGGCTATGGTGATGTTGGCAAGGGTTGTGCCCAGTCATTACGAGGGCAGGGAGCAACAGTATGGGTGACAGAAATTGATCCTATTTGTGCTTTGCAAGCGTCAATGGAAGGATATCGAGTAGTCACTATGGAAGAAGCAGCGTCAGTAGCCAATATTTTTGTTACTGCAACGGGTAATTTCAACGTTATTGGTCATGACCATATGGCAGCAATGAGAGATCAGGCTATTGTGTGTAATATTGGTCATTTCGATTCTGAAATTGATATTGCTTCATTACGCAAATATGACTGGGAGAACATCAAACCACAGGTAGATCATGTGATTTTTCCGGATGGCAAAAGAATTATTGTGTTAGCTGAAGGAAGGTTAGTTAATTTAGGCTGTGCAACTGGTCACCCTAGTTTTGTTATGTCGAATTCATTCTGTAATCAGGTTTTGGCCCAGATTGAATTATGGAATCACGCCGATCAATACAGTAATAAAGTGTACGTTCTACCTAAAAAGCTAGACGAAAAAGTGGCTGCCCTACATTTAGGACAGTTAGGTGTACAATTAACTAAATTGACAGAAAAGCAGGCCCAATATTTGGGGATATCTGTCGAAGGCCCTTACAAACCCGATCATTATCGTTATTAATGATCTACCCGGATTAAAACGAAAGGCCGGTTTTGTTCGGCCTTTTTTTCGTTTTACCAGTTTCATTTCTCTTTGTACTCATGCAAATGCAATCACAAAAACAACACCCGCAATTATTTAGTTTTGAGTTTTACCCACCAAAAACAGAGGAAGGGGAAAAAAAATTGGAGATTGTGCATCAGCAATTAGCCGAATTAAATCCTGATTTTTATTCTGTTACTTTTGGTGCGGGTGGCTCAACTCGTGATAAAACCTTTGATACTGTTGTAAAAATACAAAATAAAGGTATTTCGGCAGCGCCGCATTTATCTTGCGTTGCTTCAACCAAAGAAAATATTCGAGAGATTCTACAAGCTTATAAAGACAATGGGATTTCAAAAATTGTTGCATTGCGTGGCGATTTGCCCTCGGGAATGATTTCTGCTGGTGAATTCAGATACGCTAACGAACTGGTTGAATTTATCAGAGAAGAAACAGGAGATTATTTTCAGATTCATGTTGCTGGATACCCTGAAGTTCATCCACAGGCAAAAAATGCCACTGAAGATTTGCAAAACTTCAAGAGGAAAATTGATGCGGGTGCTAATGCTGTTATTACCCAATATTTTTATAATGTAGATGCCTATTTTTATTTTGTTGATGCGTGTGAGAGCATGGGTATCGACATTCCTATCGTCCCTGGCATTATGCCGATTACCAATTATTCACAATTATTCCGGTTTTCTGACATGTGTGGTGCTGATATTCCTCGTTGGATGAGGAAACGACTGGAATGTTTTGGTGATGATCGGGAATCTATCATCGATTTTGGTGTCGATGTTGTAAGCCAGATTTGTCAAAGGTTATTGGATAATGCTGCTCCTGGTCTACATTTCTACACAATGAATCAGTCTGCTCCTACCTTGGCGATTTGGAATAATCTGTCTTTTAAAAGTAATTTAAAAAAAGCTCAAAAGGAGTGAAGCTTTCTTTGTATTTTTTTTGTTGTTTTTAAGATCCTTTAAAAAGATATAATCTTTAATATGAGGGTGTCGCGTATTTTTCAAGACATGCCATTACAATGTGGCAATCAAATTGAATTAGATGAGGATGGCAGCCACTATGTCAGAACTGTCTTAAGGCTTAAAAAGGGATCAAATGTTGTTGTTTTTAATGGCCAGGGAGGAGAGTTTCAAGGCAATATTTTAGAGGCGAGCCGTCAACGAGTGGCAATCAGTATTCTCGACCGGATTGATAAGGATGTCGAATCAAATTTGAAAGTAAACCTTGGTTTGTCTATTTCTAAAGGTTCCCGAATGGATTATGCGATACAAAAGGCCGTTGAGTTGGGTGCGCATGCTATTACGCCGCTGATTTCAGAGCGTACAGTTGTTAAATTGACAAAAGAAAAAAAAACACAAAAAATTAAACATTGGCAGAAAATAGTCAATCATGCTGCTGAGCAATGTGGAAGGACTATGGTGCCAGCGGTTCAGAATGTACAATTATTATTCGAATGGACTAGTCAGCAAACAGGAACCAGGGTTTTCCTGGATCCAAATTCAACAGCTAATTTTTCTTCATTGGAGTTAAAGCGCCCCATGATCACCTTGCTTGCAGGGCCAGAGGGCGGGTTTTCTCAGCAGGAAAAGCAGAGGGTGAAAGATTCTGGTTTTATTTCTGTCCAGTTAGGCAAACGTATTTTACGCTCAGAAACAGCAGCGTTAGCTGCTTTGGCTGCAGTGCAGACTATATGGGGTGATTATGGATAAAGTCAAAGCTCTGATAGCTCCCATTGGAATTTTTTTAATATGTACACTATTGGGTTATGTGATCAGTTATCTGATTTTTATCGCAATTGATGGCGAATTAAAACTCAACAAGATTGTTAGCAAAGCAGTATTAATTTTATTAATAATCAGCATTTACCCAACCATGCGTTGGTTGAAATTCAGTAAAGAAGATATTGGGTTTAACGAAAAACCAATTTTTTTTAAACAATTCAAGCAAGGATTTGTTGTTGGAATGTTGACCTTATTGCCAGTATTGATAACCCTATACTTGCTGGATATCAATATCTTGAAAGAGTCTACGGACTGGTCTTTATTCACCATTTCCAAAAGATTAATTGTTGCTATTTTTCTGGCTAGCTTGATTTCATTTGCCGAAGAACCACTGTTTCGGGGGGTATTGTTGACCAGTATGGTAAGAAGAATCGGTTTATGGGCAGGTGTTGGAATTAGTTCAATATGTTATGCAGCATTACATTTCATCAAGCCAAAAATGGTTATTCCTTATCAACAAGTTGATTTTTTCGACAGTTTCAAACAACTAGGCATGGATGCTTTACAACATCTATTTAGTCCAGAGAATTTACCTGCTTTCGCAGCATTATTTATGGTTGGTAGTTTTTTGGCGATTGCCCGGCAAAAAATTGGTCTAGGGCTGGGCTTTTGCGTAGGTTGCCATGCTGCCTGGGTTACCCAAATTAAAATGAGCAAACGTTATTTTCAAGCTAACCCTGATTCTGATTGGGTTTGGTTAACCAGTCCTTATGATGGCATTATTGGACCTTTAGTTGCTTTTTGGATGTTTTTGTTGATTGTGATTTATCTTGTTTATTCAAATCAAAACAAGACAACTATTTAAGCTTTTTAATCTCTAAAATTATTAAACTGAAGCGGCATACCCAGGTTTAGTTCTTTAAGCATTTGAATAACCTGTTGCAGATCATCCCTTTTTTTACCTGTAACGCGGACTTTTTCGCCTTGAATAGCTGCTTGAACTTTCAGTTTTTTTTCCTTAATTAATTTAACAATTTTTCTTGCTAAATCAGTTTCCAGTCCCTGCTTTAAGGTGATTGTTTGTTGTGCGGTTTTGCCCGAGACGTGAGGATCTGCAATATCCATGCAGGTGATATCAATACCTCTTTTAGTTAGTTTTCCCTGTAGAATATCCAGCATTTGCTGTAATTGAAATTCAACCTCAGCAAACATTGTAATGATACCGTCTTTAAATTCATAATGAGCGCCTGATCCTTTGAAATCAAAGCGGGTTGTGACTTCTCTGTTGGCTTGATCAATGGCATTATTTGCTTCATGCATATCATATTCGGAAACAATATCGAAGGAAGGCATAGAAATTCTCTTGATAAAATGATCTATTCTAGAGGCTTTGAAGTAGTAAAAAAAGCATTATAAAATCAAAATGCGGTGATTTGTATTAGATACATAATGGAATTTATCTTAAAAAATAATTTTTTATTATTTTATGTGAACTGAGTCACCTTTTCTAAAAATATAAAGTTAATGAGATTTGATAGAATTTGGATATTTAAACTTGGATCTGTATTGAAATTACGGATTCAGGTTAAAGATAAAAAACCAAGAAGTTCCTGAAGTGAACAAGATATAGAATTAAACAATGAACAATTTACAGATTAATATCAAAAAAGGCAGTAATCCAGTTTTGGCTATCAATTATTTTTTGCAAGGAATCAAGTATCTTACTCGGCCGGGCTTACGAAAATTTTTGTTAATTCCAATTTTAATCAATTTGATTTTATATTCGGCTGGATTTGCTTTAGGATATTATTATATTTCCGGCCTGATAGGACAACTCATCCCTGACTGGCTACATTGGCTTAACTGGATTCTTTGGCCGGTATTTTTTATCAGTTTTTTTCTTATCGTTTTTTTTAGTTTTACCCTGTTGGCAAATTTGCTAGCTGCACCTTTTTACAGTCAGTTATCTGCTCACACCTTGTCATTACTGACTGGAAAGCCGGTTAAGACTCAAGAGCAACCGTGGCCTAAAGTTATTTGGTCAGAATTCAGGCGTTTGGGATACTTGGGGTTAAGGGCTTTACCTCTTATATTTATCTCAGTTATTCCCGGAGTTAATTTTATTGCTCCTTTTTTATGGGCATTATTCGGGGCCTGGGCCATTGCACTGGAATATATGGCCTATCCTCTGGAAAATGAAGGGTTGCTGTTTTATGAACAGAGACAATTAGCTCGTTCCGTGCGTTTTGGTGCATTAAGCTTTGGAGGAATCACAGTTGCAGCTTTAACCATCCCTCTATTCAATATTATAGTTCCGCCTGCAGCTGTAATTGGAGCGACAATTTTTATTCATGAGGCAAAAGATTTATCGTGAAAGCGGTATAGAGTTTTAAGTGATGGAAGATCAAAGTATTGCAAGAGTTTATTTTTTCTTCTTAGGTTGTTTTCGCAAAATTTGTTCACAGACAGGGCTAATATTAGTATCAACTTTCTGTTTATCCGAAAAAATAGGTTTGATGGGTAAGTTTGATTTCTTTGTCGGTTTTTTTACAATGATTTTTTCTTCTAATCCAGGAAATTTTGCTTTACAGGCAGGTTGAATTTTCCCGCTAAAATCATTTTGAAATGGAAAGCCGAGATCAGGAGGCAAATCACCTGTTCTTTTAACCATATCAGTGTTTAAATTTTTTGTTGGTACGGTTGAAGTAACTTCGATTGGTGTAATCAATTTATCTTCTGGTCTTGTTAGAAAAAAAAGAAGTAAAACAGCAGCAATGAAACTGGCGGCAAAGGCAAAATAATAATTTTGTTCAGATTTTTTTTCCTGGCTTGGAGTGTTTTGGTAATACTGTTTGGCCTGTTCGAGAACCAAATTATCCAAGTCAACGGATGATCCTGTTGTTTTGGTTTTTTCGTAAATTTGATTAAGGTCTGAAGTATTATCCACGATTTTATTAATTCAATTTTTGCTTGAGATGTTTACGTAACGTGTTCATTGCATAACGTAATCGGCTTTTTATAGTTTCAGCGTTAACCTGAGTAATTTCTGCAATTTCAGAAACGCTAAATCCCATTTCAAAATGCAATAAAGCGACCTCTCTTTGCGCTTCTTTCAGGCTTTTAATTGCGTTTAATAAGCATTCGGATAACTGTAATTCTAGGATCAGGCTTTCTGGCTGTAATTGCGGTTCTTTACCTATTAGCTCGGTTTCTTTAGTTAGTTGTTCCTCATAGCTGAGTAGCGATTCTTTTCCAGTTTTTCGATAATAATCGATTATCTTATTATGGGCAATACGATATAGCCAGGTTGTAAATTTTGCATCGGGACTGTAATTCCCACAGGCTCTATGAATATTAAGCCAGATATCCTGAAATAGATCCTTACTCGTTTCCTCATTACCGCATTGTCGGAAAACAAATCGGAATAATGCATCTTTATGTCGATGATATAGTTGTTCAAAGGCAGAATAATCACCTTTTCGACAAAGCAGTTTTAATTGTTCATCGCTTAGAATATTTACCGAATCCATTTAGTAGTTTTTTACGAAAAAAGTAAGAAAGAATGTAGATATAGCGTTCAGTAGCCGGCAATCAGTTTTGAATAATTGTAACCACTCGGCGTATTTATAGTTTCAATATCAGTAACTTATTTCAGAAGACGCCGTAAATACGT
>CAZGYJ010000054.1:0-17855 GCA_964530345.1 uncultured Methylomonas sp.
CAGTTTAATGAGTTGCGGGGTAGGAAACACTTCTCCAGCGAACAAAATGGTTCTCAGGCAGGATAATGTGGTTTTTTCCAGATTGCCTTTTAATGCAATAAAACTCAGAATTGAGGGCACGGTATACCAAACGCTGATTTCATATTCTTTAAGCCAGGCAGTTAGTCTACTGGGAGATAAAGTCAGTTTTTGCGGTATAAAATGCACTGTTGCACCTTGATTGAGACTGGTAAAAAGATCAAAGGTGGAAAGGTCAAAGAAAAATGGCGCCAAACTGGCGATTTTATCTTCTTTACAAATTTGAAATGCATCAGCAGCCCATTGGCAAAACTGTGAAATAGCGCGGTGGCTCAATGCTACACCTTTTGGTTTTCCGGTTGTACCTGAAGTGTAAAGGATCGCTGCCAGGGTTTCTGAGTCAATAGTTTTAACTGTCTGGGAAATGTTCACATTTATAGGCAAGTCGTTAAAATCAAGCCATTGTTGTTTGTTGTCCAGCCAATCAGGTTTAGCACCATATCCAATTACAAAACAGACATCAGCATCCTTGATAATAAAATTAAGACGTGTTTCAGGGTTATTGGTGTCTAGTGGTACATAACAAAAACCGCCATGCAGGCAGGCGAGAATGACTGTTGCCGCATCAATGCCTCGGTCCATGAAAACGGCGATACGATGATGAGGAGGTGCTTGATGGGTTAAAAATTCGGAAATAGCGGATGTTTTACTTGCCAGCTCGGAATAGCTGATATTGCGCTGTTCTTGAGAGAAAGCAATCTGATCGGGCTGAACGATACTTTGATTGAAAAAGTTTGTAGCCAGATTAGTCATTCGTTAAAAAATAGGCTTTGGTGTTAGGGTGAACTTCAGGATGATCCAATAACTGCTGAATGGATAGCCAAATAATTTCCGAATGTTGGTTATCTATTGTAATTTCAGGCGTATTTTCCAAAAAAAATCGATAGCCCAAAACCACATAATGGGTATTTATGCCAGGCTTGTTTAAGTAATTATCCTCATAAATATGATTATATGCTCCTAACAAACGGCCATTTTTTTGGTTTAAATTAAGTCCTAGTTCCGAATGGGAAACTCTTGCAATAGCCTGGTCGATGGTTTCATTTTTCTGAATGCAGCCGCCTGGTACAAACAAAAATCCCTGAGCAGGTCGGTTCAGACGCTTTCCTAACAAGATTTCATGTTTCATGTTTTGAACGATGAGATCAACAGAAACTAAGGGTGTTGCATCAATAATCTCAATAAATTCCATTGTGATATTACTCAGTTAAAAGCTCTTCCAGATAAAAACTATGAAGTTGCTCAATCCATTGATGGTTAAAAAGAGGTTCAATAAAATTATATGTTAAAGATAATTGCCCTTGAAATTGACAGCTTAGCAAACCCAGGGCGGGAGGAGTGGAAATCTGACATAAATGAAATAACCCCTTAATTTCAGCTCCAAAAAAATGTTGGGATTCGAAATTCATCGGGCCAATATCAGAAAACCAGAATGAAGTTCGCTCGGTGCCTGTTTTATAGGATTGACGCAGGGTTTTTCCATATTTTTCCAGAGACAACCAGCTGCCTGCCCACATTAAAGGTAAAAATGCGTAATCCATTTTTTCCCTAATAACCTTAGCATTTTGCTGTTTCAGGTGTTGAAATAATATGGATCTATTTAGTACTTGTTCGCGAGTCGCCTGACTAAAAAGTGCGCAGACTTGATTGCCAAGCACTGGCGTTAACACTTTGCTTTTACGCAAATTGAAGGCATAAGGCACACAATAAGCTTCGCCTGGAAAATCGGGATTGATTTTTTCTAAAGCACGCATCATACAGCCTAAAAAATAAAGGCTTGCCCCAGTTAAACCTACTTGTTTTCTTGCAATTTTATTGATTTTCTCGGTTTGTTGTTTTGATATTCTGAAGATTGCATAACTTAATTTCTCTGGCTGTTGTTGTAATTGCTGCTGATCTAGAGGAACAATACTTTGGTATTGGTCAATGGATTCAATATGGCGTTTTGCCTTGAGAAACAAACCAATTTTTTGCCACCATTTATATTTATCCAGTTGTTGATTGACTAGTGGTTTTCCGAATGGTGCTGCAAACTTTTCGAGTTGTTTGGGGTCGTCAGTCATTAAAAATTTCAGAATTAATTCGGCGCCTCGGGCATCGCAAAAGGGATGAATCCAGCGAAGCAAAAAAATCGACTTGTTTGAACCTGTTAACAAATGAAATTCAACAGGGGATTGTTGTTCTCGAGACTCTTTAGTATTCAGAATTTTTTCTATGGTTTGTTGAAAAAACCCAGTTTCATTTGTTTCTGAAGAGCAAGAGTGCTGAAAAAATAGTTGTCGCGTATTTTCTCGCTGGCACCAGTAAAAACGTTTGCCTCGCTGTTGTAAGCTGGATTGAGTAACCGGAAAAAATTTAATAAACGTATTTATCTGTGTTTCAAGAGCTTCAATATTCGGTGTATTGGAAAGCTCTAATGCAAATCCACATAAGCTGCCTGGCATATTTTCCCTGCGAATTTCTTCATCCATCGCCAAAGTAAAAGTGTCGGCAGGATTTAGAGGTTGTAAAATACCTTCCTTGTTACTAACCATTAGTTTTTATGTTTTTTGATCCAGGATTCAAGTGCATTGAATGAGCCGATATTTTCAGGTTCAATTTCTGTATCTGGCAATGTAACCCCAAATTCATCTTCAATAAACATGATCAAGCGCATGATGCCCATACTATCCAGGCCTGCTTCTAATAAGTCATCCTGATCGCCAAACTGACCGGGTGATTCAACAAAAATTAGTTCTTGAAAAATAAATTCCCGTAATTTCGGGATGGCTGAAAAATCCTGCATGATTGATTCTATTGCGCGTCAATGGTTAAAGGGGCGATACTATAGCTTGAGCTTGAGAATTAGTCTATTTCCCATTAAAGATAACATAATGAATGAACAACGTTTGATCGATATAGAAACAAAATTAGCTTACCAGGAAGATACTGTGCAGCAACTAAATGATGTGGTCTTTGCTCAGCAAAAAAAGATCGACCAACTGGAGCTACTTTGCCAGCATTTGCTCGATCGGCTAAAGGATCTTTCTGAGCAACAGTCTGGCAATGTTACATTTATTGAAAAACCGCCTCATTATTAAGCAATGGCAAAAATTGGTATTCAAACCTGGGGGTCAAATGGCGATGTCAGGCCGCTTTTAGCCCTTGCAGATGGTTTGCAGCAAGCTGGGCACCAAGTAACGATGGTGGTCAGTAGTATAGATAATCGGGATTACTCGGAAATTTGCCGTCATTTGAATATTGAATATCGGCATATTCCAAAACAGGTGGATTTTGATATGCCAGCTTTTGCTGAGCAAACATATCGAATGAACACTATTCAGTGGCTGATAGCGCTTTTGGAAGCAGCATTTTTTCCTCATGAGCAGGAAATGTATCGGGCAGCGCAGCAGCTTGTTGATGAAAATGATTTGCTGATTGCGCATCATTTCCTGTATCCAATAAAAATCGCAGCAATCAAGCAAAACAAGCCTTATGTCAGTGTCACCTATTGTCATGGCGCGATCCCGACTAAAAACTCCCCGCCATTTCAATTTCCCGATCTTGGTTCTTTTTTGAACAAGCAGCAATGGAAAATTCTTGATTACACTTTCGATTGGGCATTAAAGAAACGACTGAGTAAACTTTGGTTGCATGAGGGATTGCCACATTTCAAGCATATTTATCCGGGATTATTAACTTCAGATTTGTTAAATCTGGTCGCTGTTGATCCAGTCTTATGTTTAGAACAAGAGCAATTTGCTCCCATTCATCAAGTTTGTGGGTTCTTGAATCTTCCAGAATCTGCTGAAAAATGGATAATTCCTGAACAGTTAGTTGATTTTATCGCAGCTGGCGACCCTCCAGTTTATATGACATTCGGCAGTTTGCAGCAGGCTGTCCCCGATTGGAGTATGGAGCTGTTTATTGCAGCGGTTGAAAAAGCAGGATGTCGGGCAATTATTCAGACCAGTTCAGGTAAATATCCTCCAGATTCACAAATGGAAAATATCTATTTTATCGGTAAACACCCTCATCAGCCCGTTTTTAAACAATGTTCTGCAGTTGTACATCATGGAGGAGCAGGAACGACTCATTCAGCTTCAAGAAGCGGTTGTGCTTCAGTGGTTGTTCCGTTTATGGATGAACAGTTATTTTGGGGCTGTCAGCTACAAAAAATTGGTTTGGCTGGTAAGCCTTTACCTTCGCGCAAGGCAGATGCGGCTGTTTTAGCAGATCGAATTCGATATGTTTTATCCAGTCGATCCATCGAGCAAACGACTGAATCAGTCGCTACCCAAATGCAAGGCCGCGATGGTGTGGCTGAGGCGGTAAAGCTAATTTCTAGATTGGCAATAGATTCTGATGAATAAAAGTGATGCATATGCTGGTCATGTGCTAGTATTGATTATCACAATTTTGAGGCAAAAAAATGAGTGCAACTGCAACCAAAATCAGAAAGCCTATTATGATGGCGCCATCGCAAATAAAGCTGGTTGAGAATTTATCAAAAAAGGCCAGCCAACAAGAAAAACGGACTGTTTCTTTTGCAGAAATCGTGCGCCGGGCTGTCGATGCTTATGAATTATCAGGCAATGATGATGAGGAATTACTCAATTCATTGCTCGATGAAATTATTCAAACCACTGAAGAAACGGTTCGAGAAGTCAGAAAATTAAATCAAAAACTGGATCAAAAATGAGCGTAGCCGATAAATTGTTAAAAGCAATGACTGGCATGATGGAGTTAAATACCGAAGTTCGTAATTTGGTTAAGCGCGTGGATAAAATGGATGATCAAATGAGGGATTCAATACAAAGAATTGTACGCTTGGAAACTTTTATCGAAATAGCTGAAAAGCAGCGTAAGTTAAAGTAGAAGGTATATCTGTTTTGGATTATGTTCAGATAAGCTAATTTTATTGCAATAAATCAAAGGGTTATGGAAATCAACGAGATTTTGCTTTGTTCCCGTATTGATATATCAATTTACTGTCATTTTGTAGGAGAGGCTTGAGCCGCGATAATGGTCTGTGTCGAGGCTGAAGCTGCTCCTACAAACGTTTCAAATCAATATAATTTGCAGCTTATTCGTATCAGGAATTTAAACAGCAAAGCGGTAACTGCAATACTCCAAACGATAATCGCACCACTGGGTAAATCCAGCAGTGATGATAAACACAAACCCACACCATATCCCAAACAACCAATTAAATATCCGCCCAGCAATGGCTTATTCCACCCAGCGCTGCCAAGGGCAGGGATAATCAAGCTGGCAAAAACCAGATAAACTCCAACTAACTGCACTGAATTGGTAACGGCAATTGCAAACAGCAAATAAAATCCGGAATGGTTTAATTGTTCTCGAAAAATAAACAGGCAAAATAAAATGAAGCTCGTTATGGCAGCTGTTGGCAATAGTTGATCCCAGGTAATCCAAAGAATTTGCCCTACTAATAAGTCTTTAAGGGATTCCCCGCCATGGGGGTTATTTGCCAAAAGTAAAATACTTGCAGTTGCCGCTAATACAAAAGTTATTCCAATCAGCGCTTCCTGTATGCTGGGGTAATGCTTTTCCAGCCAGCTTAGAAGTAATGCCGCCATCAAAGCGCTGCTCACCGCTGCAAATTGAACCTCCAGTCCATGCGAATCCCAACCAAAGCGATAAGCTGCGATAACGCCCACACCTGCTATTTGAGCAATTGCTAAATCAATAAAAATGATTCCACGTCTCAAGACTTCTTTGCCTAATGGAACATGGGTTGCCAATACCAATAACCCGGCAATAAAAGCAGGCCCAATAATGCTTAAATCTATACTATTAAACATTATTTATCATACTCTGATAATTGATGAATAAATGTGTTATACCAGTGTGTTAAGGTTTCATCTTCAGAGACACTAAAGGGAATCGAAATCGCTGGTTTGCCAATTTTTTTGGATAACCATTTAGCGGCTTTATCACTTTGATAACTGGCATAAATAATAAAATCCGGTGGGTTTTTTTCTGTTTTAGCCAGGACTTTGGATAAATGTGAAGTGGTAGGCGGTACGCCAGGTTTAGGTTCTAACACGGCCACTTGCTTTAAACCTAACCATTTGATTAAGTAAGGCCAGCTTTCATGATGAGCAACAAATGATTTTCCACGCAACGAGGCCGCTTCTTGTTCCCACTGGTGAATGGATTGTTGCCAATGGGTTATAAAATTATTGAGATTATTTTCGTAGGCAGCTTTATTGTCCGGGTCAATTTCAATCAGTCTGGCAGTCATCGCTTGGGCGACCTTGGCAATACGATAAGGGTCAAATTGGATATGTGGATTACCTGCGGCATGCACATCGCCCATGCTCCGATCAGCCACAGCCAGTTTCCCAGTCAAGGAAACTTGCTTTGTTGCCATAAAATGGCCAGGTTCACCGGGTTGAATTTTAGGATTAGCTGATTTGCGTAATAAAAGGGGTAGCCAGCCGACTTCCAATTCTGCTCCTGTACAGGCAATCATATCTGCCCGACGTATTTTTGCAATTAAGCTTGGTCTGGCTTGAATATGATGGGGGTCTTGTTGTGCTGTTGTCGCACTTGTGATGTGGAGTTGATTGCCTCCAAGTTCTTTTGCTAAGGCTGCCCATTCTGGTTCGCAGGCAAACAAATTAATCTGTGCATAACTCACTTGACTCATAGTGAATAAGAATAGAGTGTAGAAAGGTAATAAATAAAGTTTCATGGTGTTATCTCCTAATATTGATGTGCACCGTGAGTGCCTAAACTGTAGGTATATTGCACAAAAAGCTGGCTGTCAGAATTCTGATACGAGTTATCATAGTTATATTGCAAGCGTATTCGACTAAATTCACTGGGAATCCATTCAAGCATTGCACTATACCGTTTTGGCGAGAATGAATTGAGTAACCCTGTAGTGGCTAAAACAGCAGAATTTGACCCTGAGTTATCACTTTCAAGTTGATCATAACGAACCCCAATTTTCCATTGCGGCATAAATTGAAAAATTCCCTGGGCGTACCAGCCATATTGATGACCATCATAATTTGAGTTGATGTTGTTGGCAGCAATGGAACCATCTTCATGACGATCAAAATACTCAAATTGAAATTTAAAATTCTTGTTGATAGGGTTGCCATTCGGCGCCCATTTATAAACAAAATCCAGACTGGCGATTTTACTGTCGCCATTAAATAAACTAGTGGTATCCAAAAAATTGCTTTTTCTGTCTTTTATAGAATCGGCTTGCCAATAATTAACACCTAATTGCCAGCTGTGTTCAATACCAATATCATCACCGATATTAAAAAACAGACTCCATGCGCCAATTCCATTTTGAGAGCCAGCAGCAGGAAAATGGTCGCCAGCGGATAGTTCGCCCCCAATTTGCATAAATATATCTGTGGGTAATAGATAAGTGACCTGTACGCCATCATTCACCAGCTGATCACCAAATAAACCACGATAAATCAGCGGAGCATCAGCAAAATCCCAGGCATGGGCGTGTTGTTCATTAAGATAACCTATTGCTGAAAAGAAACGCCCTCCTTTCAAGGTCAGTCCATAACCTAAACCCAAGGTTTGGAAAAAAGCTTCTTCAACTGAAACCTCAGTATTATCGGCATCACCACTAAAAGCTAGCGTGAGCTGGCCAAAAAATTTATCATCAATATTGGAACTAATCGTTAATTCTGATTCACCCAGTGCGAACCCTTTATTGCCTAATCCTGCTTCTGCTCCAAGCATAAATCCGGGTAATCTGTAATTTTGCGTATCATTTGAGTAGTATGCATATTGACCATCCAAAATTAAACTGATATCAGGATTGAAGCTAGGCAGTGCAGATGTAATACTCGATTCGTTATTTTGTTCTGATTCAGTCGCAACTTTCTGGGCTTCTGGCTCAGCATTTTTTTGCTGTTGTTCGATTTTTTTTAATCTGGCTTCCAATGTCTGTATACGTTGTTCATATTCTTTTTTTAGCGCATCAAGTTGGTGTTTAATTGTCTCTGTTTCACTATCAGCAAAAACTTGATGTGAATTGACCAGTGTGGCAGTCATGGTTGCCACAAGTAATGTTTGTCGCATATTTATTTCTCCCGTATGGGTGTTTTTTGCCACGGCTGACAGGAAAATGCATAAAATAACTTGTCTATTGGAATTTTTTAAATGCAAAAATTCCTGAGCGGGATGTGGCCTAAATTAATGGAAATTAGATTTGCGACAGGAGTGGTGGGGCGCGGGCATTATAAGAAGTTTGAAGAAACGATGACCAAGCAGTTACTATTTGGCCATCAAACAGGGTGTTTTTGGCCGGAGGGGTAAGTTGTAAAACTTGGGTAATTAATCCATGTCCTGAATTCTCGCAATGTAGAAAAATTTGACATGATTGTTCGTGAGCATGAAACAGATGCTCAACTGAATGTTTAAGCACAGCAAACTGACCAATAAGCAACAGCATGCTTATTAATGCTATTTTTATTTGCTGTCGGTTAATCATTAAATTGATTGAAGTGTACTTAGTTTGTATTAAATAATTAAAGGTTCTGAGTTCATGATTCTAACACAACCGGAATTTTACCAATTTTTGCTTGCCATTTTTTTGGGGCGGTATTATGAATGGATTCACCTTGGCTATCGACAGCAACAGTGACAGGCATATCTTCAATAGTAAATTCATGAATGGCTTCCATTCCCAGATCCTGATAAGCAACTTTACGAGCCTTGCGAATGGCCTTGGAAACCAGATAAGCAGCGCCCCCGATGGCAATTAGATAGACTGCCTGGTGTTTTTTTATGGCGGCAACTGCGGCTGGACCTCGTTCGGCTTTGCCGATCATGCCCAGTAGCCCGGTCTTTTCCAGAATGATGTCGGTGAATTTATCCATACGGGTGGCTGTAGTCGGTCCGGCAGGGCCGACAATTTCATCGCGTACCGGATCAACTGGCCCAACGTAATAAATGAATTTATTAGTAAAATCCACTCCTTCTGGCAAGTCTTCACCACGCTCAAGTGCTTCCACGAGACGCTTGTGCGCAGCATCTCGCCCAGTTAACAAGGTACCGGATAATAGTAAAGTTTCACCGGGTCGCCATTGGGCTGTTTCTTCCCGGGTGATGGTGTCCAGATTTACCCGTTTTGCGGTGCTGCCAATATCCCAATCAATTTTTGGCCAATTAGATAATTTAGGGACAGGAAGCTCAGCAACGCCAGTACCATCCAGAGTAAAGTGAATATGTCGGGTTGCTGCACAATTTGGAATCATTGCAACGGGTTTGTTGGCAGCATGGGTAGGGTAATCGAGAATCTTTATATCCAGAACTGTAGTTAACCCGCCTAGTCCTTGGGCGCCAATACCAAGAGCATTGACTTTTTCATAGAGTTCCAAACGTAATTCATCAATAGTATTATTGGCACCTCGGGCAATTAGCTCCTGTATGTCAATTGATCCCATGCAGGCTTGTTTGGCTAAAATCATCGCTTTTTCAGCAGTGCCACCAATGCCAATTCCTAAAATTCCAGGTGGACACCAGCCAGCGCCCATTGTTGGAACGGTTTTTAAAACCCAATCCACAATGCTGTCAGATGGGTTGAGCATGACAAATTTGGCTTTTGCCTCTGATCCTCCTCCCTTGGCAGCAATTTCAATATCAACAGTGTTTCCTGGTACGACTTCCATGTGAATAACTGCTGGGGTATTATCGCCGGTGTTGATTCGTTTGCCCGCTGGATCAGAAACGATCGAGGCACGCAAAACATTATCAGGATCATTGTAAGCTGTTCTGACTCCTTCGTTGACCATGTCCTCAATGCTGGTATTTGCTTTGGTTTGCCAGTTAATATCCATGCCAATTTTTATGAATACCGTAACAATTCCAGTGTCCTGACAAATGGGGCGTTTACCTTCTGCGCACATTCTTGAATTAATCAGAATTTGGGCAATGGCATCTTTAGCAGCCTGGCTTTCTTCTTTCAGATAAGCTGCATGTAAGGCGCTGATGAAATCAGGCGGATGGTAATAGGAAATGTATTGGAGTGCATCAGCGATGCTCTGGATAAAATCGTCCTGGTGAATCGTAGTCATAAAATGTCCTGTATGATTTTGGTAAATAAAACCAGCTTTTGGCTATATTAAGTAAAATTTCTTGAGTTTTCTACTTTCTTTCTTGCGTTAATCTGGTATCTTGTACCGGTTTAGGAGCGCGCGCAGAATTAATTGGATAACTGGCGCAGTATTTTTTATTTGTTTTCAAGCTGTAGAAATAGGCGCATAGCCAGCTATGTAACTATTTTAACAACGCAGAAGATGGATAAAAGGCAGGCCAGTTGTTTAAGTTATTTCATGCGCGTTCCTTAATTAGACAGCTATAGCTATAGGACAAATTGAAAACGATAAAGTTTATCGACTCTTTCCTGGCCTGCAGCCTCCCTGGCTTTAAATTTTAAAAGACCAAATTTGAATAAGAAATACTGAAATCAGGAATAAAATAATAATGATCGCCACAGATGTTATTGCAATCAGGTTTCAAAAAGTTTCACATAATCCATAGAGTAATCAATGAATATGAAATTAATTTCGACCAGTATTATGCAGGAAGATATTGATCCTGTAGAAACCCAGGAATGGCTCGAATCTTTACAGGCTGTTCTGAAACAGGAAGGTAGTGAACGAGCGCAGTTTTTGATTGAAAGACTGGTCGATTTGGCAAGACAATCCGGCTCTGATATCCCATTCAGTGCTAATACTCCTTATATCAATACTATATCGGTTGAAATGCAACCAAAATTTCCCGGCAATACTACATTTGAGCGGAAAATTCGTTCTTATGTGCGCTGGAATGCTATGGTGATGGTTTTAAAAGCTAACCTGAACACCAATGTTGGTGGGCATATTGCCAGTTTTGCTTCCGTGGCAACTCTTTATGACGTTGGTCATAATCATTTTTGGCATGGTGCTTCCGATCAACATGGCGGCGACATGATTTTTTTCCAAGGACATTCATCGCCGGGAAATTATGCAAGAGCATTTTTGTTGGGGCGTTTGACTGAAGATCAATTGGATAATTTTCGACAAGAAGTGGATGGTAACGGTCTATCTTCATATCCTCATCCTTGGTTGATGCCTGATTTCTGGCAATTTCCAACCGTTTCAATGGGACTTGGTCCGATCATGGCGATTTATCAGGCCCGTTTTATGCGTTATATGCAAAGCCGTGGGCTTGCGGATACTGATGGTCGCAAAGTATGGGCTTTTCTTGGGGATGGTGAGACTGATGAGCCAGAAACACTGGGCGCCATTGATATGGCGGGCAGGGAAAAGCTTGATAATTTGATTTTCGTGGTTAATTGCAATCTTCAACGTTTGGATGGGCCTGTTCGCGGCAATGGCAAAATTATTCAGGAGTTGGAGGGAAGTTTTCGTGGCGCTGGCTGGAATGTTATCAAAGTTATTTGGGGAAGACGCTGGGATCCACTGTTGGCAAGAGACAAGGAAGGTTTGCTGGTAAAACGTATGATGGAATGCGTTGATGGTGAATATCAGGATTTTAAATCCAAGGATGGCGCTTATGTTAGAGAGCATTTTTTCAATACCCCTGAATTAAAAAAACTGGTCGAAGACATGACCGATCGGGATATCTGGGAGCTTAATCGCGGTGGACATGATCCGATTAAGGTTTTTGCTGCATATCAAAGAGCGGCCAATCATCAAGGCCAGCCCACTATTATTTTAGCCAAAACGGTCAAAGGTTACGGCATGGGCGAATCTGGTGAAGCACAGAATACTTCCCACCAACAGAAAAAAATGAGTCTGGAATCGCTGCGTCGTTTCAGAGATAAATATGAATTGCCGGTCAGTGATGATGAATTGACCAAACTCCCATACCTGAAGCTTCCTGAAGATTCAAAGGAATTAAAATATATGCAGCAACGCCGGGTGGAATTGGATGGCTATTTACCTTCCAGAAGAACCAAGGCAGATCCGCTAAAAATTCCGGCTTTGAAAAGTTTCAAATCTGTGCTTGAGGGTAGCCGTAAAGGCCATGAAATTTCAACGACAATGGCTTTTGTCAAGATTTTGAATATTCTGGTTAAAGATAAAAATATTGGCAAACATATTGTACCGATTGTCCCTGATGAATCACGTACTTTCGGCATGGAAGGTATGTTTCGTCAATTAGGCATCTGGTCGCAAGTTGGCCAACTTTACACCCCGCAAGATGCTGAGCAGTTGATGTTTTATAAAGAGGATAAGCACGGTCAGGTTATTCAGGAAGGGATCAATGAAGCGGGTGGTTTGTGTGACTGGATTGCTGCGGGAACTGCTTATTCAACGCATGGCGTACAAATGATTCCATTTTTTATCTATTACTCTATGTTTGGTTTCCAGCGCGTTGGAGATTTGATTTGGGCCGCTGCTGATCAGCGTACCCGCGGGTTTTTATTGGGAGGGACGGCAGGCAGAACCACCCTGAATGGGGAAGGTTTGCAGCATGAGGATGGACATAGTCATATAATGTCGGCAACTGTACCAAATTGTATTTCTTATGATCCTACTTTTGCCTATGAATTAGCCGTCATCATTCAAGATGGTATGCGACGGATGTACGTGGAACAAGAAGATATTTTCTATTACATCACTGTTATGAATGAAAACTATGAACATCCGGCAATGCCTGAAAATGTTGAGTTGGACATTATTAAAGGTATGTATTTATTTAAACCTGGGTATGATCGGGATTTGCCACGAGTTCAACTTTTAGGATCGGGGGTGATATTCAGGGAAGCCATTGCCGCAGCTGAATTATTGCGGGAAGATTGGGAAGTTGAATCAGATTTGTGGAGTTGTCCAAGTTTTACTGAATTGGCGCGCGATGGTTATGCCTGTGAACGTTTCAATCGTTTACACCCGACGGATGTGCCATTGCAGCCCCACGTAACAAAATGTTTAGCTGAAGCTAAAGGTCCGGTCATTGCAGCAACGGACTACATGCGCGCATTTGCTGACCAGATTCGACCTTATATTTCCGCGCCATATACTGTTTTGGGGACCGATGGTTTTGGGCGTTCGGATACCCGTGAAAAATTACGTAAATTTTTCGAGGTTGACAGGTATCACATCGTTATCGCAGCTTTGAAAAGTCTGGCCGATAATGGTGAATTTGATCTAGCTAAAATTGATGTTGCCATTGCAAAATATGGTATTGACCCCAGTAAAACCGCTCCCTGGTTAATCTAGAAAACTAAGGATAACAATGAGTTTAATTGAATTAAAAGTTCCGGATATTGGTAGTGATGATGAAGTTGAAGTTGCTGAAGTGCTTATTCAGCCTGGTGATGTTGTTGAATTAGAGCAAACCTTATTAACGCTGGAGTCTGATAAAGCCGCAATGGATTTACCCTCTACTGTGGCTGGAACCATTCAGGAAGTCAAAGTAAAAGTAGGGGATAAAGTTTCTGAGGGCACCGTGGTTGCAACAATTAATGCTGTTGAGGAAAAAGCAGCCGAGGAACCTGCCGTTAATGAAAAAGCTGTTGATGAACAACCAGAATTAGCACCACAAGAAGAACAGAAGCCCGAACCAGTTGTTACAAAATCAAAATCTGAGACTGTATCCGTTGAATCTGTTTCAGCAATTTCTTCTTCGGGACAGGTTCATGCATCTCCAGCGGTTAGAAGATTTGCCAGAGAATTAGGTGTTGATCTCAGTCGGATAAGCAGCGGAAGCGGCAGGAAAGGGAGAATTACTAAAGATGATGTAAAAAAATTCGTAAAACAGCTTTTGTCTTCTGGAGCAACGGAGGCTGGCGCTGCGATACCTTCACTTCCAGCGGTGGATTTTACTAAGTTTGGTGAAATTGAAGAGCAGTCACTAAATAAAATTAAGCGTCTGACAGGTAAAAATCTTAGTGCTGTCTGGTTGAATCTGCCGATGGTAACGCAGCATGACGAAGCTGATATTACTGAAATGGAAGCATTTCGAAAAACCTTGAATGCAGAACAGGCAAAGGTTGAAAATGGCGTAAAAATCACTCCGTTGGTTTTTATTATCAAGGCATTGCTGGCAGCATTAAAGCAATATCCCCAGTTTAATTCCTCGTTGTCTGCCGATGGTGAAAAAATAATCTACAAGAAGTATTTTAATATTGGTATTGCTGTCGATACGCCGAATGGCCTGGTAGTTCCAGTTCTGAAAGATGTTGATAAAAAAGGCGTTTTTGAACTGGCTAAAGAAATGGGAGAAATCAGCGCCAAGGCGCGAAAAGGTAAATTGATGCCAGGCGATATGCAGGGTGGTTGTATTACCATTTCCAGTATTGGCGGTATTGGAGGAACTGCTTTTACGCCGATCGTGAACGCACCTGAAGTTGCTATTCTTGGCGTAACGCGTGCCAGCATGAAGCCGATTTGGAATGGCCAGGAGTTTATACCAAGATTAATGTTGCCACTTGATCTTACTTACGATCATCGCGTCATTGATGGTGCTGACGGGGTCCGATTTGTTGTTGCTATCGCTCAATATTTGAGTGATATTCGTCGCTTAATACTTTAATTCAGGAAAAAATATGTCTGAATCTGCTTTACATGCTGAGGTTTTGGTTCTGGGCGGTGGCCCAGGTGGTTATACGGCTGCATTTCGTGCCGCTGATTTGGGTAAAAATGTTGTTATCGTTGAGCGATACCCAGTGCTGGGAGGTGTTTGTCTGAACGTAGGCTGTATTCCCTCAAAAGCACTATTACACATGGCGCAGGTTATTCATGAAGCCGATGAGTTTGATGCTCACGGTATTAGCTTCGGCAAACCCAAGTTTGATATTGAAAAAATTCGCTCCTGGAAAGAAAGTGTCACCAAAAGTCTGAACGATGGTTTGGCTGGCTTGATCAAACAGCGGAAAATTACTCGCGTTCAAGGCGTCGGAACTTTTGCCAGCGACCATTCAATCGAAGTCGATGGCGAAAGTGGTAAGCAAACTATCACATTTGATCATGCAATTATTGCCGCAGGTTCACAACCAACCCAAATTCCAGTGTTTCCGAATGATGATCCACGTTTGTGGGATTCGACAGATGCCGTGGCATTGCAGGAAATTCCAAAGAAATTACTGATTGTCGGGGGCGGTATTATTGGTCTTGAAATGGCGACTGTCTATCATGCCTTAGGGACAAAAATCAGTGTTGTTGAGCTAATGGATCAGTTGATTCCCGGTTGCGACAAGGATTTGGTCAAGCCATTACACAAACGCATCCAGAAACAATATGAAAATATCTGGCTGAAAACCAAAGTGGCTGCGATTGAGCCGCAAAAACGAGGCCTGAAAGTGACCTTTGAAGGTGAAGGAGCTCCTGATTCGCAGGTTTTTGATAATGTTTTGGTCGCAGTTGGCCGGCGCCCTAATGGTAACAAAATAGGTGCGGAAAATGCGGGGGTAACCGTTGATGAACAAGGTTTTATCCCTGTTGATAAACAGCAACGAACCAATGTCACACATATTTTTGCGATTGGGGATATTGTTGGCAACCCTATGCTGGCGCATAAAGCGAGCCATGAAGGTAAAGTGGCTGCAGAAGTTGTCAGCGGAATTAAAGCAGGGTTTGATGCTTTGACCATTCCATCCGTTGCATACACCGATCCCGAAATCGCCTGGATGGGGCTCACTGAAACCCAAGCTAAAGAACAGGGTATAGAATATGAAAAAGGAGCTTTTCCTTGGGCCGCCAGTGGCCGTTCATTAAGTTTGGGGCGTAATGAAGGGGTAACAAAAATTCTTGCAGATAAAGAAACTGGTAGAATTTTGGGGGCAGGGATTGTTGGACCAAATGCCGGTGAGCTCATTGCTGAAGCTGTTTTAGCTTTGGAAATGGGAGCTGATGTGGATGATATCAGTCTGACTGTACACCCTCATCCAACACTTTCAGAAACCTTGGCTTTTGCTGCTGAAATGATTAATGGCACCATTACCGATTTATTTATTAGAAAGAAGTAAACTGATTTTTTTTGGAAAGGGTAGCGATGTATCTCTTTTTTAGTTGGGTATAGAAAAAATAACAGCCAATTCCTGCAAAAATATGCTTCAGACTATGCCCGCTTATTACTGTGGTTAATTGATAAACGGGTAGGTCAGCCGTCTCAAAAATTTTGGCGAGAAAATAAAAGCCCAATAAGTACCAATACTGTTTAGTTTGGGAAGATTGTGAGTTGAACAGCAGCAGAATCAAAGGAATCAGTGTCATTGGCAAAAATTGCACCAATCCATAAAATCGCAAATCACCTTCGCTCTGTGTTTCGCTATAAACCCAGTAAACAATGGACAGAATTCCGAGAGCTATTAGAGGAAGGAAAATTAATTTTCCCAGTTTAACTGATATAAATTCCGAAAAAATAATCGAAAATAGAGCCATAAAAGCTACTGTCATTGGCAAGCGATCCCAAATTAGTGTTTGATTGTTTGGGGCGAGATGATAATAACCAGAGCCCAGTCCGACGAAGAAAATACCTACAAAAAAAGCCATGTACATCCCATAGGTTTTTTCAAGAAAGCCGGCTATGTTTTCGCGTAATAGCAGTTTGATTCCCAACCCCCCGACAAGTAGAAATAAAATGTTTGAGACTACATTAAAGAAATGAGGGGTTTTAAATAGAAGCCGTTGATCAGCAAATTGATGATAATCTAAATCTTGAGGGATTGCAGGGATAAAAAACAGACTTGAGATAGCCAAGACTGAAATGCCTGCAAGAATGGAATTTTTTTGGAAATCAGTCAGATTATTTAACATAAAGTTTTGAAAACGAATTTTAAGAAGTTATATCTTTCAATGCATATGTTTTGTAATGGGAGTTGCTATAGAGCTTTGAAATAGATGGTTGTTCATAGGATTCTACGTTTAATTCATCTTAAAATCTATCCATTCTGAACTGGCGTTCCAAGTGGCATAAGCCAAGTTGTTCAATACCATATTTTAATTCATAATTTTATAGAAATGCCGTTTAAAGGAAAATCCAGTTTTGTAGTCTATTACAATAACGAATAGTTTAGTCATTAGCTTATTGACTTGACTTTCGTTTCTATGATAAAAAACTTCAAAAAGCTTTTTATAAAAAGCGGGAGGAGGGTGTTATGAAAGAAAGATTTGTACAGTTGCTAATAATGATAAAAACAGGATATGAACAACATTTATCAGGATATTTAAGGACAATAAATAAGGAAGTTGATGATTATATTGAGTACATTATTAATACAGAAGGAATTATTAATGATGCTATTGAGATATTTTCTTTGGATCGGCTAAAAGCCCTTCCCATCATTAATTCGATTCCGATAATTAAATCATCACCACTGATTATTTTTTTCGCAAATATTATTACCTGAACTTATGATTTCAATGCGGATAATAGGTATTAGTTAACTCTAAAAATGCATAAACCTGTTTGGGTTTATGCATTTTTTATGTGGGTAATTACTCTATGATGATTGAACCGGTCGAAGCAGTGTTGTTACGACCCAGGGCGAGAGTAATATTTCCTTTATTAATAGATTGATTCACCAATACAGACTTTTTGATATCTGAATTCAATACAGAAATTGATCCAGTGGTTGCTTTGTTATTTCGACCTAGAGCAACAGTAACATTCCCTTTGTTGATTGATTGATTAACCAATACTGATTTTTTGATTTTTGAACCTTTAATGTAGACTGATCCAGTAGAAGCGTAATTAAATCGGCCTATTGCAATCGTTGTATTTCCTTTATTAATAGACTTATTAACAATAACTGATTTTTCAATGAGAGAACCAATTCC
>CAZGYJ010000055.1:0-17841 GCA_964530345.1 uncultured Methylomonas sp.
CACCAATCCGTTCGATGGTGCTAACCGTAGAGTGCAGTTTTATCGGGCGCCATAAGGTTTAGCCTAAAAGGCATTAAAAATGTTGGTTCCATAGTTTGATAGCTAACAACAGGACAGAGCAATGTATAAACAATTGATTATTCATAACAACAAAGTAAATATGGTGGTGAGGTTATCATTTCTTGTTATAGCTTTTGTTGTTGGAAAGGCTCAAGCTTCTGAATGCGATGTCGTGGAATTTTTAAAAAATAAAAGTCAGGCTATTCAGGTCAAAAATAATAGCTGTGCGAGTAATAATAAGGTATCCCTTGGCACTGGTTTTGTTGTGGCACCGAGTGGGCGGCTGTGGCTCAAAGTGAACGCTACTGAAAATACTGATTTTCAATTGATTTGTCAAAACAGAGGGTCACTTGCTGTTGATGTTAAATATTACAGCCCTTTCCTGCCGTGGATCAAGCCGGAAAAGGTAGCTCATTGTGATGCTTGGATTGATAATAAACTGAGTTGCACTGAAGAAAAAGGCGTAAAAAATAGCTTTATTTGTGCGATTGCAGTAATTAAGAAGCTAGATTATTTGCAGTTAACAACCTTGGAGCGAACCACTTCAGTGAAAATGCGTAATATGGGGCAGAAAAATGATGTCAGGGAATTAGTGATAGATGCCAATCCTGAAAATATCCAGGTAGTGACGAAGGCGATTAAGTCAGAAGTTAATTTATGCCATATTCTTCATAAGGTCAATCAGTTCATCGGTGCATCATGGCTTTTAAATACTGTTGGCCAGGTGGAAAAACTTTCTTTTGCGAATGGAAAATTAGTGGGAAAAGATTATTTATCCTGTATTGAAAGTGCAGTGCATGGTTTCGCTTATCCCCGGTTTACTGAAAATGTGATGTTTGTAACGAGATTATAAGAGGCGGAATTATTGGAAATTGTGACTATTTTGTCGGTACAGGACTAACTTGAAACATTTGGTTTGGCGGGATTTCCCGCTGGCAAATAAAAAACTGCTGATATTGTTTGTTTTTATTTCGGCATTGATTGGTGCGGCTTTTGATTTTTGGAGCAATTCCCATATTGATGACTGGATGCATGATTCAGCGTTGGTTTATCAGGCCAGAAATCAATGGAAATATACGGGCATTGTGGTGTTGGATGATCAGGTTCCAATAAGAGTCGGACGCAAGCAGGCCTTGCCACTTTTTGTCAGAGCAACAGAACAATTGATCAATGCCGGAGCAAAAGGGGTGTTTTTAGATGCAAGAGTTGCCAAAGAAATGGAGGGACGTATGCCTTATGCAGTTTGTATAGAAGCGAATGGGCTGGTTCATTGGTCCATGCCTGAATGTACTGTCACTGATGGTAAACAATGTCAAATTGCTAACAGTCCAGTAGGTAGCGCACCATTACAAATGAGTGAAAAGGCAATTAAACATTTTGTGATTGCACCTTATTTAAGTGGCCAGGAAAATCTACCCGATTTTTTGTTATATGGCTGGAACGCAATGGCAGCAATTCCGGAACGAGGTTTGGTCGGTAGCGACAGATTAGTCACTCGAGACAGTCCAATTGCCAGGTATCTGGATTTGAGCAGAGATCATGCAGTGATTAAATTGGCCAGATACAGCAGCTTTGAGCAAACAGAAAAGGCGCTACAAGCCAGTCCAGATGACGAGATTTGTAGTGATAGGCGGCGGTGCCGCCGCATTCGCTTAAGCCCACCAGTCTATGGGACACAACTGGATAATGGGCGGCTAATTTTGCCTGTTAGTCAATTGGCTTCGTGTGATCTGGCAATAGCAAAAAGAATGGCAACATTGTTAAAGGATAAGGTGGTTATTTTGCAATTGACATCGCCAACTGAAGCAACGGATATTATTGTAACCCCGATGACAACAGCTCTTATAGGGCCTAATGCAATTACTCCGGGTGCACAATTTCTAGCTGATGCGGTTGAAACCATTTTGAATGGCGACCATCCGCGCAGGCCAGATAATTTAACCAAAGCGTTGTTGTTGTTCTTAGTTGCTGCAGCAGGAGTTTTAGCAGCCGCTTTTTTGCGGCAGGTTTATGTTTGGCTTGGGGCAATTCTATTGTTATTTGTTCTGGCAGGATTATGTTTTCTGAATCCTTTAACTCAATTATGGCCGGTAACGGCCAGTATGCTGACTTATTTTGTCGGCGTTGGGCAAGTCGTTGGTATGTTTTTGATTATCGGTTACCGGGAAGGCGTGTTAATCAGCCATTACATGCCCAGCCAGATACATAATTTATTGATTTCTTTAAAAACTGATGAGCCATTCCAAAACCGGCGTTGTTATGCCTTGGTGCTGATGAGTGATCTGGCGGGTTATACCAGGGTGACAGGTATTTTGAAGGAGCCAGGGGCGATTCTGGAACTGATGAATGATTATCTGAGTGAGACATCTTTTGTACTACAGGATAAATATAATGGATGGCTGGAAAGTTATGTCGGCGATATGGTTTGTTATTACTGGCCATATAAAGAGCAGGAGCAGGAGGAATCCTATAAAAATGCGCTACGTGGTGCGATGGAGTTGTATATTTTACAAAAAAGGTTTTTTTTGTCCTTGAACCAACGATATCGGCACAAGATAGATCCACTGGTTCTTGAACAAGTAAGATCCACAATTAATGCGGGGATTGGCTTGGCAGCAGGAATTGTTGTCATGGGTGATCTGGGGCCAAATCAAGGAGTCAGAAAATTCGGAATTTTGGGAGATCCTTTGATTCTTGCGGCAAGACTGGAAAGTTTAACCCGATTTTACAATACCGAAATTATTGTTTCAGGCAACTTTGTTCAATCAGCACAGGAGCTTGGTTTTGTTGCTCGGTATTTGGGGCGGGTAGTCGTGAAAGGTCGAAATAAAGCCGAAGATTTGTTCGCTTTGGGTTATGCGGATGATCCAAGATTTGCCAAATCAGCAATTCTAGATTGGGAAAGATGGATTCGATCGATGGAGAAGAAGCTTACCGTAAATCAGAGTTGTCCTGAGATATACAATCTGGATAGGGAGACAGTTGAAAAATGGTTGGCAAAGGGGCTTTTGGGGGATGATGGTGTTTGGTATCTGGATGAGAAATAAAATACCTTATTTTTTATAAGTTATTAATAATTAATAAAGTATTAAATACTGATATATATTGCTTTTTAACTATATATAAAATACGATTGACTTGATATAGGCGGATTTAGTTCATATACGATGGATAAAAAAGAGCATCATTACCAGAAAAAACTTTATAAGCATTTGAATTGTGTTTTTTTTGTGAGTTGCAATGGATTATTACAGGAAAAATGAACATGGATTAATTAATCATTCTTAAGCGTAAAATGTATATTTAAAAAGCCTGAGGGTAAGTTCCATGCAGTAAAAAACCTGAGGGTAATCAACATGAAGAAAAGTCGTAAAGTATTAATAAATCTGTGGGTTTTGCTTTTAGGGTGTAGTTCAAATCCGCAAGTTGCTGTTGATCAGGGTATCGCCAGTCATGATAACGGCGATAAGTTAATGGTTGTTGATTGTCTGTTGCCTGCACAAATTAGGAAGTTGGGCCAATTAGGAGTTTTTGCAACAGCCAGGAGGCCCATAAAAGCAACAGCATCAGAATGCGAAATCCGGGGCGGTGAATATGTTGCCTATGATCGGGCAAATTATGCGACTGCTTTAAAAATCTGGTTGCCCAGAGCGCAAGCCGGGGATGCGGAAGCCCAGGCTTATGTTGGTGAAATCTATGAAAAAGGTTTGGGCTTGATGCCAAACTATCAATTGGCTGTGCAATGGTACCAAAAAGCTGCTCAGCAAGGTAATTCCCGAGCACAGATTAATCTGGGTTATTTATATGAACGCGGCCTGGGCGTTGAAAAAGATATTGCTAAAGCGATGCAGTGGTATCAAAAATCTTCAGGCCTGGAAAAAGTCGATCTCCCTTACGCGGCGACCATTGAAACATCCTCACAAAGCGAAATGAGCAAGGAAATATCGTTTCTTAAAACCGAGCTAAAGAACAGTCGCAATGAAGCGAAAAGATTGGCCAAGCAACTGGATCAAATTCAGTCCAGATTGAAACAAGGTCAGAACAAGATGGTTCATTCAAATGAGACCTTGGCACAATCAAAGCAATTGTTAAAAAAAGCGACGCAAGAGTCTAATCAGTCGGAAGTTACCCGATTAAAAAAATTAATTCAACATAAAGAGCAGGAAATAGCGTTGCAGAAACAAAGTAACGCTGAATTGACTCAGGAATATCAAAATAAATTTGGAGCCTTGAAAATCAGGTTGGAAGAAACCGAGAAACGCGCCAAACAATTTGCCGAAGACTTGAAAAAGCATAAAACAGCCGCCAGTGAAGCACAGTTAAAATTGTTGGAGGTCCAAGCAAAACTAGCAAGAACTGAAAAACGTTTGTTGGGAATGAAGCAATCTGCTCGAAAAGAAACCAATCAGGTTATTGAACAGCAAAAGGGTAGCGAAAAGTTGTCAGATTATGATGGGCCGGATGAACATCAGGATTTACAAAATGCTTTAGTCTCCCTGGAAAAAATCAAGCAGGAAAAAGCTCAACAACAAGAACAAATTGATCGATTAACAGAAGAAAAAAATCTCTACAAACAAAGTATTGATAATCTGAAAAATCAAATTGGCCAGAGCATGGTTTCTTCAGAAGATCTGAAAAAATTGCAAGCAGAGTTGCAAAAACAAAAACTGGCGGCAAATCAATCTCAGCTCAAACTGAAACAGCAACAGGAAGAGCTGCAAAGTACAGAATCAAAATTAGTAAGTCTGGAAAAAAATTATCAGGAATTGTTGGAAATTCAGGCGATGGAAAAACAGGCGGCAGAAAAAAAAGCAGCTATTTTATTAAGTCAGAAAACCAAACAGCATGAAGAAGCCTTGGCCCGTTTTCAAAAAAGCCAGGAGAAGTTGACCCAGCAACAAAAAATCATCAGCCAGCTTGAACGAGAACGACAACAATATGAAGAAAAAATTAAGCAATTACAGCAGAAAGTCAAATCTCAAAAACTTGCTGAAAAACCAAAAATAGAAATTATTGATCCACCTTTTGTACTGGTTAGGGGAACGCCAACGGTTACACTTCGTTCTGTAGTAAAAAAACGCGATATTATTGGCAAGGTCACTGCATCGAATGATTTGCTGTCTTTTATGGTCAATGACAGAAAATCAGATGTTGATGAACAGGGTTTATTTCAGACCACGGTAAATTTGGTTGATACTGAAACGCCAGTTCATCTAGTTGCGATTGATCGAAACGGCGCCAGAGCCAGTCTGGATTTTATACTGTCCTTGGGCAAAGCGATAGAAATAAACCAAAGGACATCAGAAAATCTACCCCGGGTTAAAATGGCTCAGCCCTGGAGGGCACTCAATTTTGGCCAATATTATGCGCTTGTTATTGGTAATAATAATTATAAAAAAATTCCTGCCTTGGATACCCCAGTGAATGATGCAACGGCTGTGTCAAACGTATTGAAAGAAAAATACGGTTTCAAGACCAAGCTGTTAATCAATGCAACTCGCTATCAAATCTTGTCTGAATTGAATAATTTGCGTGCGAAATTGGCCGAAAATGATAATTTGCTGGTGTATTATGCAGGACATGGTGAACTGGACAAGGTCAATATGCGCGGCCATTGGCTGCCTGTTGATGCTGATGCAGATAATACCGCGAACTGGATCTCTACAGTGGCAATTACCGATATTTTGAACACTATGTCTGTTAAGCATATCATGGTGGTTTCAGATTCCTGCTATTCTGGAGCCATGACACGATCATCTCTGGCTCGTATTGAGGCGGGAGCAGATCCCGTGAAAAAATCAAAATGGCTGCAAGCAATGCTGAAAGCCCGATCAAGAACCGTATTAACATCTGGCGGTTTAAAGCCGGTTATGGATGGCGGTGGCGGTCAGCACTCGGTTTTTGCCAATGCCTTTATCACGGCATTACGCCAAAATGATACTTTGCTGGAAGGACAATCTTTATACCGCAAGGTTTCTGCCGGAATTGTTGCGATTGCTGCCGAATATGGAATAGAACAAGTGCCAGAATATGCGCCGATTCGTCATGCAGGGCATGAATCGGGCGAGTTTTTCTTTGTACCACGTAATATCTAAAAATAATTTTTGAGGGGATGGGATGGTGATAAAAAATAATTGTATTAAAATTAGTGCGATGGCATTGGCTGTATTTTCTGCTCAACTTATGGCTGGTGGAGTTACAGCATTGCAAAATAATAGCGAAAAATTTGTTGGGGCGACTTGTGGAGGGTTAAAAAATATTAGCAGTAGAAACTCGCTTCAAGAAGACTTATTTATTGCCTGTCGTTCAATGGTTGAAAACACAAAAGAATTACAAGGTGTGACTGGGCTTAATAACAGTCGAAGGTTAGGAATAACAGATTTAGCGGGCGGTTATCAAAATGTGGTTAGTGAAGAAACTTTTGCTCCTTTGACGATTGCCTCTGAAGCATCAATTAACCAGTACAGCAGTATTGCATCTCATATCAGTAAAATTCGCAAAGGTTCTTTTTCTGTCGCTTCTTTTTCATCACCCTACGGCAAGTCATTTGATCTGGCTGATGCCAAATCAGGTCAATTACGAGGCGGTGCGGCAGGCGATGGCGGTTTGTTATCCTCAAGCCGGTTTGGCTTTTTTATTAATACTATTGGTGGTTTTGGGGAAACTGATCGAACAGATAAAGAAAATGCCAGTGATTTCTCCAGCATAGGAGTCATTGCCGGAGTTGACTATCGCATTCTTGACAATTTGACTGTCGGTATCGCAGGAGGCTATTCTCATCTGGATCTGGATTTTGATCAAAACATAGATGTCGGCGGTGGTGGCGTTGAAGCGGATAATTATAATATTTCGGCATATTCAACTTTCTATGTCGATGATTTTTATATTGATGGTATTTTCACCTACGGATGGTCTGATTATGATATTAAAAGAGGGATCCGCATTAAATCAAATAATCCAACAGTACCAGTTATTAACAGAACTGCTTTTGCATCACCCGGAGGAGAACAATTTTATGGTAGCTTGGGCAGCGGTTATAATTTTCACACTGGCAGTTTAACTTACGGTCCTTATGTTCGGCTTACTTATCTGAATGCCACTATAGACGGATATAGTGAAAGCGGAGCCAGAGGATTAGATTTACGCGTTGCTGAGCAGGTAGTTGATTCTCTTGAATCAGTGGTAGGTGCGCAAATATCCTACGCTTTCAGTCAGTCTTTTGGCATTATTGTTCCCCATTTCCGAATTGAATGGCATCATGAGTATTTTGACAGCGTTAGAGAATTCAGTATCTCTTATGTTAATGATCCCAGGAATAATACTCTGTCCCTAAAATCTGATCGTCTGGATGGAGATTATTTTAACATTGGAGTAGGTGTTTCCGCTGACTTAAAAGGCGGCATTCAGGCATTTCTCGATTATGAAACAGTGCTTGAGTTGAAAAATGTCGAAAGCCATATTTTTACCGCGGGGCTTCGGGTTGAGTTTTAGAAAAAGCAAATCTTTGGGTGAAAACAGTAGAGGCAGATAAAATTTTGTCTCTACTGTTGTTTTATGAAAACTAGGAAGCTTTTACCTTATTTTTTCCCCTGTTATTGCATTCTGGATAGTTGTAGGTTGGTTTAATCGGCCTGTTTTTCCAGGAACGATAAAAAAATTTTCCCCGATAAAGTATTTTTTGAGTTGCAGTGATGTTCTAGGAGGTTGAAACCCGGTCGGGTTGGCGCTGGTTGATACGATAGGCCCACCAAAATACTTACAAATTTGCGCAGCAACAGGATGATTTGTTACTCTGACAGCTAAAGTGTTGCGATTGCCAGTCAGACTTTTGGGAACCCAGGGTTGTGTTGGAATAATCCATGTATGAGGGCCAGGCCAGGTTTTGATAATGAGGCTCTTGATGGTTTCGTCAATGTCAATATAATCTTCAATTTGTTGAAAACTTGCCGCTATCAGGATCATACCTTTTTCTAGGGGTCGTTGTTTGAGAGTAAGAATTTTCTGGATGGCTTGTTCATTTAAAGGGTCGCAACCAAGGCCGTAAACTGCTTCTGTCGGGTAGGCAATCACTTCACCGTGTCGTAGCATTCTTGCAGCCTGACGAAATTTTGTAGGCGGTATGTATTCGTTCATCCGTTATACCAATCTCACAAGTGTATTTTTAAACTCTCCTTTTCTCAGTCTTTTCCGTCAGGGATTGGTGAAAAACTTAGCGGAATTGTAGTGTTAAGCTTTTGGTCCTTCCGCGTCTGCCGGATCTCCCTCATAAGGCGTCGCATATTTACAATCTTTCTGGGGGCAAACTTTTTCAGTGCCGCGCCGTTTGGTGGTTTTTACCGTCAGGATAGGCCAGTTACATTCCGGGCAAGACTGTTTGATCGGCGCATTCCAAAGGGCATAATCGCATTTTGGGTATCCTGAGCAGGAATAGAAAACTTTGCCATGTCTGGATTTGCGTTTAAGAATAGTTCCCTTGTTGCATTTCGGACAGGTCACGCCAGTATCTATAGGCTTTTCTATTGGTTCAATGTGTTTACATTGAGGATAGTTGCTGCATCCTATAAATTTTCCATAACGACCGGTTTTAATGACTAACGCAGAATCACATTTCGGACAGGTCCTGCCTTCGACAATTTCGGGTTCGGCTGAACTTTGGCTGCCATCATCGTTCAAATTACGTGTATAGGAACATTCAGGGTAATTGGTACAGCCGATAAAGCGGCCATTTCGTCCCAGTCGAATTGAAAGCGGCTTGCCGCATTCAGGGCATTTTTCGTCAATGGCTTCCTGGGTAACGTCTTTGCGCTGGACGGTTTCTTCTTTCTCATGAATCAATTGGGTAAAAGGACGCCAAAAATCATCCATCAAAGGAATCCAGTCCTTTTCACCGCGAGATACTGCATCCAGCTGGTCTTCAAGATTGGCGGTGAAATCATAATCGACATATTTGGTAAAATGTTCTGTCAAAAATTTATTCACTATCCGGCCGACATCTGTTGGATGGAAGCGTTTGCTTTCCAGGGTGACGTACTCACGGTTTTGCAGTGTCGAAATAATTGATGAATAAGTTGATGGCCTGCCAATACCATATTCTTCCAAAGCTTTAACCAGGCTGGCTTCTCCATATCGTGGCGGTGGTTCGGTAAAATGCTGGCCAGCAATAATATCATTTAATGGTACTGGACGACCTTCCTGTAATGGCGGCAAAAAGCTTTCTTTGTCATCGCTTTCTTTGGTGTCGTCTTTTCCTTCCAGATAAACGGCCATAAACCCTGGTTTGGCAATCGTTGAGCCGGTTGCTCTGAATAGATTATCTTTACTGCCACAACTCAGATCAATGGAAACCGTATCAATGGTGGCATGGATCATTTGCGATGCCATGGTTCTTTTCCAGATTAAATCATACAGCTTGAGCTGGTCACTGCTTAAATATTGTTTAACCTGGCTGGGGAGTCGTTGCACCGAGGTGGGCCTGATTGCCTCATGCGCTTCCTGAGCATTTTTAGACTTGGTTTTGTATTGTCTAGGCTTTTGAGGTACATTTTCCTGGCCGTATTTTGAGGCGATTAATTCCCTGATTTCGGTGATGGCTTCTGCGGCAAGATTAACCGAGTCAGTACGCATATAGGTGATCAAGCCAGCGCTTTCGCCGCCCATGTCGATACCTTCATAAAGCTGTTGCGCGACCATCATGGTTTTTTTGGTGGTAAAGCCCAGTTTTCTGGAAGCTTCTTGCTGTAATGTCGAGGTGATAAAAGGGGCTGCCGGGTTACGTTTTCTTTGCTTTTTCTCCAGCTTGACAACAACCAGTTTGCCATCAGCTTTTTCCAAAAGTGTTGTTTTGGCTTTTAACGCGGTTTCTTCATCAGTGATGCTGAATTGTTCCTGTTTTTTGCCTTCCAAATGAGTGAGCCGGGCTTTGAATTTTTGGCCATCAGCTTCCAGGTCAGCGGTAATAGTCCAGTATTCCCTGGTTTTGAACGCTTCAATTTCCAGTTCGCGTTCTACAATCAGCCGTAATGCCGGGCTTTGTACACGTCCGGCAGAAAGTCCACGGCGAATTTTTTTCCATAATAGCGGCGATAAATTAAAGCCGACCAAATAGTCGAGTGCTCGTCGCGCCTGTTGGGCATTAATTAGATTGATTGACAGCTCTTCGGGATTTTGAATGGCTTCAGTGATCGCCTTTTTGGTAATTTCATGAAACACCACGCGATGAACGGGTTTGTCTTTAAGAATCTTTTTTTCTTTGAGCAATTCCAGTAAATGCCATGAAATTGCTTCTCCTTCGCGATCTGGGTCAGTGGCAAGATATAGTTCGTCGGCATTTTTCAAAGCCTTGGCGATAGCCTGAACATGGCGCTGATTTCGGTCTATGACCTGATATTTCATCGCATAGTTATGGTCCGGATCAACCGCGCCTTCTTTGGGGATTAAATCACGGACATGGCCGTATGAAGCAAGGACATGAAAATCTTTGCCCAGATATTTTTCGATGGTTTTGGCTTTTGCAGGCGATTCTACAATAACAAGATTGTTGCTCATTGAGGAAAACTGGGGGCTAGATTAATGTAAAGACAGGGGAATATTATCGTAAACCAAATCTTCCATGCGGAAGAAGGCGGCCTCGTTTTCTTCACTGCTGAGCAGTACCATCAGAATGATCCACTTTAATTTATCCAGCGAGATTTCCTCATTATTCAGAGCCATAATTCGGTCAATCACAATTTCTCGGGTATTTGTAGTTAAAATCCCGGTTTGCTCTAAAAACATCAGGAAGTTACGGCATTCAAGATCCAGGTGCTCTATTTCCTCGGCGCTGAAAATTCGAAAGGTGGTTGGCGTAGTCGGGATGATTTGACGCTGCAGACTCAGAGATTCCAGCCAATCGAAAGCTTTATTAACTTCCAATTGTTCAAAACCTGCTTCGATTAATTCAGTTCTGATGGCATCGCTATCAGGAACGCTGTCATTATCAGTGTCCAGGTAGTTTTCAAACAGATACATCAAGACTTCAAAAATATTTTCTTTCATAAATGAACGGTTTTTTTATCAATTACTTAATTCTAGTATAACCCCGACCAGCAACAGATGCGATATATCCTTGTAATTCCAAAACCAGTAACACTGACGCAATATTTTCTACTGATTCGCCGCTGGCAGTGACCAGGTCATCTATTGAAGTGGGGCTAAACTGAACTAGATTCAATAGCTTTTGTTGGTTCAGGTCAAGTGTTGATTGTTCGAATTGTGGTTCATTTTCAGTAGGTGATTGAAAATATTGGCCTAATTCTTCCAAAATATCTTGAGATTTTTCTACTAACTTGGCGCCTTCACGAATTAATGCATGGCAACCTCTGGCTAATGGATTATGAATAGAGCCAGGAATGGCAAATACCTCTCGGTTTTGTTCAAGAGCCAGTCGTGCTGAGATAAGTGAGCCACTTTGTTTGGCTGCTTCAACAACCAATAAACCCATGCATAAGCCGCTGATTATTCGATTTCTTCGGGGAAAATTATTGGCTTTTGCAACGGTGCCAGGAGGTAGTTCAGAAATAATTGCCCCTCTATCCAGGATTTGAGTGGCCAGTTTTTTGTGTCTTGCGGGATAGACCCGGTCCAGTCCGGTTCCGGCAACGGCAATGGTGTGGCCATTTGCATTTAAAGCGCCCTGATGACTGGCGGCATCAATACCAAGAGCCAATCCGCTGGTGATGGTAAAACCGTTGCTAGCCAGTGATTTGGCAAAATCCATTGCCGTTTGGCTGCCCAGTGACGAGGGATTGCGACTGCCGACAATAGCTATTTGGGGATGAGATAAAATTTCAATGCAGCCCCTGACAAAAATAATAGGTGGTGGATCAGGAATTTCCTTTAATTGTTCAGGGTAATCAGGGTCGGAAAACAGTAGGGCATGATTGTCAGCTTGTTCGAGCCAGCGCAAATCCTGATCAATGATATTCCAGTCAGGATTTTGAATGGCTGAAATACTGGTATCACGGAGGCCTAGAGCTGATAAAGTAGCAGGTTTTTCGGAAAAAACCTGCTCGGGCGTGGAGTGTTCAAGGATATTAAGATAAGTTTTACAACCCACTCCAGGGATACGATGTAATGCCAGCCAGTATTTATACGAATCAGGAGTGGCTGTATTTGGCGTTTGATGATGCGGGGGGCTAACTCCCATACGCCTTGAGTTTTAAAAGCCTAGGGAGTAACCACGTAATCTGAAACATGGATGGCATTTTTTGCCGACATAACCAGAGCATAACTGATGTGATCAAAAATTCTAAACACCATCAGTATACCAGCTTCTTCTTCAGGCAAAGTGACTTCATCATTTTTCAATTTGGCAAATGGGTCAATAATCTTCTTTCCGCGCTGTAATATCTGTAGCACATGCCCCGGTTTCAGTCCATCGGCTGATCCTTTGTTGATCGTAACAATATGATGTTGACCAATTTGGGCCAAGCCATCCAGGACGCTGATAATCTGGCCCTTGATTTGTTTGGCTGGCGCTTGTGGGAAAAAATTCAATGCAAGCTGACCATTTTCAGTAGGCATTAGCTTGTCACCTTTTCGGATGACGTTTTTAGATTGTGTTATTTCTAAAGTGGCGGGGTCACCGGAATTTTGCAATACCGCATCTGCTATATAAATGGCTTCAAAACCCATGATTTCTTTGGAATCAGGCATTTCAAATTTTTTTCCTTTTCGGTATACGGTAAAATTCAAGGTTTCTGGATGCTCAATGCTGCGGACATAAATACGATCACCAGCGCCAGCCAAAAGATGTTCTTTTGCAAAATCGACAACATAAGGAGCAGAATCAAGCTGTTTTTTGTCGACAATCTTGGGTGATGACAAAAAAGGCGCTATTGCTTCTATAGGAATGATTTTAATGGCTTCCTGAATACTGACTTCCCTGATTTTAGGAGCTAGTTCTACTTTGCCATTGTTTTGGTTGCCTGCAAAGCTCAATTGAGGTTTGCCTTCAACAAAACTCAGGACAATGATGTCGCCAGGAAAGATCAAATCAGGGTTTTTGATTTGCGAATTGGATTGCCAGATTTCATTCCATTGCCAGGGATTTTTAAGGAATTTACCGGCAATATTCCACAAGGTATCACCTCGTTTTACGGTATACTCAACCGGATGGGCAGGGTTTAATTTAATTTCTGCCGCGGTAAGAATATTACCGAAAAATAGAATTAATAATCCGAAAAATAGTCGAAAAGTCATAGTTTATGATCCTGGTTTTTTATCAGTCTGAATTCAAAGTCTAGATGAAATCGGATAGAATTCCAGTTATTAGAAAGTATATATGGAGTGGTTAAGTGAGCTTGTTAAATATTCTTGAATTTCCAGATGATAGATTGCGAAAAAAAGCAGCGCCTGTGGAAGTGGTAAATGATGAAATCAGGAAATTGGTTGATGATATGATGGAAACCATGTACGAAGCCAGAGGCGTTGGTTTGGCAGCCACCCAGGTTAATGTGCATCAACGGATTATTGTTATTGACACCAGTGAGGAAAAGGACGCGCCGCTGTGTTTAATTAACCCGGAAATTATTGCCAAAGATGGCGTTGAAGAATCTGAAGAAGGCTGTCTCTCTGTTCCAGGTTTTTTTGAAAAGGTAAAGCGTGCCGAAAAAATTACGGTTCGGGCTTTAAATCGCGAAGGTGAAATTTTTGAATTGGAGAGTGATGATTTGCTGGCAGTTTGTATTCAGCATGAAATGGATCATCTGGAAGGGAAATTATTCGTCGATTATTTATCTTCTTTAAAAAGACATCGGATTAAAAAGAAGCTGGAGAAAAAGCACAAGCTGGAACGCGATAATCATGGCCAGCAAAAACAGGCTGCAAAAAAAAGATGAAAATTATTTTTGCGGGCACGCCGGATTTCGCTGTCCCTGCTTTGCAGATGTTGATTGATTCTGAACATCAAATTTGTGCGGTTTATACCCAGCCTGATCGACCCTCCGGGAGAGGAAAAAAATTAACAGCCGGACCAGTTAAACAATTGGCAGTAGATGCCGGTTTAGCAGTTTTTCAGCCAGAGACCTTCAAAGACCCTCAGCAAATACAGCAATTACGTTCATTCGATGCTGATTTGTTGGTGGTGATTGCATATGGCATGATTTTGCCCCAGGAGGTATTGGATATTACCAAACTGGGGAGTATTAATATCCATGGCTCATTATTACCCCGCTGGCGTGGTGCAGCGCCGATTCAAAGAGCGATAATGGCGGGTGACAAGGAAACCGGGATAACCATTATGAAAATGGTACGGAAACTGGATGCCGGAGACATGTTGCATAAGGAAAAATGCGAAATTGGCGATCAGGAAACGGCGAGTCAGTTACATGACAAAATGGCGGAGCTCGGAGCGATTGGTCTGGCTAAAACCTTGCCCTTGATTGAGTCGGGAACAGTAATTGCTGAGCCGCAAGACGAATCTTTGGTCACTTATGCAGAAAAACTGCATAAAAGTGAAGCCCAAATTGACTGGACGCGACCAGCGGAAGAACTGGCCAGAAAAGTGCGTGGATTAAATGCCTGGCCGGTTGCACAAACTGTATTAAACGGACAGGTGTTAAGGATCTGGCAGGCGCAGGTATTAGATAGTGATGTGCAAATGACTCCTGGTGAAGTATTAACAAAGAAAGAAAAAGTATTTGACGTAGCGACTGGAAAAGGAGTTTTGCGTTTACTGGAAATTCAATTACCAGGTGGTAAACGAATGAATGCCCAGAATTTTCTAAATGCGCATGATGTAGCTGGGCGTCAATTAGGTTAAGAAGGGATGGGGTATAAAATAAAAAAGGCAATCTCATGATAATTCAAAACTTGAAAAAACCGGCGCTGATTATTGCCGGGTTGTTAGCTTTTTACGCAATTGTTGGTTTTTTTATTATTCCTGCTGTTATTAAAGCAAAACTGCCGGAAATAATTCAGGAGCAGACCGGTCGTTCATCAACAATTCAACAAGTCAAGTTTAATCCTTTTTCCCTGGAATTCAGTCTTCACGATTTCGCCCTGAAGGAAAAAGAGCAACAACAGGATTTTGTTACTTTCAAAGAGTTCTATGTTAATACTGAACTGCTGTCTTCTATATTTCAACTGGCTTTGGTTTTTGACGAAGTCAGGTTGACAGACTCATTTGTAAAAGTTGCAAGAAATACCGATAAGACTTTTAATTTTAGTGATTTATTAGCGGACAAAGAAGAGGCCAAGCCTGAAGAAAAGTCTGAAGGGGAAATGTTTCCTCTGAAAATAAACATTATCAAATGGGTTAATGGCCAGTTTCTTTGGCAGGATAATCATTTTAATGAGCCGGTTACAGAGCCGATAAAACCAATTAACTTGGTTTTGGAAAATTTTTCGACCATTATTGATGATAAATCCCAATTAGAATTAACAATGGATTTGGGTTCTGGGGGGCATCTGGAATGGCAAGGAAAACTCAGTATTTCTCCTTTGGCTTCTGATGGCTATATCCGTGTTTCCGAGATTAGGTCACATAACTTATGGAAATTATTATTACAGGATAAAGTTGGCTTCGTTATTAAGGATGGTGAAAAAACCATTGAGGCGAACTATCAGTTTAGTCTCATCGATGAAAATCCAAGCCTCATAATCAATGATGCCAGTTTTGCTCTTACCCAACTCAAAATCGCAGAAAAAGGTAAGGAAAAAATTCTAATTGATGTTCCTGAATTTTCAATAAAAGGGATAGATTTTGATTTGGCAAAACAAAAGGTACAAATTGACTCAATATTCACCCAGGATGCCAAATTACTGGCCTGGTTGAATCCAGACGGTAGCATTAATTATCAATCATTGTTCAAAATAGTTGGCTCAGAAAACAGTCAGGCAACTAAACCCCAAACGGCGGAAGTTAAAACAACAGACAAAAAATGGCAGGTGCAGGTTAATACCATTCATCTGAAAAATTATGATTTTCAATTTGAAGACCGGACTACAAAAAAGCCGGTTCATATTGGCTTAAGCCCGATTGATTTTAAGCTGACCGATTTTACTATTAAACCGGGGGCAAAATTGCCTGTTCAGCTTAGTGTGGGCGTTAATAAAAGCGGACAATTAAAAATAGATGGCAGCACAACGCTGGAACCCTTTTCAGCAACGCTAAACCTAGATGTCAATGATATTGCGCTAAGACCTTTTCAAGCTTATGTTGAACCATTTGCGCGGTTAAATTTTATTGGCGGTAAATTCAATACCGATGGGCAACTGGTTTTATCTTTGCCGAAGCAGGGAGACTTGCAATTAAAATATGCCGGTAATTCCAGTATTAAAGGACTACATACGCGAGACAAAAAGTTGCGTAAGGATTTTGTGAAATGGCGGTCGTTAAAGCTTTCAAAAATTGATTTTAATCTGAATCCGATGCGTTTTACTGTTGCTGACGTGTTGCTTGACAGACCTTACGCCAGGATGACCATAAAAAAAGATCATTCAACAAATCTTAATGATATTTTTATTTCCAGCAAGAAAACGACAAAAGCCAAAAAAACGGAACCCGTAAAGAAAAAATCCGGCAAAACTACGGCGCCATATTACAAAATCAACAAATTCAGAATCAGAAAAGGTTCCTCTGATTTTTCGGATTATTCCATTATTCTTCCGTTTATCGCCAAATTAAATAACCTGAATGGTGGAGTCAGGGGAGTCGCTTCAACTAAAAACTCCATGACTTATGTCGATCTGAAAGGAAAAGTCTATGATTTGGCGCCAGTGGAAATCAAAGGAAAATTCACTCCGGATTTTCACAATCTGGATATTGCCATGCATTTTGATGGAATGCCTTTGCCATATGTTTCACCTTATTCAGCCGAGTTTGCAGGTTATAAAATAGAAAAAGGCAAGTTATCTCTGGATTTGGAATATAAAGTCAATAATAGAAAACTGACTGCAGAAAACAAGCTGGTTATTGATCAACTGACACTGGGAGAACCGGTTGAAAGCCCAAATGCAGTTTCTTTGCCGTTAGGTTTGGCAATTGCTTTGCTGAAGGATGCCAACGGAGTTATAAATATTGATCTTCCGCTTACCGGCAGTCTCGATGATCCTGAATTCAGTATTTGGGGGTTGCTTGGCGATGCAGTACTGAATTTGTTGACAAAAATCGTATCATCACCTTTTCAAGCCCTGGCTTCGTTGGCTGGAAGCGATATGGATTTTAGTACTGTTGAATTTATTCCGGGGTCAGCAGAACTGAATGAACAGCAAAAGCAGAAATTGGATAAATTGGCAAAAGCTTTATCGGAAAGACCAAATTTAAAACTCGAAGTGAAAGGCATTGCTTATGTACAACAGGACTGGCCCGCAATGCAAGAAGATGCGTTATTAGATCAGCTGAAAAAGATCAAACAACAGCAATTACTTAAAGATGGGAAAAAGGTTAATCTCGATGATATTAAGCTTTCTGAAGATGAATATAATGATCTTTTGGCAGATTTGTTTATTGCAAAATTTCCTGAATTAGGAAAACGTAATTTGTTGGGTACCCCTAAGCTTATTGGCCGAGAAGATGAAGATTTCTATGAAGTAGCAAAAAAGAAGATGGCTTCAATTATTGCGCCGAATCGAGATAAATTGAAAGAATTGGCCATCACTAGATCCCGGAATATTGTACGCCATGTTGTTCAGCAGGGAGGTATTGATATAGCACGAGTTTTCGTACTCGATTCAGTGGTTGAAGAAACAGCAAAAGAGGATGTTATTGCAAGCCAGTTATCACTTGGCGCTTCATAACAA
>CAZGYJ010000056.1:0-11453 GCA_964530345.1 uncultured Methylomonas sp.
AATGGAATCGAAATCACTCTGTATTCTAACCGCATTTCATACACTAACAAGTTAAGGAACGAACAAGAAATAACTTTAACAACTGGCTTGTCTTTTTATCCGTCTTCTGCGTTATAAAAATAGTTACATAGCTGGCTATGCGCCTATTTCTACGCCTTGAATACGAATAAAAAACTGCGCCAGTTGCCAAACTTATTCCGTGCCCGTTCCTAAAATTATATCTCAGCTAGATAATTTAGAACCTTAGTTTTTATTGCCAAAATTATAATATCTTCTTGTTTTTCATTTTTTATTTGACCTTTTTCTTAATATTTGTATATTATCAAACTTTAATAAACTGAAAATTCTGTTTCCTGTCCATTTATTTTGCTTCAAGGAAAACTCTTTAAAGGAATTAACATAAGGCTAGATCTTCGCAATTAATGAATGTGGCATAGTAAACCAACCACGAGGTGAATCATGAAACCGCTTGACGAAGAACAAAAAAAGAAAATCATTGAAAGCCCTCCAGTAGGCACCTGGACATTAATGCTAGTTGTCGGCCTTGGCTTTGTCGTGGGCTGGTTATTCCTCTATTACGGGGTATTTTTACCTCGCGGCGCAATCAACTGAGGTGAGTTATGCATATTGATCCATTAGAGAAGAAATGGGCCTATATCTCGTTAGGGATGGCTGGATTATTTGTCGGCATCATCATGATTGATTCTTTTGTTCATGGCATTGATGCACCCAGCAATGTCGAAACTATCGATTCGGCACGCTTACATCTTACTAAAGAATTTGCCGAAGATAATCTTGGCGTACAAATCGATGAAAATGGCAAAATTTCGGTCAGAATTGTTGCGGCCCGTTATGGTTTTTTTCCAAAACACATCACCGTCCCAGCAGAAACCCCAATTACTTTCCGTTGGGCCAGCATGGATGTTTTGCACGGCGTACACATGCCGATGACTAATATGAGTACCATGATTGTTCCTGGTTATGTCTCTGAAGTCACAACCACTTTTCCCAAACCTGCAAAATACCCACTATTATGCAACGAATACTGCGGCATGGGTCATGATCATATGTGGAGCACTATCACCGTTGAGGCCAAAGAAACCTGGCAGGCTCCTTCAATAACAAAAACAGAGGAGGCAGGCAATGAATGATGCAGCTGTCAAAAAACTCGCATTAAGTAATTTTTGGGTCGCTTTTATCGCATTTATCCTTGCTTGTTTTATGGGTGAATACCAAGTGCTCGAAAGAAGTGGATTATTCCCACCGTTAGAATCGGCGCATGTTTATTTTGCTTCTGTCAGTACCCATGGTGTGCTTATGGCTTATGTGCTAACGACCTTTTTTATCATGGGTTTTGGCTATTACACAGCCGCCACCAGTCTTAAGCGACCTATCTGGAATATCAAACTAGCCTGGATTGGTTTTGCAGTGACTCTATTTGGGGTGGTTCTTGCTGCCATTCCACTATTAACAGGCCGGGCATCTGTTCTTTATACTTTCTATCCACCACTTCATGCGCACTATATTTTTTATATTGGCGCAGCACTATTGGTTGTAGGCTCTTGGGTCTGGTGCTTCATCATGATTATGATGATGAACCAATGGAAAAAAGATAATCCTGGTGAACCCGTACCGTTGCCTATGTTTGCAACAGTTGCAAATGCCTTGTTGTGGCTTTGGACCAGTGCTGGCGTAGCAATGGAAGTGGTTTTCCAGCTAATTCCATTCACATTGGGTTGGATGGACACCATTGACCCAGGACTGGCAAGAACCCTGTTTGCATGGACATTACACCCAATAGTCTATTTTTGGCTAATTCCCGCCTATACAGCTTTTTATGTTTTTGTCCCAAAACAAGCTGGAGGCTATTTATTCAGCGACGAAATGGCCAGAGCTGCTTTTATTGTTTTAGTCGTATTCAGCTTACCAATTGGCTTCCATCATCTATACATGGATCCTGAACAAGCCGCAGGCTGGAAATTATTACATGGCTTTGGCACTTTCGTCGTTACCTTGCCAACCTTTATCACCGGTTTTACTGTTATTGCCTCAATGGAAATTGCCGCTCGACTACGCGGCGGGAAAGGATTACTTAGCTGGATTGGCTCTCTACCCTGGACGAATCCGATGGTGCTGGCCATTATTTTATCTTTGCTAATGTTAATTTTTGGCGGCTTCGGCGGCATCGTCAATGCCAGTTATGCGATGAATGCTATGATTCACAACACCGCGTGGGTTCCAGGCCATTTTCATCTCATTTTTGCCGGCACAACAGTCATCATGTATTTTGCCATTGCCTATTACCTATGGCCAATTATGACGGGCAAGGCTTTATTTTCAAAAAAAATGGCATTAGTGCAACTGTGGACCTGGTTTATTGGCATGAGTATTTTGACTACTCCCTGGCACATTTTGGGATTACTGGGCCAACCACGACGAATTTCCTCTGTTGAGTACAACAATATTCTAACTTTGTCCTGGGAACCCTATGAATTTGCCATGATCGTAGGCGGCCTGGTGTTACTTGGTTCGGCCTGTGTATTTATCTACATCCTGGTAATGACCCAGTTTAAGAACGCAGAATCCTTTTCTGGAGAAGTCGAATACGCGACAACTTACCATCCAGTAAAAAATCTGCCAGAATTTTTAAACAGTTTCTCACTCTGGAACAAAGTGATTGCAGGCTTAATGGCGCTCAGTTTTGCCATTCCAATATTGCAATTCTTTTTTATGGATACACATGGTTCAAGCCCATGGGGGTATTAAAAATGAAAAAATTACTTTTATCTGCTGTATTGATTGCACCCTCTTTAGTAATAGCTGAGCCTTCTTCAAAAATTGCATGGACTCCAGAATTACTGAACTTTGTTAAACAAGGCAATGCCGACAAAGGCAAACAACTGGCTATTGCCTGCTCAGGCTGTCATGGTGAAAACGGCGTTAGTCCGATGCCAGGGTATCCTTCCCTGGCTGGACAACTGGCAACCTACACTTATAAGCAACTACGTGATTATGCTGATAACAGCCGTTCGCATCCATTAATGTCATCGGTTGCGGCAGGATTGAGTGAGCAAGATACTGCTGACCTGGCTGTCTGGTTTAGCACCCTGGCGCTTCCCCCGCAACAAAAGGCAGATCCTAAATCCATTCAGCGCGCAAAAAAACTGGCAACCCGAGGTGAAAGCAAGAGAATCTTACCCCCTTGCTCTTCTTGTCATGGCACTGAAGGCCAGGGTGAAGTTATGGACATTCCTGCATTAGCCGGACAGCAGCCGGAATATTTTATTGAAACATTAAAGGCATACAAAAGCGGCAACCGAAGTAATGATATCTACAGCAGAATGCGCCTGATCGTCAAACAGTTATCAGATGAAGAAATAGATGATCTGGCTCAATACTATTTGCAACTTAAATAAGTATCTTTTCATAATGAGGAGAGATAGGCCATGACCATTGATCGTATGGTATTAGCTATTGCTGGAACATTTATTTTATTAAGTGTATGCTTGGCAATCTGGCACTCTATAAACTGGTTATGGTTTACTGGTTTTGTCGGTGCCAATTTACTGCAATCAGCTTTTACTGGCTTTTGCCCTATGGCAATCATATTAAAAAAAATTGGCGTTAAACCGGGTTCCGCCTTTTAACACCGAGCTAAGGAACGTGAACGAAACAACTTCAACAACTCGCTTGTCTTTTTTCCCATCTTCTGCGTTGTGGCAACAGTTACATAGCTCGCACTACGCCTGTTGCCATGCCTTGAAGACAAACAAAAATCCTACGCCAGTTTTGTCGAATTTATTCCGTCCCGCGCTGCTAACTTTAAACGCTATCAAAATTATGGTGAAAAAATGAAACCTTCACACTCCAGTCATTTGTTATCAATCTTATTAGGAAGCCTGTTAGTGACCCAGGTATCAGCACAAGTAAAACCATTCAACATAGAGGGTTCTAAAAAACCAATAGAAAATATCCCCCAAAGTCCCTCACAGACAGATCCTTACAAACCCAAAAATGATTACAACATCACCATTAATTATGAGCTGGGCATGCACTGCACCGGTTTTGATTTTTCCTATTGTTGCATCCTGCCACCTTATAATTCCATTCAAAGCCAGGTAGTAAAAACTGCAACTGGACCCTATCAATTCCCGCAATTATTAAAAGCCGACCCTAAAAACCCAACCGTTCTGCTCGACGGTAAAAAACGCATGAAATTGGAGTATGGTCATATTGACAATACTTTTTCTGAAGGCACCAAACTGGCCTACTGGAACATCCCCTATGATGTCAACAAGGATGGCAAATACAGTGACCATGAAAATGTCGGGAATGCCTATTTTACCCACCTTTATATCTATAAAGACTTGAAAGGCAGCAATCCTGAAAAAACCAGTCTGGACAGCAAGAAAAAGCGTATTGGCATTGAACTTCCCATACCACGAGATGCCGGCCCTTCTGGAGCACCGCTTAAGGATGGTCATTTACACTACACCGGCGAAACCGGCACCGTGGTCTATACCAAATCTCCGGTGCTGGATAATGTGCCCATTGTTTTAACCAACCCCGGCATTTGGGATGCACTGGGCTTGCCACTGACACCATTTTATGATGAGCTGATGAAAAAAAGCCCGCTTGAGATCGTTGAAAGTGATATTCGACCCTACCAGGAAGCCTGGGTCGCATTGGTTGACGCCAAAACCAAAAAGCCCGTGATTGACAGTCACACAGGCAAGCCTGTCAAATTTATCGGCACCAACCCCATCGATGTACCCAATTGCTCCAACTGCCATGCCAATGAGAATGCCAACGGCAAAACCTTTACCCTTTACAAGCAGGAAAAAGCATTCTGGAAAGGACTCGGGGCAACTGATTACATGGCAGATTTAAAAGCCACTTCCATTTCAATATTGCAAATTCATGATGCTCGTCATGGCACCCAGTTTATTGCCAATTATGATCCTTCCAGCCGCGCCACTCAAAACCGTCTAGGTGGCGACCCGGTTTTATGCCAACAATGTCATGCTGATAATGTGATAGGTGTATTGCAATCCAAAGGTATAGCCCAGGTATTATCCGGCACCAAAACTATGGAATCCTGGGATACGCCCATTATGGCCTTATCTGAAGCGCTACATAGAGTTCACCAAACTATCAGGCCATTACCTGACGCTGAAGGCCGAACCGGAACCTGCGCAGGCTGCCACCCTGCACACAGGCAGGATGGATCAATGGATGGCTACCCCATTTCACCTGATGGCAAAAATTTCTACGCCAATGCCGACAACCGCGACACCAAAGGCGGCTGTTTTGCTGGTCGCGATGTCCATTCAAATCCCAATAAGGATAAAGATGGCGTTGCTACGCCAGAACACTTAAATCATATAGGTAGATGGATCCAAACCAATGTTTCCAAAATAGGTATCAGTAACAATGGCAAGGGTCTGTGGTGTACTAACTGCCACAACCAGCTATCACGTGAACTATACCAACGCGATAACTTGCAAAATGCCTTTAAACAAACCGGCGAAACCATCCGTAACCTGCCATTGGATGACATTGCTGTTGCTATCGGTGTTGACAGCAAAACGCTCAAGGAAAAATATCTCGATCCAAAAGTAATACCTGATAAAAATGGTCATGACACCCCTGGAAAATCGGGTATTTTGCTGACCTGGTCTAAAACCAGAATGACGCCTGATATTGCTGTAATTGCAACCAAAGATGGCAAGCCGCTGATCTCTAAAGATGCGGATGGCGATGTTAATGTTTCCATTTTATCTGCAAATCCAACGGCAAAACTAGCTTCCCTGTCATTACCCAAAGAGGCGACTGGGATTGCCGCAGCCCCCTATTCAGCTGCCAGCCATGGTCGTGATTATTGGCTGTCTCCCGGCGCACCTCATTGTGCAGACTGCCATGCCCCACCGTTTGTCGAAGGCCAGGGTGGGGTTGCCTTTCCTATCAATCAGCCTGGAAAATACAGCCTGATGCGTTACTCAAAAGGACATGCGGGACTTGCTTGTCAAGCTTGCCATGAATCTATCCACGGACTGTACCCAGTAACACCTAGGGTTGATACCACCACATATAAACAAGCCACTCAATACAACCCTGATGGTAGTCATGGGCCATTGCTTTGCGCATCATGTCATGAAACCAACAAAACGGGTGTTCCACTGGTGGCTGAAGCGTTGACTTATAATGGCAAAAAAATCAAGAATGACCTTGATTCCGCAATCAGCTGGATACATGCCAATGCTCCGGATTTAGGAGGTAAAAACCCAAAGTAAATATACGTTTTGATTAATCTCCGGACTTGTTTGCACAGGCCCGGAGTTTCAAAAATTCTATACCACTTTCTGTAATTATCCTGTCACACATGAAGTACCTTACCTCGTTTTTTTTCCTGATTTTTTCAGTATTCATCCCTTCTATTGGGTATTCCAATCAAGTTCTGGTTAGTATTGGCAATACCGACATTACTGAGTCACAATTGGAAAAAGCCTTAAAAGCCGCCCCTTTCGCCACCCAATTTCCTTCGATGGACGAAAAAGACCAAGCCTATCTTCGAGGAGATATGTTAATGCGGTTAGTTCACTCAGAAGTACTGTTTCAGGAAGCCAAACAATTAAACCTGGAAAAAGATCAAAACTACATTCAGGAAATCAATCAATTTAAAGCGGGATTGCTTGCGCAGCGTTATCTAAATAACCTGCATAATACCATTGAAATCCCAGACACCTATAAACAGCAACTTAGCAGCATTCAAGATATGAATGCCAAGCAAGCAGCTCGATCCGTCTACATTGCAAAACAATACAAGCAACTTAAACAGAAAGCATTAACAAAATTAAAACAAAAATATCAGTTGCAAATTTTCCTCAACGACCTTGAGGAACCGCTTTCAGATAACGACATTCTCGCTAAAGGTGACGGTTTTGTCATTCGATATCGTGATATTCAAAGTGCTGATATCAAGCTTGAAAATAAAACAGCAATCCACAAAAGCCTGAAAGATTGGTTGGAAACCCTATTATTTTCTCTGCAAGCAAAAAACATGGGAATTAAGGTTGACAGACAAATTCAGGATTACAGTAAGCATTTGTTAAGCCAGAAACTTCTTGAAAATCTGGAAAAACAATGGATTCCTGAAGAAGCAACCCTTATCGATTATTTTCAGCGGCATCCAGAACTAGGCTACATCCCTGAACGCCGGCAAATTGGCCAGATTGTGGTCGCCGATAAAAAGCTGGCTGAAGACTTGCAATCCAAGATACTGGCAGGTGAAAGCCTGTTTAAATTAGCAGAACAATATTCCATTGATCCTTACGGAAAACAACACTCTGGCGATATGGGCTGGCTTAAAGAAAACACTGGTTTACCCGCTATCGAAAACGCCCTGAAAAATCTGCCAGACGGACAAGTCAGCGAGATTATTGAAACACCCAAAGGCTACCACCTGATAATGATTGTCAATCGGAAACCGGCCGAACAAAAATCTTTTGCTGATATTAAGGATCGGGTTCGGCGTGCACTGATCAATGAAAAAATGACGCCCTATCTGGAACAACTACTCGCCAAACATAAAATTCAATGGCGAATCAGTGATCGATAACCGGTAGGAGCATGCTTTAGCCACGATTTGGTTTTCGTTACGGTCGCGGCTAAAGGCACGCTCCTACCGTTTATTCAAGGTCTGCTGATAACAACGGCAATACAAATTGATTGAAAATTTCTTCGGAAAAAATGCCTTGATGCACTAATACAAAACCGCCCTGCCGATTAATCACAACGGTGTAGGGCAATGTACCAAAAGGATTGCCCCAGGTTGCTAATAAAGAAAAATTTTCCTCCGGATCTGCGTGAAGCACCGGATAATTGATACCAACCGTGCGTACATAGTTCTGTAATTTTCGGGTGTCATCAAGGCCAACACCGACAACCTGCAACCCCTTTGCTGCATATTGTTTCTGAAATTGCATTAAATGTGGAATTTCAATTTGACAAGGTCCACACCATGTTGCCCAAAAGTTTAAAATAATGACCTTGCCGTGCCAATCATATAAATTACGTTGTTTATTTTCTAAATCAGGTAGCACCAAAGGCGGCAGCTTCCAGGCGTTAGCAATCTTGTTGTTTTCGGCTTCGGCATGACCGCCAAAAGAAAAAAGTAATAATATTAAAAAATAAGGCATTTACTCAAACTGGCATATCAGATACAAATCGCTTATTATATAACCATTTTCTAATGTAGACAGACATTCTGACCATTATCATGCTGAAAATCCAAAAAAAATCTATCTTGCACGTCATTATGTACTCTGCTTTAACCTGCCTGGGTTCAAATGCAAACAGTCAAGATACCCCCCTAAACCTTTCAGTTAAAGAAAATTCAGCAAATATTACTGAAAAAACCAGCTCTTTTACATTAGAACAAGCGATTAATTTTGCCCTTGACCATAACCCTGATCTGGAAATCGCCCAGCAAAGAATCAAACAGGCCGAAGCGCAGCTTGGGCTGGCTTTATCCAGTTTTTATCCACAAATTACCGCTCGCTACTCCTATCAATACACCGAAAACCCGGCGATGGTTTTTTCACATACCATCAATCAGAGACGGCTGGATTTTAATTCTGATTTTAATAACCCCGGTGGCGTGGAAAATTTACGCCCGGAAGTCATCGCTAATATTTCCCTGTTTCGTGGCGGCCAGGATTACCAACTCAGCAAAGCCGCGCAATTAGGCACAGAAGCGGCGACCCTTGAAAAATCAGCAGTTCGTAATAATTTAACCCAGGCGGTAATTTCGGCTTACTACGGCTATTTAGCTGCCCAGGAAGCTTATAAAGTCACCCAAAGTTCAATTAAAGCAGTATCCAGCGAATTGGAGCAAAGCAGAAAACGCTACAAAGCAGGCACCTTATTAAAATCCGATCTGTTATCACTCGAGGTGCAACTTGCTCAGGCGAAAGAGGCAACGATTCGGGCAAAAAACAACATCGAATTAGCAAAAACCGGATTAAAAACCCTGTTGGGCCTGGATATGAATGAAGCTTTTGCCATCACCAAACAATCAGAATGGTCATTGCCTCAAGCGCCCCCAGCCTTTTCTGATATTCTTAAAACGGCACTGGCGCAACGCCCTGAAATTCAAGCCATCAATAAACAAATTGCCAGCCAGGAAAGGGTTTTAAAAGCTGCCTATGGCGCTCATTTGCCCCGAGTCAATGCTTATGTCAGTTATGGTCAGGACAGTAAAGATGGCAGCTTTTCTTCACGCAAAGATTACGTGACTGCTGGCGTCAATCTTGAAATGGATATTTTTTCTGGCTTTGCAACCAATGAACGCATCAATAAAGCGCAAAGCAAGCTGGCTGAAATCAAAGCATCCAAGAAGCGTTTGCAACTCAACATTGAAAATGAAGTTAAAACCGCCTATTTGAGATTACAAGAGGCTTTAGCCCGGGTTAATGTTACAATTACCGCCATTGCATCAGCCGAAGAAGCTTATCGAATGGTCAAACAACAACGTGAAGCAGGAACCGTAACTGTCACCCGTTTTATTGAGTCAGAAGTAGCGCGCGACAGCGCCAATTCACGTGCCATCGCTGCCCAATTTGATGCATTGAGAACCGAAGCAGAATTAAACAAAGCCCAGGGAAACTGGAAGTAACCTCACTTGAAATGTTATGACTATTCTAGATTATGAGTTGTTAAGTAATCATCACCTGCTAACGACAAATGACATTGAAGAATCCCGAAAGATCACTAATTTGCTTTGGGAAGAACATAACACCCATTTAAAGGAAGGTACTGATTTTTTTGTTCATATCAATAGAGTTGATCTGAATATTGTCAGCCTCTCCTATATCCATTGCCCTGCTGACTTGATCCTGGAAAGCACCAAAGAAGTTGAAGCCCGATATTCATTTCATATCCTTCTGGATGGTGATATTGACTACCAGGTAGCCTCAGATAAAGCGGAAGCCAAGTATGAATCGGGGGTTATCCATTTTTCTTCCGAGAAAATGCAAATGGAAGTGGATTCCATCAGAGCGCTTTTTGTCGATTTTGACAAAACCGCCGTGGAACAGGCTTTAAGCAACCGGTTTGGCAAGACAGCCCCGCAACTTCCCAAAGCCTGTGAAATTGATTACCAATCTTCCCAGGGTTTATTCCTGCGCTCATTAAGTCTCTGGTGCGCGTACCAATTGAATCAACCGAATTGCCGACATCCCAATTCAAAAAAATGGCAGCATCTGGAAAAAACCCTACTTTTAGCCTTTATTGATTGCCTTGACAGACGGCAAAAAGAACGTACCAAACAACAGCAGAATCGTTATCAATGGATCAAAGCAGTTGAAACATGGATCGATGAACACTTACATGAAACCATTATGTTACAAGATTTAGCAGCAGTGGCCAATGTCAGCGAACGGGCATTGCAAAAAGCTTTCCGCAATTTTCGTAATTGCACACCAATGGGCGCCGTATATTTTCGCCGGCTAATCAAAGCCCGCGCTTTATTACAAGCTCCCGATCAAGATACAACGGTACTTCAGGTCGCCATGGAAGTCGGCTATACCCATCCAAGCCGATTTGCCAGCCATTACCAAAAACAGTTTGGAGAAAAACCTTCACAAACCCTGCATAAAGCAAAGAATAGAAACACAAAAACTGGCTAGCCGGATTACGAATATTTCTACACCGCAAACTGGATAGACTTTTATTGCGTGATCATTAGAATGTCTGTGGTATGCCAAAAATATAGCATACTATTTTAACAACACTTTTTTAAACTTTATTTAGGAGTAAATAATATGAAAAAAGCTATTCCTTCTTTATTGATGGCAGGTGCTTTGGCTGTTTCGGCTGGCTTGCAAGCTGCTACAATTGATGACTTTACTGTAAATAGCGACCCACTAACAATCAACTTACCTGGCTCTCAGTCAAGTACTCTTGGTAGCAGTTCTGATTTTTCTACTAATCGAACAATTTCTGGCACAAAGAGTGGGCCTTTTACAGCTGACGTAGCAGTATTCAATGGACAACTCATCATTAACACTGGTAACGCCACCACTGCAGACACAACTGTTGCATATAGTAATGCTTCTGGCTTCGATTTCTCTGCCCCTGAAACAGGAGGCGGTTCACTTTTCGACACATTTGCCATTGCATTAGATACAATAGATCAAGGAGGTGTTGATATTACTTTAACCGTCAACGGAGTATCTGCTAGTCAATCTATTAACACTCCTGGGCAGGTATTGTTTGCACATTCACTTTTCGGTGATGTATCTAGCGTAACTAGCTTTGAAATGGCCGTTCATAACAATGCAGCTGTTGACGCAACATTTTCTATCTTAGAATCTTTTGGTAGTCAACAGACCACATCCGTTCCAGAACCTGCTGCAATCTGGTTGATCGGCGCTGGCCTGTTAGGTTTTGTT
>CAZGYJ010000056.1:11553-17518 GCA_964530345.1 uncultured Methylomonas sp.
CGTTCCAGAACCTGCTGCAATCTGGTTGATCGGCGCTGGCCTGTTAGGTTTTGTTGGTTTCCGTGCAAAGAAATCAAGCTAAAACCTAGCTCTTTCCTTTAGCGAAAGACAAGAAGGCGCCACACACACTGGCGCCTTTTTTATTCCTGCCCCCCCCTGTAGGAGCTGCTTTAGCAGCGAAACCGGACGTTTTTTGCAATAACGAAGCGTACAAGGCCATATATGCACCCATAATGGTTTGAATTGACGATTCAAACTCCTCTCAAACAACACACACTTATTCCACATTTACCAAACTTTCCACAACGGCAGTCCAGGCTTTGGCAATATTATCGTGGTTATATCCACCACCACCCATTGCAACCAATCGACCATGACACATTTTGTCTGACAACTCACAAAGCCTAGCCGCCGCGTAGGCATGTGCCTGCTCGCTAAATGTCATGTGAGTAATAGGGTCTCCTTTAAGACTATCAGCGCCACATTGCAAAAGGATGAACTCAACATCGTGAGCTAATAAAAACTTTTCCACTTTATCCCAAACCCGAAAAAAATCCTTGTCGTTTGATTCCGGCAGCATTGGAATATTCAGTTTTGTACCTTGCGCCTCGCCTTTGCCCGTCTCAGTTTTTGCCCCCGTACCTGGATATAAAAAACGCCCATCCTCATGAATATCGGCAATAATCAAATCGGGGTCGGCTTCAAAACTGTAAAACACTCCATCTCCATGATGGGCATCAATATCAATATAAGCAATATGCTGGATTCGATGTTTGTGCCTAAGATATTCAATTGCCACACCACAATCGTTGAAAACACAAAAGCCTGCGGCAACATCGCGACGCGCATGATGCAACCCGGCAATGGGTATAAAAGCGTGCTTGTATTCATTATTGACTATCCGGTCAATAGCATCACAAACCGAACCGACAACGTTTGATGCAGCTTCAAACATACCTTTAAAAGCGGGGGTATCGCCATTGTCTAGAAACCCGGTTCCGGCCTTTGATAGCTGTTTGACCTTCTCGACATAATCATGGCTATGAAACAATTCAATGACACTTTGATCAACAGATTTTGGCAGCAAAATATCGACTTTTTTATCCAATGCTTTGTTGCGGAAAGCTTGCTCAAAAACTTGATGCCGCATCGGCCCAAAAGGGTGCTCATTCCCAAACCCGTAACGAGCAAACCCCTCTCCCAGATAAACGCAACAATGATGATGTCTCTGCCCCATCGCTCTGCACCATGAAAAATGTGGAATTAACAGCCTATGGTTTCTTCAGCTCAATGTCAATTTCTCCGTTTCACATGACTAACCCCATAAAGCCGTCTACTCGGGCTATTTGTATTGCTTGTTTCTGAGTTTCTTCTGAAAAATTCGATCAAAAAAACTGTGCAGCAATAATGCAGACAAAATAAGCGCGGTCCCCATTGTCACTTTTAGTGGAACTGGTTCATGATTGATAGTATGACCAATATACAAAGCCAGCACTGGCGAAACCAGCGTCAACATAGCCACGCTGGTTGCTGATAAATGCAATAGAATATAATAGTACAAGGAAAAGCCAATAGTGGTTGCTACCGCGCCAAGATAAACAATGGAATATAAATTACGTTCATTCAAATTAGACGGCCAGGCACCATTATCAACAAAATACCACGTCAATCCATAAGCAGGCAGGGCGAAAATCAAACCGCCGGCAACCTGAGTCAAACCACCTAAACCCGCTTTTATTTTTTTTACCCACACAGCTGTTGCTGATTGCAGAAAGACCGCCACCAGAACCCCGATGATACCTTGTGGTGCTTTAATATCTAATTGTAACGCCGAATGGAAAATGACTGCCAAGCCTCCTAAACCAAGCAAATATGAAAACAATTTACTGACAGTTAAACTACGCTCTTTTAACCAAACAGCTGCAATTAATGCTGTCACAAAAGGTGACAAGCCAAAGATAACTGACAACCAGCCTGAAGGAATAAATTGCGCCGCCCAATGCACAGCCATCATCGCGCCATAAATCTGAATTGACACGGCAAAATAGGTTTTTAGTGCTTTTCGGTGCAAGGGAATGGCTTTTCTAGACAACAGCAGGAACAGCCAAATACATGCTGCACCAATGCTCATTCTAGCCGCTACACCAAAAATAAATCCTGCACCCTGACCACTCCATTTAATAGCAAGCGGGGTTGTTGACCAAATTAAAATCACACCGATATAAGCGAATAAAACTTTCATCGGGGTTATGGACAAGGATTTGGAAACTGTCGATGAATGGCATCTATTTCATTCAATATTTCTTTCGACAACTGAATTTGAGTACTTTCAAGGTTTTCTTGTAATTGTTCCAGACTGGTTGCACCAATAATATTCGATCCAACAAATGCTCGTTGATTAATAAAGGCCAAAGCCATTTGCGCTGGTGTTAGCTGATGTTTAATAGCTAGCTCAACATACAATCTCGTTGCTGTAAGCCCGTTTTCGGTACTGTATCGCTGATAACTGGGAAATAAAGACAATCGAGAATTCTTCGGTTGTCGATCAAGATACTTACCGGTCAAAACACCAAAACCCAACGGAGAATAAGCCAACAAATCAATATTTTCACGATGGCAGATTTCTGAAAGACCAATTTCAAAACTACGATTCAATAAATTATAAGGATTTTGAATTGAAATGACGCGCGGCAAGTTGAGCTTGTCGCTAACACGAAGATATTCCATCACTCCCCACGGTGTTTCATTGGAAATACCGATATAACGGACTTTCCCGGCCTTAACCAGATCGCCGAGAACGGAAAGCGTTTCTTCAATGGAAGTGACCATTTCGTTATCTATCTGTTGATATTCAAGGCGACCAAAAAAATTGGTTTTCCTGTCAGGCCAATGCACTTGATATAAATCCAGATGATCCGTTTGCAAACGTTTTAAGCTACCTTCAATGGCCTGTTCGATATTTTTCCTGTCAAGACACGCTTTCCCGCCTCTAACATGCGGCATCCAGTCTGCACGCCCTATAACTTTGGAAGCCAGAATAACCTGTTCGCGCTTGCCAGTTTTTTGCAACCAGTTACCAATGATTTGTTCGGTTTTGGTATAGGTTTCACTACGAGGAGGTATCGGATACATTTCTGCGGTATCAATAAAATTGACACCATAATCGACAGCCATATCCAGTTGTGCGTGAGCCTCAGCCTCAGTGTTTTGCTCGCCAAAGGTCATGGTTCCCAAACATATTTCGCTAACTTTTAAATCCGAGCTACCTAGTTTTTTATAGCGCATGAAAGCTCCTGTTTTTTCAATCAACAGACATTGAATGTTATGATGAGATTGTAAACTAATTCGAAGAGACTGTCGGGTTAAGGCGGATTCTGCTGCGGCAATAGGAAACCGGACCCTTAATCCGAGAGCTCCCAAGTCAAGCACCTTGTAATCATCCCTAATAAACCAAATTATGGACACTCTATTGAAAGAATACGGACGAGTTGTCTGGCAAAAAAAGGGCTGGTTTTTATTGGTATTGATAGGACTAACCAGCGCTACCCTGCTCGATTTTTACGTTCCGGTATTCTACAAAAATATTGCTAACGGGCTTGCGGGGAATTATTCAGAAAACAGTTATCAAATGATTATTCAGAACTTGATATACATTGTCATTTGTTACGGTTGTATCTGGCTGTCCTGGCGAATTCTGGAAGTTGGAATTATTCCATTGGAAGGTGGTGGTATTAACTTACTTGAAAAACGCTGCTTCGAGGTCTTGAAAAAGCAAAAATACTCCTTTTTTGAAAATAGCTTTTCCGGAAGCCTCATCAAACAGGCCAATCGTTTTTCCCGTTCTTTTGAAATCATTATGGACTGGTTTTTATTCCAGTTTTTGATGAACATCATGGCGGTTTCAATTTCATTTGTAATCTTCTACCATCAACAAACACAATTTGCCTGGTATTTCATAATCTGGGTTGCTGTATTTATTTTCTGGAATGTTAGTTATTCGATATGGAAACTGGGTTTTGATAAAGTCGTTGCAGAAGCCGACTCAAAAGTGGGCGGCGCTTATTCCGACGCCATTAGCAACATTTTTCTTGTAAAAAGCTTCGCTTTGGAAAGCAGTGAACAACAACGAATCAACCAGGCGTCAGACACGGTTTATAAAAAGAAAAAACTAGCCTGGATTTTAATGTTTATTTCTTTTGCCATTCAAGGGTTAATGGTTTTCGGCATTGAACTCTTGCTTGTCTATTTAATGGTGAAAAAGTGGCAAACCGGTGACTTTCAGGTAGGCGAATTTGTCTTGTTCCAATCTATTATGCTGATGTTGATTCAGCGCTTGTGGGAATTTGGCCGAAATTTTCGTAATTTTTTTACTGCCTTGGCCGATGCTTCAGAAATGGCTGATGTATTCAAACAAACTGACATAGAAATTGATCCTCCTACTGCAAAACCATACAAAATAAAACTAGGGAAAATTGCCTTTGAACATCTTTATTTTTCCTACAACTTTCAAGACACTGCCACCCCGAAACTGTTTGAAGATTTTTGTCTAACTATCAACCCCCATGAAAAAGTGGCTTTAGTTGGCCCTTCCGGGTCGGGAAAAACTTCTTTAACCAAATTGTTATTTCGTTTTGTCGAACCACAACAAGGACGGATTTTATTTGATGATTTTGATGCTCAAGACTTTACGTTGGAAGCACTGCGCCGACAAATTTCCTTAGTGCCGCAGCAACCGGAACTATTCCATCGTTCTATCAGGGATAACATTACTTTAGGCCAGGACATTTCCGAGCAACAACTATTCGATATTGCTGAAAAGTCACGCAGTCTGGAATTTATTAATGCCCTGCCCGATAAATTTGATACGCCAGTGGGAGAACGAGGTGTAAAGCTTTCTGGCGGGGAAAGGCAGCGGATTGCCATAGCTCGAGCACTGCTGGAACAAGCACCCATTGTGGTTCTGGATGAAGCAACCAGCGCTCTTGATTCGCTCACAGAACAAAAAATTCAACAAGCTGTCTTTACGCTCATCAAGGATAAAACGGCAATCATTATCGCTCACCGTTTATCAACCATATTACGTATGGATCGCATTATTGTTCTGGATAAAGGCCAAATCATAGAACAAGGTACTCATCAACAATTGCTCCTACAAAAAGGCAAATATTTTTCTATGTGGCAGCATCAGCGAGGGGATATTTTATTGGATGTTTAACTATCCAATAACTAACATCGAACCACGGTAATACAGAAAAAACAATTAATGATGCTTGCGACTTTGCCAAATGGAAATCAACAACCAAAAACCTGCAATAATCGCAGAAACATATCCTATAAAACCGAACGCTGGTAATCCAAAAATTTCGGGGCCTCCTTTTACAGTCATAATAATCGAGGTACCGATAATAAGTGCAGCAGTGACAATACCCATGGTCAATCGGCTGATTGCTAAATCTACCCGATGAATATATTCACCTAAGCGCTTCACATTAATATCTACTTGTATCGCGCCTTTTCTTGAGGCCCTTAAAAGCATGTGTAACTCTTTAGGAAGATTAGACATTAAATCGACAATACTAATTAAATTTCGCCAACCACGCTTTGCTATTGCTTCTGGTTTATAACGATCAACCATAATCTTTTCCACATAAGGCTTGGCAAAAACTAATGTATTAAAATCAGGATCAAGATGACGACCAAGGCCGTCCAACGTGATATAAGCTTTGATTAATAAAGCCAGATCAGAAGGCAAAATCAGATTGTGATTTCTTAAAATGCTCATTAAGTCGCTCATCATCATTGGCAAACTCAATTTTTTAAGCGGCAAAGAACTATACTGTTCTACAAATGCATCAATTTCGGTCACAAGAACTTGTTCATCGGTATAAGCATAGCCGGACCAGTCTTCAAGAATCTCCACTACTTTAGACGGCGACTGATTAACCATTCCATATAGTAAACTAAC
>CAZGYJ010000057.1:0-17246 GCA_964530345.1 uncultured Methylomonas sp.
TCTGAATGGTAATTTTCTGTGTTTCCGCCAATTTCAAGCCATTCTCCCAGCCTAACCCTGACAACAGTGTGCATGTCCTGGGTATCTATTTGCTGATGATTATAATTATCAGACCAAGGGGCTATATCTAAAATCACCTGGTCCTGACCAACCAATCTTGGGGTAACAATAAATCCAGTACTGGTTTCTAGATAATGGGTTTCAGAAGTAATAGCTGGATTCCCATATTGGGAAGGATGGATATAAACATCCTGAATGGGTCGAACTGTCCCTATTTTTATATGGGCGGGCTGGCCATCTATGGTTTTTAGGGTTTGGGTATTTTGCTTTTGATCTTTGCTTTTGGTTTTTCTTATTTTGGCATCAAATCGAAAATTTTTATTGGCACTGTCATTTGAATTTATTTTGGCTTGTACTCTTGCGGCAATATTAAATTGTTCAGCTGATATATCGCGGCCTTGAACAACGGTAATGACCAGATTCTCTTGAGCTGAATCCAGTTTTTCAATTATGGTTTGGATTTCAAATAATCTCTCAGGTGCTGCTCGTAAGATCAGATTAGAACCGCTGGCAACAACTCTTTCTTCCGGTTGTAAAAGTGGCAATAGTAAATTTTTTATCTCTGTAGCCGGACGATTTTTAATGCTGATGATCTCCATTTCTGCATTTGCCTGATTGAAAAGGCTGAACGTCAGCAGAAACAAGATCACCAATGCTTTCATTAAATTGATTCGTACAGTTTTAGATATTGTTTGGCACTGTTTTGCCAGGAAAAATCCTTGCTCATGGCGGTTTTTTGCATGTTTCGCCAGGTTTTTTTATCGTTATATAAAAGCAAAGATCTTTTGATGGATTCCTGTAATGCTCCTGTGCTGGGTTCGTCAAAAACAATACCTGTAGCACTTTTATCCTTCAGTGTATCTGGTATGGCATCCACAACAGTATCGGCTAACCCGCCTGTTCGACGAACCAGTGGAATTGTTCCATAACGTTGACTATACATTTGATTCAGTCCACACGGTTCAAAACGCGAAGGCATTAGAAAAATGTCAATGCCTGCTTCAATCTGATGAGCAAGTTTTTCATTATAGCCAATGGTAACAGCAACTTTATCAGGATACAGGCGTGATAGTCCGTTTAATTGATGCTCCAGACTACTGTCACCACTGCCCAGCAAAACCATCTGGATCGGGATTGTTACAATTTCCGGTAAAATTTCAACCAATAAATCGATACCTTTTTGTTCTACCAGACGACTGACTAGTCCAAAAAGTGGAATTTCAGGATCAACAGGCAAACCGCTGTGTTTTTGTAATTCGGTTTTATTGATCTGTTTCTTGTCCAGATCGGTATCATTGTATTGTTGATATATTGCGGCATCAGTTTCAGGGTTCCAGTCCTCCATGTCAATGCCATTGATAATGCCGCTTAGTTTTTCATGATTATGGCTGAGCAGACCTTCCAATCCATAGCCAAACTCAGGTGTTTGAATTTCCTGTGCATAGGTAGGGCTGACAGTTGTAATTCGATCTGAATAAACCAAACCGCCTTTGATAAAGGAAAGCATTTCATGAAATTCTAAACCCGCGGGATTCCACAATTGTCCGGGAAGATTCAGTGCATGATAGGTCGTACTGGGAAAAAGCCCTTGATAGGCCAAATTGTGGATAGTAAAAATAGATTTAGGAGCGTCTTGTTCTAAAGAAAGTAATGCAGGAACAAGCCCGCTTTGCCAGTCATTACAATGAGCGATGTCCGGTTTCCAATCCAAATTGGCTCTGTTCATAGCAATTTCAACAGCTACGCGACTGAATACCGCAAAACGTTCCGCAATATTTTCCCAGGGTTCGCCTTGTTCATCCACATAAGGATTCCCTGGCGTCCCATACAATTCTGGATAATCGACTAACCAGGTTATAACGTCAGTATCAGGCAAGCGGGTTTCTAAAATATTAATATCACGGTTATCCACCCGAATTGCAGAGCGAAAAGTTGGCTCCTGTTCAAGCGAAACAGCTTGATAATAGGGGATAATCAGACGTACATCCTGGCCTAATTCAGTGAGTGCTTTGGGTAAGCTCCCAGCAACATCAGCAAGCCCGCCTGTTTTAATCAGTGGATGGGCTTCGCTGGTAACAAAAAGTATTTTCTTCATTATTATTTTGGTGAAAAAGCAAAGTTATCGTTTTAATACAATTCCGGCTAAAGGCGGAAGGGTCAGAACCACCGAATGATCTTGTCCCATCCATGGCATGGGTTCAGAAAGTACATATCCATTACCGATATTGGAACCGTCATAAAAGCTGGAATCAGAATTTAAAATTTCATGATATGTGCCGGCTTCTGGAACGCCAATACGATAATTGTGTCTCGGAATCGGGGTAAAGTTAAAGACCACCAGTAAATTTTCCTGACCATTAGTTCGAATATAACTAATAATGGATTGTTCATAATCATGACAGTCAACCCACTTGAAGCCTTCCTGATCAAAATCATATTGATAAAGTGCTGGATGATGGCTGTAGAGTTTATTCAAATCTTTAACAAGCGTTTTAACACCTTGATGATGCGGATAATCCAATACATACCAATCTAGTGAATGGTTGGAATTCCATTCCGTACCTTGGCCAAATTCGCAGCCCATAAACAACAATTTCTTGCCGGGATAAGTGAACATAAAAGTATATAGCAGCCTAAGGTTGGCAAAACGCTGCCATTCATCACCGGGCATTTTATTTAGCAGGGAGCCCTTGCCATGAACCACTTCATCATGGGAAAAAGGCAAAATGAAATTTTCGGTAAAGGCGTAAAGCAAGCCGAAAGTTAGCTGGTCATGATGATGTTTCCGGTGAACCGGGTCTTGGCTTATGTAGCTCAGGGTGTCATGCATCCAGCCCATATTCCATTTCATTGAAAAGCCCAAACCGCCAGTCCATGTCGGTCTGGTAACCTGAGGCCATGCTGTAGATTCTTCCGCCATGACAACCGTCCCCGGGTGTTGTTCATGAGTAACGGTATTCATGTGTCTGATAAAATCTATGGCTTCAAGATTTTCATTGCCGCCATACATATTAGGAATCCAGTCATTCGGTTCCCGGGAATAATCCAGATAAAGCATGGAAGCAACTGCATCGACTCTCAAACCGTCGATATGGAATTCTTCCAGCCAGAAAAAAGCACTGGATAGCAGAAAGTTTTTGACTTCATTCCGTCCATAGTTGTAAATAAGTGTTCCCCAGTCTCGGTGTTCACCTTTGCGCGGATCTTCATGTTCATAGAGAGCGCTGCCGTCAAATCTGGCCAAGGCAAAACTGTCTTTGGGAAAATGAGCAGGCACCCAATCCAGCATGACACCAATGTCATTCTGGTGACAGTAATCGACAAAAAATCTGAAATCATCCGGTGAGCCAAAACGGCTGGTCGGTGCAAAATACCCAGTTGTTTGATAGCCCCAGGAAATATCTAATGGATGTTCTGTAATCGGAAGCAGCTCAATATGCGTAAATCCAAGATCTTTGACATAATCAACTAATTGTTTAGCAAGTTCTTTATAGTTGAGAAAGTTTCCCTGGGCATCTCTGCGCCAGGATCCAAGGTGTATTTCGTAGATTGATAATGGCTGGTGTTGCCAGTCAAATTTTAATCGCTGCCGCATCCATTTGTAATCCTGCCATTGATATTCATCTTCTTTGACGACGATCGAGGAAGTTTTGGGGCGAAATTCAAATTGCTGGCCATAAGGATCTGTTTTCACCAGAATTTCACTGCTGGCACGATTCAAGATCTCAAATTTATATAAACAGCCAACATCTAGGTCAGGCATGAAAATCTCCCAGATGCCACTGCCTCCTAAACTTCGCATTGGATTACAACGGCCATCCCAGCGATTAAAGTCACCTACAACACTGACTCTTCCAGCATTTGGCGCCCAAACTGCAAAATATACACCATTAATATCATCGACTAGGCGAATATGTGCGCCAAGCTTTTGATAAATATGCCAGTGATTTCCTTCCGCAAAAAGATGTTGATCGAGATCTGACATTTGTGGGCCAAAATCATAAGGATCATAATTTTTATGCTCGCCGCCATCTTTGTCCAGCCATTGCAGTAAATAATGTCCTGGCAATTCTTGTTCAGTAATCAATTCGAACAAATCAGTGCCAGAAATTCTGTTAAATGATTGCTTGGTATCGTACAAAACCACAGACTCTGCATAAGGAAGAAAAACTGTAATTTTTGTTGCTTTTCCATCTGAATGTCGTCCTAAGACAGAAAATGGATCATGATGGTTGGCATTTATTATTTTTGTTTGATCTGGATCAAGCTTATTTTTTTTTGTTGGCTTGTTCATTTGGCAATGCCTCGGTATAGTAGTGTTGACTGGATATCATAGTAACAAATAAAATCAATTAAGGAAGCATCGTTTTTATCAAGTAGGGGGATTTATGCCAAGGTCAAAACATCAAAACCTAGATCATTTGCCAACACATTTAACACGTAATACCATTGCTTTAATTTTAGCCGGAGGGCGAGGATCACGATTGCATAATATGACCGATTGGCGTGCTAAACCTGCTGTGCCTTTTGGTGGTAAATTTCGTATTATTGATTTCCCGTTATCAAATTGTATTAATTCCGGAATTCGCAAAATAGGTGTTTTGACACAATATAAAGCCGACTCTTTAATTCGCCATATTCAGCTTGGTTGGGGGTTTTTGAGAGGCGAATTTGGCGAATATGTTGATTTGCTTCCTGCCCAACAACGTATCGAAACTTCCTGGTATGAAGGAACTGCGGACGCTGTCTTTCAAAATATCGATATCCTCAGAACCCGTAATCCCGAATTTATTTTAGTCCTGGCAGGCGATCATATTTACAAGATGGATTATGGCGCCATGCTGCTTGACCATGTTGAAAATGAAGCAGATTTGACGATTGGCTGTCTGGAAGTTTCGCTTGAGGAGGCTTCTGCTTTTGGCGTGATGGATGTTGATGACGATCGGCGCGTTAAAGCTTTTGTGGAAAAGCCGGAAAACCCTCCCGTGATGCCAGGTAGAAAAGATACGGCTTTGGCTTCCATGGGAATTTATATTTTTAATGCCGGATTTTTATTTGAGCAATTGATCAAGGATGCTGATATCAAAGATTCAAGCCGTGACTTTGGAAACGATATTATACCTTCGGTCATTAATAATTATCGCGTAAATGCCTATCCTTTCCTGGATATACAAGGTCAGCAAAGTTACTGGCGTGATGTGGGTACCATCGATGCCTATTGGAAAGCCAATATGGAACTAATTGGCGTCAATCCGAATTTGAACTTGTATGATCACACCTGGCCAATCTGGACTTATCAAGACCAAACGCCACCTGCTAAATTTGTATTTGATGATGATGATCGCCGAGGACAAGCTGTTGACTCAATGGTTTCAGGAGGATGTATCGTATCAGGCGCGACAGTCAGGCATTCTTTATTGTTTTCAAAAGTAAGAGTTAACTCCTTTTCACTGGTTGAGCATTCGGTGATATTGCCAGAATCAAATATCGGCCGACATTGTAAAATCAGTAAAGCAATCATTGAAAAAGGTTGTAATATCCCAGAAGGCATGGTGATTGGGCAAGATCTAGAGGAAGATGCAAAACGCTTTCATGTCAGTCCCGGTGGTGTAGTATTGGTAACTCCTGAGATGTTAGGACAAAAAAGGCATTATGTCCGATAGAAAAAAGCTGAAAGTCGTTTTTTGCTGGCACATGCACCAACCCGAATACCGGGATTTACTCACAGGCGAATATAAGCTTCCCTGGACTTATTTGCATGTCATCAAGGACTATGCAGACATGGCAGCACACCTTGAGGCGCATCCACAAGCAAAAGCGGTAATTAATTTTGCTCCTATTTTGCTGGAGCAAATTGAGGATTATGCTAACCAAATTAATCATTATTTGCAGGATCGGGTTACTATCAGTGATCCTTTATTAGCTGCATTAGTTGCTCCTGCTTTCCCACCTGAAGCTGATAAACGCCTGGAAATTATTAACAATTGTTTGCGGGCAAATCGAGAACGCTTAATCGATCGTTATCCTCCTTATCAAAAGCTTGCAGATATGGCGAATTGGCTACAAGCAAATCACGATGCTATGCAATATATCAGTTCCCAATTTATTGCGGATATTCTGTGCTGGTATCATCTGGCGTGGATGGGTGAATCAATTAAATTAACTGATAACAGAGTCAAGCGGCTAATTGAAAAAGGAAATCGTTTCACGCTGCACGAACGATTAGAATTACTGGAAATTATCGGAGAAATCTGCACTAAATTAATTTGCAGATATCGAACTTTGGCCACACATGGTCAAATAGAATTGTCGGTAACCCCTTATGCGCATCCGATTATGCCGCTGATGCTGGATATGAACAGCACTCACGAAGCTATGCCTGATGCTCCTTTACCTGAGCTGGGCAATTACCCAGGCGGAGAGTCGCGAGTTAGATGGCAAATTGAAAAAGGTATTGAATGCTTTAAACATTTTTTTGGTTTTACACCTAAAGGGTGTTGGCCTTCAGAAGGTAGTATTAGCGAACAGACGATTAAACTTTTATCTGATTCTGGATTTCAGTGGTTTGCAAGCGGTGGCAATGTGCTACGTAATAGTCTTCACCGCTCACAAATGGAAAATGAAACTATCCATCAGCCATTTCAGTTAAAAGATACTCAAATAACCGGTTTTTTCAGGGATGATGGCCTCTCTGATCTAATTGGTTTTGATTATTCCAAATGGCATGCTGATCATGCGGTTGCAGATTTGGCAGAACATTTGCGTCAAATTGCCGCTCAAGATCCTGATGCCAGCGTTGTTTCAATTATCCTGGATGGTGAAAATGCCTGGGAATATTTTCCAGATAACGGCTATCATTTTCTTGATGCTTTATACAAGAATTTCTCTGAAAGTCCGGATTTTGAATTAAGCACTTTTTCGGAATGTCTGGAAACTGGCTTTGAAACCAAAACAATACCTCACCTGGTCGCTGGAAGCTGGGTTTATGGCACTTTTTCTACATGGGTTGGTGACCCTGAAAAAAATCGTGGCTGGGATATGTTAATTGAGGCCAAAAAATGTTTTGACAATGTTATTTCTTCTGGTCGATTGAACAAGAAAAAGATACTGCTAGCAGAAAAACAGCTGGCCGTGTGTGAAGGTTCGGATTGGTTCTGGTGGTTTGGCGATTATAACCCAGGAGAAGCTGTCAGCAATTTTGAGAAACAATTTCGCTTGAATTTATCAAATCTTTATCATTTGCTGGGTGAAGAGCCGCCTGCATATTTGTCTTTAACTTTCACCCAAGGCTCAGGTGACCCTGCCAGAGGAGGGGCTATGTTACCGGGTAGTATTGAGAATGCTTGAAAAACGTAGAGCCGGGATTTTATTACACATAACATCATTACCCGGCACCGGCGGTAATGGGGATTTAGGTAAAGAAGCGTATCAGTTTATTGATTTTTTAAATGATACTGGGGTATCGGTTTGGCAAACTTTGCCGTTAGGAATGCCTCATGATGATGGTTCCCCCTATCAATGTCTTTCAGCTCATGCCGGAAATCCGGCATTAATTAATCTTGACTGGTTGCAGAAAAAAGGTTGGTTAAATGTTCTGGATACTGATGAGGGAACAGAAATTGATGGCTTATCCAGAAAAGATTTGCTTAAGCATGCTTACCAAGATTTTCTGATTTTTTCAAAAGAAAGCGATAAACGTAATTTCAAAAAATTCTGTCATGAAAAGGCTGACTGGTTAGATGATTTCTCACTTTTTATAGCCTTGAAACAACAATTTAATCAAAGAGGCTGGTTTGACTGGCCCGAACAGTTCAGGGATAGAAAAAAGACTCCATTGTTGGAAGCTTCATTTAGGCTTTCTGCAGAGATTGAAGAAATCAAATTTGAGCAATATGTGTTTTTTTGTCAATGGCATGAATTACGCAAATACGCAAAACAAAAAGGGGTTTTATTATTTGGCGATATACCTATTTTTGTTGCTTATGATAGTGCTGAAGTATGGGCCCATCCTGAATACTTCAAGCTCAATGCAGAGAAAAAAATGACAGTCGTTGCTGGCGTACCTCCTGATTATTTTTCAGAAACCGGTCAGCGCTGGGGTAATCCTCATTATGACTGGAATTATATGCAGGACACTGGTTTTCAATGGTGGATAGAACGCATGCAAACCCAGCTGGAATTGTTTGATATTGTCAGAATTGATCATTTTAGGGGGTTAGAAGCGGCTTGGGAGATTCCTGCCGATGAAGAAACTGCAATAAACGGCACCTGGGTAAAAGCACCAGGAGAATCATTGTTGAACAGGTTTAAGGAAACCTTTGGTTCAATCCCGCTGGTTGCTGAGGATTTAGGCGTTATCACAGCTGAAGTTGAGGAATTAAGAGATCAATTCGGCCTGCCAGGCATGAAAATCTTGCAATTTGCATTTGATGGTGGAACTGACAATCCTTATCTACCGCATAATCATACTGAGAATTGCGTGGTTTATACTGGAACCCATGATAATGATACAACATTGGGTTGGTTTGAATCACTTCCGGAAGATAGAAAGCATTACGTTTATGAATATTTAGGATTTCCTCAAATGGAAATGCCTTATGCCTTAGTGCATGCTGCGTTTGAATCCATCGCCAATCTTGCCGTTATTCCCATGCAAGATGTACTGGGCTTGGGGAGTGCTGACAGAATGAATACCCCAGGTACTACCGAAGGAAATTGGTTATGGCGCTTTAACTGGGAACAAGTCACTGAAGAAAAATCTAACAGACTCGCACATATGGTTGATTTGTATGGGCGTCGATGATTGTTACAAAACCAAGCCAGAATGTCCGGTTTGCTGGCCTGGTTTTTCATGAAAATTTTAGAAAAAGGACTACAAAGCTTTTTTTCTTTTAAATCCTAATAACAATAAGCTGCTACCGAATAGCCAAATTGCTGCGGGTAAAGGTGTTTCAATAACTGGAGCTGGATCGGTATAGGTGGTTTTTAAATCATTAAAATTAAACCAGAATATATTTGTAAGCCCATTGGTCAGGTGACTTCCATTAATCTTTAAGTGGTCATTTTGAGTGGGGTAAGCGGTATAATATGTCCATCTGCCGTTATTAGCATCTTCAGAATAAAGAACATAAGTTTGATTTTCTTGCAGATCCCAAAATACATTTGCCTGGTGACTGATCTCTCCATTTGGACTTTCATAAGAATATAGAATGTCACCATCGCTATTCATTAATCTGATTGTATCTGCTTTTCCCTGGTTCTGAAAAGTAAAGCTGTCCAGCGTTATATCAGCTAGAGCAATAAATTCAAGACCGGAATTAGCAAATGTATTTCCATTGGTATTATTTGTTAATTCCGGGCCTTCTATTGATAACGTTATTGAAGCCCTAGCTGAATTTATTAACATTAAAAGCAGCAAGAAAGTTAAAAAGGGCTTGATGATTTTATATAGATAAGACATTTTTCACCTTGTTATTTTTACCTGAATCAGTGACTTCACTACGGCACAGATGACAAGCTATCGATTCATCACGGATTGAAAAAATGCCCGCTTAATCCTAAGGCAAAGCTAAGATTTTTTCATGTCGTGCGAAACCAATATTTTGCGAACTGCTATCCGCATTGAAATCACGGATCCAGATTTTAGTTAGAAATAATAGTTTTTTTCAAAGTAATATTAAAACTTAAATTTTACTTAAATAACATTTATATTTACTAATATAGGTGAAAAATGCGATATACATCACACTTTCATAAATTAACCTTATCTATTCAGGGGAAGTTTATGTTTGAGATGGTTTAAAAAGCACCCAGATCGATGACTAATCGTACTGAAATGTAAAGGACAAAGAATATCAAGGTAAAATAAAGAATGAAGCGGAAGGGATGTTTCTTGAAACTATCTGCAATGGTCTTGTTTTTTCCTTCCGCTAACTGGCGTTGATATTCTGCTTTGGATTCGGCTTGCCTTTGAAGCTGATAATGATGGAGTAACTTTTTGGCTTTTGATAATTGTGATTTATCATTCAGCCAAAGTGCAGGGGTTGAAATTCCCCAATTGCCGGGGAATGTTTCATAGAAAAGAATATCATTCTGGCTCAAAAGCTCCTTAACTTCTTGCGCCTCATCCTCGGGAACACCACGCAAATGAAAAAGCAAGACTGCCACTACTTTATTTTAACCGCAGTTCCGTAAGCCAGAATTTCTGAAGCATTAGCCATGATAGCACTAGTGGTAAAACGAATATTTACAATGGCATCAGCACCTTTTTCTTCAGCCTGTTCGACCATTCGGATAATAGCTTTATCGCGCGCTTCTGAAAGCATTTCAGTATAGCCTTTAATTTCTCCGCCAACCAAACCTTTCAAACCAGCCATGATGTCTCTGCCGACATTTTTGGATTGGACAACATTGCCAGTGACAACTCCAAGGCATTCTGAAATTTCTTTGCCGGGTAAATCTGGTGTAGTGCTAAATAGCATAAGTTCCTCGTATAAAAGTAAGTGCATTAATCAATGGTAAGAACGATTTTACCAATATGTTGACTGCTTTCTATTAGTTCGTGCGCTTTACTTGCTTCGGTTAAAGGGAAAGTAGTATAAATCACCGGTTTGATTTTACCTGATTCAAACAATGGCCAAACATTTTTTAGCAGTTGTTTTGCAATTCTTGTTTTAAAACTAATTTCTCTTGATCTTAAAGTTGAACCAGTAATAGTCAATCGCTTTAACATAATAGGGAGCAAGTTAATTTCAGACTTAGCGCCATTTTGAATGGCGATCTGCACTAATTTGCCTTCTTCTGCCAAACATTTTAGATTTCTAGGAAAATAATCTCCACCAATAATATCAAGAATCACGTTGACCCCATTTTTTTCTGTGATAATGCTGATTTCTTCGACAAAATCCTCTTTTTTATAATTAATTGCCGCATCTGCACCAAGTTGTTGGCAAAATTGACATTTGTCATCTGTGCCTGCAGTGACAAAAATTTCAGCGCCAAAACTTTTTGCCAATTGAATGGCAGTTGTACCAATACCGCTGGTGCCACCATGAACTAGCAGAGTTTCACCTGCTACTAAGTTGGCACGATCAAAAATATTACTCCAGACAGTAAAAAAAGTTTCAGGAATTGCTGCGGCTTGTACTAAAGAAAATCCATCAGGGAGAGGAAGGCATAAGTTTTCATCAGCCAGACAATATTCAGCATACCCTCCGCCGGTAACTAATGCACAAACTTTATCCCCAATATTTATTTTTGTAACTTGCTTCCCTTGCTCAATAACGGTTCCAGAGATTTCAAGTCCAGGAATATCTGTGCTGCCTTCAGGTGGTGGATAAAGTCCCTTGCGTTGCATGATATCCGGGCGGTTTATACCCGCTGCCGCAACTTTAATTAAAACTTCAGTTTCCTTAGGATTTGGCGTCTTCCTGCATGTTGGCCGTAATTTTCCATTGGTTCCTGCGTGAACAATTTCAATTGCTAACATTAGGTATGAAAATCTTAGCTAGAAATTTAAACCACTATTTTTAAATAATTTCGATTTTTAACGCCGGCCGCCAAGTAAAGAACCTAAAATTCCACGAATAATCTGTCTGCCAAGTTGGCTGCCGATGCTTCTGGCTGCACTTTTTAACATGGCTTCACCAACACTTTGTCGGCCACGTGAACGTTTGGATTTCTTGGGTTCATCTTGTTGTTGTTCTGCCAGTTGTTCTGCCCGCTGTTTTAATAATTCATAAGCTGATTCCCTGTCAATTTCCTGCTCGTATTTACCTTGCAGTGGTGATCGGGAAATAAATTCATTTCTTTGTACTTCAGAAATCGGACCCATTTGAGATTCAGGTGGTCTGATCAAGACCCTTTCTACTGGCGTCGGGCTGCCATCCAGGTTTAACGTTGAAACCAAAGCTTCACCAGTTTTTAACTCGGTAATAACAGATTCGGTATCCAGCTTTGGGTTGGCGCGAAAAGTTTCGGCAACGGCTTTAATGACTTTTTTGTCTTTTGGAGTATATGCTCGTAACGTATGTTGAATTTTTAAACCTAACTGCCCAAGAATATCTTCAGGAACATCGAGTGGACTTTGGCTAATGAAATAAACACCAACCCCTTTGGAGCGAATTAAACGCACAATTTGTTCAATTTTTTCAACTAAAACCCTGGGAGCATTATCAAATAGCAGATGCGCCTCATCAAAAAACAATACCAGTTTTGGTGCTTCAGCATCGCCGACTTCAGGAAATGTTTCAAAAATTTCTGAGAGCAGCCATAAAAGAAAAGTTGCATATAATTTTGGAGAGTTATTACTCAGATCAGTTGCATCAAGGATACTGATAACGCCATTACCAGAAAAATCTGTTTTACATAAATCATCCAGTTGAACAGCCGGTTCGCCAAAAAACTGTTCCGCGCCTTGTTCTTCCAGAACTAACAGACGGCGTTGAATTGCGCCAATACTTGCCGAGGAAATATTGCCATATTCAGAGCGCAGTTCCTTTGCATTGTCACCCATCCAGCTAAGCATTGACCTCAGATCTTTAAGATCCAATAGCAACAAACCTTCATCATCAGCAATTTTAAAACAGCTGTAGATTACCCCTGACTGGGTATCATTCAATTCTAGAAGATTGCTAAGTAGTAACGGGCCAATATCAGAAATCGTGGTTCGAACAGGGTGTCCAGTTTTGCCAAAAACATCCCAAAATACGGCAGGATTACCACGGAAGTTAAAATCTTTTATTCCGATTTTATTAATGCGTTCGGTGATTTTATCATGCGGTTTTCCTGCTGTTGTGATGCCGGAAAGATCTCCTTTGATATCAGCAAGAAAAACCGGTACGCCAATTCTGGAAAATCCTTCTGCAAGGATTTGCAATGTCACCGTTTTTCCACTTCCAGTGGCACCTGAAATCATTCCATGTCGATTACCCATTGCGGCATTCATCATCACTTGATGCGTGTCACTACCTCCAATCAAAATTTCCTTCATAAGGTCTCCTTTTTTAAAGCGCTAAAACAGTATTGTTTGTATTATCAGATATTTTCTCGATAATGAAAACAACGTCTGGTTTTCTGAAAAAAGATATTTTAAAGCTTTACATGCTATGGTGTTTATAGATTATGGTATGGTTATCACGAGGGTCTCTTGATTTTTTCATGGCTTTTCCTTGATCAATACGCTCTTGTGTATATTTGGCAATCATTTGTTCCCAGCTGGAAAATTCACGATATTCCTTGACGCCCAAGGCCTTACGATCCTGGAAGATTTGTTTACCAACCTCAATAATTTCATCAGGTGTCTTACCATCAACCATCTCCAGAAATTCATCGTCATCGCGATAGGTGTCGCGCATCGACCAAAAGGAGATTTCAAATTCAATACGTTTGTCGACGGGTAAATAGTTTCTTATACCTTTGACAGAGCGGTATGCAGTTCGTGTTGACGTACCATTGATCTGATTACTCCTGCCACAACTGATAATCAGTAGGCAGCTGATGACAAGTATGAAAACAGATAATTTCCTCATAATTTAAACCTCTAAAATTATATAATTAGATATATCAATAATTACTTTTTGTTATTATTACTGTTAAATTTTACCTGAATCCGTGATTTCACTACGTCACAGGACTTCATTTCAAACAACAGTCTTACGTAAATGCCGCAGATTTATTTTGTTAATAGAAACAAAGTAAAATACTCGGCTATTATAAACCGATTAGCCAGGATGCCATGCTGGAATTTATTCAAATATTAAAGCAGCGATACCGCTCAATTATACAAAGCGGTGACTTAGAAGATTCGACCAAGGAGAGTTACCAGGATAGAATTGATTCTCTGAGCCTTGCGGAAGCTTTTATTAAAAAAGGCATATTAAACAAAGACCAGAAACAACATCCAATTCAAATAGCGGTGATAGGACCTACCCAGGCCGGAAAAAGTTCCGTGGTCAACCTGCTGTTAGATAGCAGCGCTGCAGGAGTAAGCGCTTTGGCTGGTTACACGGCACATCCACAAAGTTTTGCTATAAATCTGAAGGATCAGGAATTTATCTGGCTTGAAAATTATTTTTCTCCCTTCAAGAAAGTACAACAAAGTCAGTTAAGCCACGATGCTTACAATCGTTTTTCCATTACCCATGTCAATTCTAAATCTTTGCCATCCGGCATGCTTTGGGATTCTGCAGATTTTGATTCAATTGATGCGACACAATACCGGGAAGGTGTGCTAAAAACGATTGCATTGGCAGATGTTATCGTACTGGTAGTCAGTAAAGAAAAATATGCTGATCAGTCAGTCTGGGAAATCATGAAACTGATTGAAGGTTTCGGTCAGCCAACTTTAATAATTGTCAACAAACTGCTTGAAGACAGTCAAGATATTGTTTTGAGGTCGCTGGAAGAAAAATGGCGTCAATCTCGCAAGGATAATTTACCGACTGTAATTCCTTTGTATTATCAGAAACAAGGATCACCTGCTGCGGATCAACTAGACAGAGCCTTGATTAATCGTCTTTTCAGCAAACATCAGCGCAAGCAACATGAACAGCATCAATTCCAATTTTTAAAACAACATTGGCCTGATTGGGTTGAACCAGTGAGGGCGGAATTTACTGTAGCCGATGAATGGCAGGGAATTATCGATAATTGTCTAAAAGACGCGATGGTTAGTTATCAGCGTGATTATCTGGATCATCCCAACCATTATGAAACTTTTCAAAATGCACTTGCTAAATTATTAACCCTGCTTGAGCTTCCTGGTATTGCCAAGGCAATGGCTAAAACCCGCAGGGTTCTGACATGGCCGGCAAGAAAAATTTTTGGTATTGGATCGAAATCCAGAAAGACCGCAGAACATAGCCATGAAGTGGCACTGCTCAACCAGATTGCTGAACATTTTTTGATACAAGTGGCTGATCAGGTATTAGACAGAATGGAAAAAGAACCTGAAAAGCGGCAATGGTGGAAAGAAGTTAACGCACTTTTACGCCAACAGCGTGAACAGATTCTGGAGCAATTTCAATTATCAGTGAATGCATATCATCAGGATTTTTCACAAGAAATAGAATCAACTGCACAGCGTTTATACAATAAGCTGGATGATCAGCCTGCAATTTTAAATACTTTGAGGGCAACACGTGTTACTACCGATGCAGCAGCTCTGGCTTTGGCGTTATATACAGGAGGCATCGGATTGCATGATCTGGTCGTGGCTCCAGCGATGTTGTCGGTAACATCAATACTGGCAGAAAGCTCAATCGGAGCCTATATGCATCGACTGGAAGCTGAGTTAAAAAAGAAGCAGCACGATACCGTCAAAGAGAAATTGTTTGCAACAATTTTAAGACGATCATTAACGTTATTTCCCAAAATGATGCACAAAGATCGGTATTTCAATATTTCTCCAGAACAATTAGAACAAGCAGAACAACAACTCAAACAAAAACCACATGGATTACAATTATTCTGATTTAGTTTCCAGGGCCAAGCAGTGGGCTAAAGAAGCAGTACAGGCTGGTTGGCTTTCTGAGCAAGATGCCAGGCTGTTACTTGAGTTTGATGAGCGCACACCGGATTCTTTATTTGCCGAATCACATTCCCGGCCACTAATCGTTGCCTTCCTGGGAGGTAGTGGCGTTGGAAAGAGCACTTTATTAAATCGGCTCGCTGGTAAGGAAATTGCCAGAACCGGCGTTGAACGGCCAACTTCAAAAGAAGTCACATTATATCGACATCATTCGGTTGAATTGTCTAAATTACCTGAGTCTTTGCCAATCGACAAAATTAAAGTGTCAACTCACGATGATGAAAGTAAGAAAAATATTATCTGGATTGATATGCCTGATTTTGACAGTACCGAAGCCAAAAACAGGGATCTGGTTTTAGGCTGGCTGCCGCATATTGATGTGTTGATTTATGTGGTCAGTCCTGAGCGCTACAGAGACAATAAAGCCTGGCGGATTTTACTGGCAGAAGGGGGGCGTCATGCCTGGATTTTCGTGCTGAACCAATGGGATAGGGGACAGCCGGAACAATATGACGATTTCATTAAACAACTCAAGAAAGCAGGATTTGAAAATCCGATTGTTTATCGCACCAGTTGCCTTTCAGATCCATCAATAACGACACAAGATGAATTTGCAAAATTGCAAACGACAATTGAAGGGCTGGCCAATGAGCATGTCATCGAACAGCTTGAATCAAGAGGCTTACAGGTAAGGCAAATTGACCTGAAAGAAAAACTCCAAAACAGTCTGGAAAAAACAGGATCGCCAGACGGGTTTAAACAACTGATCAAGCATTGGCAATCCAGTTGGCCTGAAACCGTTAAAATTCTTCAGGAAGGCTTTGAATGGCCTTTGCAAATCTTGGCGGGATATTATGCGCAGCAGGCCGGACATTTACTGCCAAAATACAAAAAGCAAACCAATACAGAATCAGAACCCGTCAATAAAAAATCGATACTGTGGGATGAGTGGGCACAGAGTCGTTTCACTGATAAGCTGGATGAATTAATTGTTAAGGCTGATCAATTGCAGTTACCAGTAAAACCAATTAAACAATTGCTTTTATCCTATCGGGATAAAGCTGCAAAAATTGTCCATGAACAAACTGAATTAGCTGCTCGTCAAGCGTTAGTTAATCCAGGAAACAAGCTACAGCGCTTCTTTATGAAGTTTGCACGTTTTTGTGAGTTTGTTTTACCGTTAGCAGCCATTTCCTGGGTAAGTTATCAGGTACTAAAAGGTTTTTATGATAGCAGCATGACAGACGAAGCCTATTTAGGGACAAATTTTGCTATTCACAGCGGGATTTTAATTGCTCTATCGTGGTTACTGCCTTTTTTCCTGAGAAAACAGTTAAAACCTTCATTGGAAAAAACTGCGTTAAAAGGGCTAAAGCAAGGGCTTGAACAGGCAATGGCTAAAATTGAGGTCGAAGTTGAGTCGGCGATAAAACAAATTTCTGAACAAAGGGAACAACTGGTTGCGAAAGCTGAGCCAATTCTGGAGCAATGTGAACAGCAACCTCCATCGAAACCGGTTAAAGAATCAGAAACGTTAAAAAGAATGTTGGTTTAATACTTCCTTAGAATCTATTTGATGGATAGGTATTGGTATCATGAATATGGGAAGGGGCTGTTCATCATGGCCAGAAAATTGAAAAGAGCTTAAAGGAAAAAA
>CAZGYJ010000058.1:0-16901 GCA_964530345.1 uncultured Methylomonas sp.
TTTACAATGGAAGCGAGCACAAAGTGAATTAAGTGCGGCTATTCAGGAAAATAAATTATTGCAACAACGTCTGCATTTAAAATTAGCGACTCAACAAGATTTAGTGGGTTCTCAACTACGCTTAAAGCAAGCTCAGGTAACACTTAAAAATCTGAGTGAGCAAGGGGGTAATAAAAAACAGGCTATTCGCGCTAACAGCACGGGTATTGTTTATTCATCCACCATTCAGCAAGGACAAATTCTTCAAGCAGGTGCACCGCTGCTACAACTGATAGACAAAAATCAATGGATGGTACGCCTGGGGATAGAGCCCGAAGATTATGCTCAACTACATATTGATCAACGGGTATTCATTACCTCTGTTAATACATCCACTTCAAAGCCCGTTAAAGGACGGATCAAATTAATCACTCATCAAATTGACCCTACAACTCGATTGCTCACTGTTTTTGTTAAACCTGAGTCAAACCAGACCCTGTTAATGAATGATTTTGTGCAGGGGAAAATTATCGTATCCTCCGTCGAGGCATTACTGGCTCCTTTGCAGGCCGTTTTACCTGAGGGTGATCGCTACTTTATTTTTTCTATAAAAGACGGTCATGCGATCAAACATTGGGTGCAAACAGGTCTGAAAAATGAGCACTTTATCGAATTAATCCAGTCGGATTTAAACCCACAGGATGAAGTGGTTGTTCTAGGCAATTACCAGCTGGAACCAGGCATGGCTGTTTCAATTAAGCCTGCTAACGATAAGGATGGACTATGACACAGTGGGCTTATCATCATCGCCGTTCAATCTTATTTGCACTCACGCTATTAGCTATTGCTGGTTTTTTTGAAATTTTCAGACTGCCTGTCAGCTTGTTTCCACAAGTTACCTTTCCAAGAGTGGTGATTAAACTTGATGCGGGCGATATGCCTGCCGAACGCATGGCCGTTCAGGTGAGCCGCCCTGTAGAAGAGGCTGTACGTGCCGTACCCGGTGTGCTTAATATTCGCTCAACAACCAGCCGAGGCAGTGCTGATATTGCCATTAATTTTAAATGGGGTATTGATATGGTCTCAGCCATGCTACAGGTTGAATCCGCCATTAATCAAATTCGCACCACACTCCCCTCGGCACTGGCTTTTGGTGTGCGGCGCATGGACCCAACTGTTTTTCCAATTCTGGGTTATAGCCTGTCATCTAAACAACACAGCTTGGTTGAGTTAAAAGATATTGCACTTTATCAAATTAGACCTGTTTTATCCGCTATTCCTGGGGTGTCGAAAGTCACTATTTTAGGTGGTGCCGTTGCTGAATATCAAGTCCTTGTCGATCTCGCACGGCTTAATGCCTTGGGTTTAAATATGGCTGATATTAGCCAAGCATTATCAGCGGCTAATGTGATTCAGGCAGTCGGTCGTTTAGAGCAAAATTACAAATTATACCTAGTCTTGGCCAACACCCAATTTCAGAATGTCAAACAGATAGAACGCACTATTTTACGTAACGGTCAAAATGGCTTGGTATTTTTAAATGATGTTGCGCAAGTCATTAAAACCACGGCTCCACAATGGCAACGCATTACGGCAGAAGGTCGAGATGCCGTTTTATTTCAAATTAATCAGCAACCAGGCAGCAATACCGTTGAAATTGCACATCAAGCACAACGCCAGCTCAACAAAATCAAACAATCCCTGGCGACTGATATTAATATTGCAAAATGGTATGACCAGAGCAGCTTAATTACCGCATCGGCACAAAGTGTAAAAGATGCCTTATTAATGGGTTTAGGCTTGGCTATTATCACACTATTGGTCTTTCTTAGAAATATTAAAGTCACCTTAATTGCGGCTATCACTGTACCGATGGCCTTATCAACAACGGTATTAATCCTTCATTTACTGGGTATTGGTTTCAATATTATGACTCTGGGAGGAATGGCGGCCGCTGTCGCACTGATTATTGATGATGCCATTGTGATGATTGAACACATTATTCGCCGCTTGAGAGAAGCAGACGGAACTTATCTTGAGCGGATTCATCTAGCCGCCAATGAATTCACCAAACCCTTAGCGGGCTCTTCAGCATCAACAATAATCATCTTTGCACCACTGGCTTTTTTATCAGGTGTTAGCGGTAGTTTTTTTAAAGCGCTTTCGATTACTATGGCATCGGCACTGTTTATTTCTTTTATTATCGCCTGGTTAGCCGTGCCTCTTTTGGCTTCTCATACCCTAACAGAAAAAGACACCGAGCATGAAGGGGATGGAAAACTGACACACTGGTTTCATTTACGGTATCAACAGCTCTTACAACGGTTATTACCAAAACCTTGGCTAATATTGATGGCATTGCTACCACTATTACTCGGAGGTTTCTTGAGTTGGCAGCATACCGGCTCAGGATTAATGCCCTCAATGGATGAAGGCGGATTTATTCTGGATTATCGTGCGCCTCCAGGCACGTCTCTTTCTGAAACAGATCGTTTATTAAGACAAGTTGAAAAAATATTACTGACTATTCCTGAGGTAGACACTTATTCACGTCGGACAGGTACCGCTTTAGGTGGGTTTATTACGGAAGTGAATGAAGGTGATTTTTTTATTCATTTAAAAGCGTTTCCTCGTCGTTCTTTAGATGAGGTTATGGACAGTATCCGTGAACAAGTCAGTCTGCAAGTACCTGGCTTGGAAATTGAACTTGCTAAACTAATGGAAGACTTAATTGGCGACCTGACCGCCGTACCACAACCCATAGAAATTAAATTATATGCGGATGATAGTCAACTACTGAAACAACAGGCAAAAAAAGTGGCTCAGGCAATCGAAAAAATATCCGGCGTTGTTGATATTAATAATGGCGTGATACCCGCAGGTGATGCCTTAAATATTCGGGTGTTGCGTGACAAAGCTGCTTTAGAAGGGCTTAACCCAGAAGCCGTCAAACAAACACTCAATAATTATTTAACAGGTAAGCTGACCACGCAATTACAAGAAGGTCCAAAAATGCTCAATCTTCGTTTGTGGATACCGAAAAACAAACGCAATAAAACACAGGCACTCAAGCATCTCCGCATCAAATCAGCCGATGGTCATTGGGTGCCACTTAAACGAATTGCCCAAATTTCAACAGAAACCGGTCAGACACAAATTGTCCGTGATAATTTAAAGCAAATGGTGGCAGTTACAGCACGGATTAGTGGTCGAGATATGGGCTCAACCATTGCTGATATTATCAAAATACTAGATCGACCTAATATGCTATCGCAACACATCTATTACAAATTAGGCGGCTTATACGAACAGCAGCGGATCGCCTTTCACGATTTGATGATTGTCTTTATATCAGCAGTCGCACTGGTTTTTATCTTATTATTATTTTTGTACGAACAATTTCATGTCGCAGTTGCCATGATGCTGACAACGTTAACGGCAGTCTCTGCGGTATTTATAGGCTTATGGTTAACCCAGATCGAATTAAATATTACCGCCATCATGGGTATGACCATGGTGATTGGAATCGTCACCGAAGTCAGTATTTTTTATTATTCAGAATACCAAAGCTTAGCAGATTTAAAAAACCCAGTACAACGTATGGTAACCGCAGGTAATAATCGAATGCGTCCCATTGCCATGACCACAATTGCGGCTATTTTAGCGCTGATGCCCTTGGCAATGGGAATAGGTACTGGCTCTGAAATGTTACAGCCTTTAGCAGTCGCCATCGTTTCTGGACTAATTGTGCAAATGCCCTTGGTGTTAGTTTTATTACCTGCTTTATTAATCTCTTTTCATCCAGTAAAGGAGAAGCTAAACAGGTAATAGCGATCTTGCCAACAAAAAATTAATTTTGAATGTATGCGTCCAGCGCTACCATCTAGAATTTAACCATTTTTAATTGTTTTGATAAATTCTGGCACCAATGGCAGCAGTTCGTCAATACGACTGTTTGGCCAAGTGTAGCCATTTCATTTTGCTACGAAGGCTCTGAACTAAACATCTTGCCAAAAACAGATCGCTAAAAAATATCTGTCTTTTGTGCGTCACAGTAGTTACCAGATAGATGCGGTTATTTTCTGAATATCGGCCTTTTCTTAAATCTCTGGCGTGAGGTTTGTACATGCACTTGTTTAGTTTGATATTTTATTCAACCTGAATCCGTAACTTCACTACGGTACAAGAGGCAAACTCTTGATTCATCACTGGTTGAAAAAATATTCGCTTAACCTAAGGGTATTGAAATCACTGATTCAGGTTCAAGCTTAGATGGGGTATTTGAAATTTCAATGGTTTTTGGTGTTTTTCTGGACAATGATGGTCGTGTTCGGGTGTGACAGTACCAGTAAAAGTTGCCAAAAAATCACGGAAAACTTTGTGGTTTTGTTATGATGATAGCTTGTTATTAGAGCTGATATTTCATGATGATGACTACAGATTTCTTTCTCTACGATACCGAACAATTACATACCCTGGCTACCGCTGAAACTGTCATGCAAGGGTTGGCTTATTTTACGGAAAACCGGGTGTTTGCGATGGATGTGCAAGACCGGCAATTGACTGCCCAGGTGGAAGGTTCCAAAAAAGATCAGCCTTATTGGATAGAGCTATATCCTAATAATGAAAATCAGCTGGAGGCTTATTGTGACTGCGAATCCGAAGAAAAGATTTGTAAACACGCTATCGCTACCTTATACAGCTATGCTGATTATTGCATCAACAAGGAGCAGGAAAATCTGGGCGGTGCAGTTGACGAAGCAATCAAGGAGCGGGTTAAAAAAGGTCGCAATGAAGTCAATGTGAAATTAATCAGCGGTAATCTGGCCTTTGGTGTCTGGTTGGCCAGGTCTATAATTTCAGCAACTTATCGAAAGATGGCCTACCATGTCCACATCCGGTCTTTGGATGAACGCAAGAATTATTGTACCTGCCCGGATTTGGCTACCAATCGTTTGGGCACTTGCAAACATATCGAAGCAGTTTTGCATTACGCCAAAAAGCAGCCTGATTATAAAAAACTGTCGGCATTGGGTTCGCCGGTTTCTTTTGTTTATCTGGCCTGGCAATCTGCAACTGAACCAGTCATTCGGTTACATAAAATTGCGAAAATTGATGCTGAGCTTGCTGAGCAACTGAGCGAATTTTTCGATGAAAACAATTGTTTTAAAGGCCGTTTGCCCGAAGACTTTAATTATTTTTCAGCAAAATTTAATGACCGTGAAGATTTGTTGATTGGCGATGATGCGGTACTGCATGTTCGACAATGTTCGGAAGATGCTGCGCAACAACTCAGAGCCGAACAAATTACAAAACAGATTATTCAGGCAAATGGCGTATTGCCAGGTATTAAAGCCCGGTTATTTCCATATCAAACCGAAGGCGTTGCTTTTCTTGCTTCCCGAGGGCGCGCCTTGCTCGCGGATGATATGGGCCTGGGTAAAACCTTGCAAGCGATTACCGCAGCGACCTGGCTTGCCGACCATGCCGGGGTAAAAAAAGTGCTGGTGGTTTGCCCGGCTTCTTTAAAACATCAATGGGCCAGGGAAATTGAAAAATTTACCTCGCAACCGGTACAAATTATCCAAGGCGTGGTGGAAAACAGAATGGTTCAATATCGTGCTGACGCTTTGTTTTATATCGTCAATTATGAACTGGTGATGAGAGACCTGACAGTGATTAGTGAAACTCTAAAGCCAGATTTACTGATTCTGGATGAAGCGCAACGCATTAAAAATTGGCGTACCAAAATTGCCTCCACGATTAAGTTGATCCCTTCGCGATATGTTTTTGTTTTGACTGGTACCCCGCTGGAAAACCGGATTGAAGATTTATACAGTTTGCTCCAGGTTGTCGATGCTCGCATTTTAGGGCCATTATGGCGGTGTTTACTGGACTTTCATGTGACCGATGAGCGAGGTAAAGTCATCGGTTATCGAAATCTGTCCGAGTTACGTCGGCGCATTAGTCCAGTGATGTTGAGACGCAATCGCAGTTTGGTCAGTGATCAACTGCCGGATAGAACGGAAGTACGGCTCGATATTCCGATGACAGCCGTACAGCAGGATATTCATAATTCGGCTATGGCAACGGCTGGGCAATTAGCGCAGATAGCAAAACGCAGGCCATTAACGCCGAGTGAATCCAATAAACTGATGGCGGCCTTGCAGCAAGCACGGATGGCTTGTAATGCGGCTGGCTTGGTCGATAAGGAAACGGTGGGATCGCCCAAGCTGGATGAATTATCACGGTTGTTAGAAGAGCTGTGTCTGCAAAGTAATCGTAAAGTGGTGGTTTTTTCGCAATGGGCGATGATGACTGAAATGGTTGAATCACTGGTGCGCTCGTTGGGTTTGGGCAGCGTGAGATTGCATGGCGGGATACCCACATCCAAACGGGGCGAGTTAATGGATAAATTTCAAAATGACGATTCCATACAAGTTTTTATTTCAACCGATGCCGGCGGTGTCGGACTAAACCTGCAATCTGCTTCGGCCTTGATTAATCTGGAAATGCCGTGGAATCCAGCAGTGCTGGATCAACGCATTGCACGGATACACCGGCTGGGACAAAAACAGAATGTCCAGATTTTTCTGTTGCTGGCGGAGGACTCTTATGAACAGCAAGTTGCGAGCCTGGTAAAAGGCAAACGCGATCTGTTTGACAATGTGATTAGTCCTGATGCGAGTGAAGATGTGGTCGGCGTATCCAAAAAAATGTTGCAAAGCATTATTGATGATCTGGCCGGTAACGAGCAGGATACTGCTTCGACTGAGCAGACCGAAAAAAAACCAGAAAAAACCGAGATTCTGGCTATTGCCGGGAACACTGCTGAAACCCGAGAAACAGAACAAGGCCAGGAAGATAATCAGCAAGTTCAGTCGTTAATCTTGAAAATTCAACAGACATTTGGCCTTCGTATTGAGCGGATTTTGGCCTCTGGCGGTGGTCTGCTGGTGGTGGTCAATATTACCGAGCCGAATGATGACACTATTGCCCAGAAATTGTCAGAACCCGATTTACCGGTAGTGGTCATCGCTGCCAGTACCCTGAGTAATTTACAACGACTGGGTGCAGCTTCACCAGTTTCTGAAACCAAAACCATTTTTGAAGCCGGAGAGAGTTCACCGGATGCTGTCAATCCATTGCTGAAAATAGCGTTGGATAAATTGAGATCAGCGGAACTATTGGTTGGACAAAACTGTTATGCCGGGGTAATGGAAATATTGGCAACGACAGTTTTAGCGATTGCTGCGGTAGCAAGTGGTAAGGAACAAATTCCTGCACAGGAAAACGCCACCGTCTGGTTGTACAGCGAGGTTTTACCGCAACAGTTAATGACGGCAGAGCAGATTAATATAATTGTCAGAATACTTGCTTTGAGTCAAAATCTTGATATTCCAGAAGCCTTGGTGGAACAAGCCCTGGCGGAAACGCAGGGCTTGGTTTCACAAGTTGAAACAAATACTGTAGGAGCGGCTTCAGCCCCGATTTTTCGGTAATAAAGCCATTTATAAGCAGCTATAGACTGAACAATCAGAAATGGCTCCATCGATTGAACAGTCCAATTGGTGAAATCCGTTTCTTATAAATCATGTCACTAAAATAATTTCTTGACTTTACACGACAGAAATAGCCCTAATAAATGAAGATATTTCTCTCTTCTTACTCAATTTCCCACTTGCCTTGCTACGAATCCCTTAACCCGAGCATTCCAGAATCCATTTAAAAGTAATATTTTTAATACCTAATATATTTTCCATGTAAAAATTGTGGGAAAATACATGAGTAGCAAGGAAGCGATGATTTCTAACTGCTTATCCTGAGGGGTGGATAAAATGACAACAAATACTGAAAATAATAAAACAATAATTTGTTCTTGCTTCGATAAAATCAAGAATCACCCGCAGTCACATGTGATTTATACAGGGATAATAGTACTTCTGGCGGCTGTTATATGGGGTGTTTCTTCATACTTTAGCGATAGTTCCAAGCCTCCGATGAAAATGGCCATGGATATGCAAATGCCGATGGGAATGCATATGCTTTCTTTTGGGCCTGGGGATGGCTTTCATGTTCATAAAAAAGTGGATCCTAATTTTTTTGAGAGGGTTTCGGATATCAGTAAAGATCCTACTGATATACCTGGTCCGATTAACAGGAATCACTCGAAAGTGGTTGAAATTAATTTGGTTGCCAAAGAGGTTGTTTCTAATGTCGCACCAGTGACTCCTTTTCATTATTGGACTTTTGATGGTACCGTTCCAGGGCCTTTTTTAAGAGTGCGGGTTGGGGATACCGTTAAACTATCGTTAAAAAATGATAAATCCAGTTCTCATGATCATTCAATTGACTTGCATGCCGTTACAGGGCCGGGTGGTGGTGCGGCATTAACTGAAGTAAAACCGGGAAAGACTAAAACCATGCAATTTAAAGCATTGAAACCCGGGCTTTATGTTTACCATTGTGCTGCAGGAAATGCACCGACTCATATTGCTTTAGGGATGTATGGCATGATTCTGGTTGAGCCGGAACAAGGATTGCCTCCAGTAGACAAAGAGTTTTATTTAATGCAGGGTGAAATTTATACCAAAGGCATGATGGGAGAGAGAAAATTTCAGGAATTTGATGGCATGAAAATGATTCAGGAAAGACCGGAATATATCGTTTTTAACGGCAGAACAGGAGCGTTGGTAGACAATGGTGGGATTAAGGCCAAGGTGGGTGATACGGTACGCCTGTTTGTTGGTAATGGAGGGGTTTCCAAAATTTCTTCGTTTCATGTGATTGGTGAGATTTTTGATAAAGTTTATCCTGAAGCTGCTTTTAATAAGATACTTGATGATGTCCAGACAACGGTAATTCCTAATGGTGGCGCCACGATGGTTGAATTAAAAATGGATTATCCGGGGGATTACGTTTTAGTTGATCATGCTTTGACCCGCATTGACAGGGGGGCATGGGGATTACTGAGTGTGAGCGGCGAAAAAGACAAGACGATATATTCTGCCGCCTCAAAATAATATTTCCAAAAAGGAGTGCCAGGCGGTGTCTGGTACTCCGGTTTTTGGAAAGATACGGTAGAATAGAAGTTCTTGAATTTGGAGTTGTGATGGAATTTAGATTTATTGATCCTGTTGAGGATTTTTCCAACGGTCTTGTGGCGTTAAAAACTTATCACGAAGATATTTTGCAAACGGGTGAGAAACTGTTGAAGCTGGTTGATGAAATCAAGCAACACGGAATAAACCAGGATTTGGCGATTCAATGTATGAATCTATATTGTTACTATGAACACGCCAATCATTTGCATCACCAGGATGAAGAACAGGCATTATTTCCTTTATTAATCGGGAAATCGCCATTAGTTGATGGCATGATGGAGCGTCTGATTCTTGATCATGAAGAAATTGAAAAAGCCTGGAAATTATTAGCTGAAAAATTATGTAAACCGGAATTAATTAGCAATTATGATGAGTTGATTGACCTGGCAAAAGACTTTGAAAAACAGCAAAGAGAACATTTAACACGAGAAGATGAAGATTTTTCCCCGAAAGTGAAAGAAATTATTAATGATGACCAAGTTAAGCATGTAGGCCAAAAAATGGCGCAGTTAAGGCATTTGGCCTGAATATCGGTTTTGTTAAGAAAAGCAAAAATTATATTTCTCGTTTTTTCTTGTTCTGAGACTTCAAGGATAGCTGGTTCAGGGCCATCTTAGCAAATGCCAGAACACAAGGTAGCAGGTTTTTTTTGTCGGTTCACCTGCGCAACGAGCCAGTTGACAAGGTCATCAGCAATTTTTTGTGCCGCTTTGTTTAACGCAATGACGGCTGCTCGAGCATTTTGTTTAGAAGCGGGAACTTTGGCAACCAATTCCCTGGTTGCCAAAACAGTGTTATTTGAATTATCGATTAAATAAAAGTTGATTCTGATAATACCTTCAGAATTCCCATCTTCATAGATTCGGTGGCTGAGGTCTAGTAGAGTGGCTTCTAGAATCAAGTCAGATTTTGATGCCGAGACGGCAGGAATTACTGCTTGGAACAGGTTGCTATTTTCGAGACGGACTTGAATCAGTGTTTGCAACAGTTTGGTCGGGCTATCGTTCCAACGGCTGAAGGCGTAGTGGCTTCGTCTGAACGGAGCATCAGAATATAGAATGTCTTTGCTGGTCAGGTCTTGGGGTGCATAAATCGGCGCAAGTTTGATTATTGCACCATTGTTAAGATGTACTTTATTGATTTGCTTACTATCATTCCATTGCGGTGACAAAGTGTATATTTCCGGTGGAGGAACGACTCGCTCAGGGATGCAGGCAGTGAGCAATAATAGCGAAAAAGAAGCAACCCAATAAACCTTAATTGTCATGGTATCCCTCCTCGCCAGGGCCTGGTTTAAGTTGGGTGCGTTTAAAAATCAGGTCGCTGGGGCTGTTTTCAAAAGTTTGTGTCATTTTTTGCATTTCGCCTGTCAGAGTGCTTAGCTGCAAAAGTAATTGGTTGAATGATTGTAAGCTTTGACGTAAATCAGCGCTTACGGATTGGCTTAAGCCGGTGGTGTTTTTGTCTAGATTATCTGCCATTTTTTGAACACTGACTGATGCTTTTTCAACTTTTTCAAATGCCTTGGTGACACGATGTTCCATAATAATTCCCTTTCTGATAAGGGGCTGGAGTCCTTTGAGTTGTTTCCTGACTTCTTGGGTTATTTGTTTGGTTTGATGAAGAATTTCTGCTACTGCATGTATATTTTTATCGCTGAGCAGTTGATTGAATTTATCCAGTGCTTCAATGGACTTTTCTGCCAGATAGGTCATGGAGTCGTAAGCTCTTGTGAAAGGAGAAGGGCGTGCGGGGATTATTGGAATCTCATCTTCTTTAGTTGGTTTTAGTAACGGGGCATTTTGTTTGCCACCTTCTAATTCCAGATAAGCCAAGCCAGTTAGTCCAAAGGATTTAAGAGTGGCAGTGGTATCTACTTTTATTGGAGTGCCTCGTTTTATTTTTAACAGCAACCGGACTAATTCCGGGTTTTCAGGTTTTAAACCGATTTTTTCAACGATGCCAACTTCAACGCCTTTGTATTTGACAGATGCATCGGGGCTTAATCCCGCAACTGATTCTTCCATATAAACCTGGTAATAGTCATATTCATAATTATCCCCATATTTACCTAGCCAAAAAATAAAAGCAAATAATCCAGCTGCCAAGCTAACAACAAAAAGTCCTACCAGGGTATAATTAATTTTACTTTCCATTTTGAATCCTTATTCTTCCGCGAGCACCGCAAAAGAATTGTTTGACAATCGGATGTGGTTTTTTTATCACTTCATCAAGGCGGCCTTCTGCCACTACTTTTTTTTCACCTAATACGGCAAACCGATCAACAATATTCCAGATCGAATCAAGGTCATGGGTAACCATGACAACCGTGAGTCCCAGAATATCTCGGAGTTCCAGAATCAGGTTGTCAAACGCTTCTGCACCCACAGGATCCAATCCAGAAGTTGGTTCATCGAGAAACAGTAATTTTGGATCCATTGCCAAAGCGCGTGCTAATCCAGCACGTTTTATCATGCCTCCACTTAATTCAGCTGGATATAGGTCTGCTGCATGAGCGGGAAGACCGACCATACTAATTTTCATGTGGACAATTTCCTGAATCAAGCTCTGTGGTAAATCAGTATACTCCTTAAGGGTAATGCCAACATTTTCTTCAACGGTCAGTGATGAAAAAAGCGCTCCTGCCTGAAACAAAATTCCCCATTGTTGCCTGAGTTTAGCGGCATCATTACGGTTGATGTTGAGCACATCATATCCTAGAACCCGAATTTTACCGGCAGCGGGTTTCAATAGCATTATAAATTCCCGAAGCAGTGTGGATTTTCCAGAGCCACTACCTCCTAGCAAACCATAAATTTCTCCCTGATGAACGGTCAGATTTACGTCATCATGGACAACATTTTCGCCAAATCGCGTGACAACATTTCGCGCCTGGATAACTGTTTCGTTCAAATACCCAGCTCCGTTAATATCACTGAAAAAACAGCATCACAAGCGATCACCAGAAATATGGCATTGACAACGCTGATTGTGGTGTAACGTCCAATACTTTCGGTATTTTGGGAAACCTGAAAACCATGAAAACAGCCAACCGAAGCAATTAACCAGGCAAAAAATGGTCCTTTGCCTATTCCAATCCAGACATGTTTAACATCAAGTGACGTCTGTAATCGGTGAAAAAATTCTGCATAAGAAAGATGTAAATGAAGATGTGAAATCAACATGCCAGCCAGTATTCCAATGATGTCTGCGAATAAAATTAACAACGGCAGGGTAATCATTAACGCAAAAATACGTGGCAATACCAGAAATTGATGTGGATCGAAGCCCATGGTGCGCATGGCATCAATTTCCTCAGTAATTTTCATGACCCCGAGTTGTGCCGTATAGGAAGAACCGGTTCTGCCCGCGACCACAATTGCTGTTATTAACGGAGCAAGTTCTCGGGTAATCGAGATGCCTATCATGTCCACAATGAAAATATTGGCGCCGAATTTTTCCAGTTGAACGGCTCCTTGATAGGCAATAACGATTCCAATAAGAAAACTGGTCAAAGCCACAATGGGGATAGCTCGAACTCCGGCATCTTCTATATTTTTGATAATAGAGCGGAAACGTATCGTTGCTAAATGTGTTAATGAATAAACAAAGGTAATAAAGTTTTCCCCTATGAAGGTGAGAAATTCTATTAATCCTAGGAAGAAGCTGATGGTATTTTCACCAATCGATTTCAGAGGTGATAATAATTGAGATGAAATCGCCGGATTGGTTTTTGTTGTACTGCCTGAGTATTTTCTCAACAGCTCGTAGAGTCTGCTAAATTCACTGTTTGCTCCTGACAGACCAATGTTACAGTCGATGGATTGAAACAAATCATAATAATGAATAATCATCATCATGCCGGCTGAATCAACCTGTTCAATGCCCGAAACATCCCACTGGATTGTTTTGTCTCGACAAGTTTTTAAAAGTTGCTCAAAGATTTTTGTTACTGTTTGGACTGAAGAATGCGTCCACTCGCCAGTGCTTACAAGCTTTGTAGTATTGTCTTTGACAACTTGCCACTGCAATTGGGCTTGTTGTGGTTGCCATGAATTACTGGCCTGATCATCATGCATATTATCCAGCCATAGTTTTATTCATCAGTTGATCGTTTTAGTATTTCTGTTCGTGCATTTTTTGCTAACGTTACATAATGATCATGCAGCAGTTTGAGTTCAGTTTCTTCCATTTCTTCGAGGTCTAACAGATCATTTCTAGCGCCTTCCTGGACGCGGATTAATTCATCTAATTTAACATGAACGGCTTCATTATCGCGGTTTTGCGTATGCTGGATAAGAAAAACCATTAAAAAGGTCACAATTGTTGTTGCAGTGTTAATAATAAGTTGCCATGTGTCAGAGAAACCAAAGACCGGACCGCTAAGCATCCAAAACAAAATAACAGCCAAGGCGCAATTAAAAGCAATGGGACTACCGCTGATATAAGAAGCCCATTTGGAAAAATGATCGAATTTAGCATTCCATTCTTTTTTGGTTTGCGGAAGAAATTTAAGAATTTCCAGAACTTTTTCTTTAAATACAGATAAATCTTGAATTTTCATGGTTATATACCTCTTAATACAGCTTTTTATTATAAATTTTACTGGCTTTACCATTGTATAAGGCTTTTACTCAGATCAAAAGCTTAGGATTCGAATATCATTTTATACCTTTAACGATGCAAATTATTTTGACTCCGTACTATAGAACAGAGATTAAGCTAAGAAATCAGATTTTAACGGGTAGATATTATGTGGACCAGAAAACTGAAAATTGAAGGTATGACTTGTGCAGGCTGCGCATCGGCAATTGAAAAAAAAATAAATGCGTTTGAAGGTGTTGAAATTGCAGTTTCATATCCTGAAGGGATAGGCTTACTGACTGTCACTGGAAATATGGCTATTGAAACTTTGGTGGGAATAATTAAAGAAAAAGGCTATCAGGTGACTGATTTGGATTTTAAGAAAAAGGGAGGGACCCATCCGGTATCAATTGCTGAGGAACATCGGCAACTTCAAATTGCGATTATTGGTACTGGATCGGCTGCATTTGCCTGCGCAATCAAGGCCGTTGAAAATGGAGCTAAAGTCACTTTGATTGAGCGAAATTCTATTATTGGAGGAACTTGTGTCAATATTGGTTGTGTTCCCTCAAAAATAATGATTCGAGCAGCGCATATTGTTCATTTACAGAAAAACCATCACTTTGCAGGGATAAAAAGAAACCAGCCCGTTATTGATCGCAAACAGTTAGTAGCCCAACAACAAGCTCGAGTTGATGAACTAAGGGCTGCTAAATATGAAAGCATCCTGGATAGTCATCCGGACATTAATTTGGTGAAGGGAAATGCGAGGTTTAAAAATGTTAATGCCTTGATTATTGAACAGCAACAAGGCAATGAAATTGAAATTGAGGCAGATCGTTTTTTGATCGCGACGGGGGCATCAGCAAGTATTCCTGCAATTCAGGGACTATCGGAGACTCCATATTGGACCTCGACCGAAGCATTACAAACTGAACAGCAACCAGAACATTTAATCGTTATAGGATCTTCCATTATTGCTTTGGAACTGGCGCAGGCCTATCTACGGTTGGGCAGCAAGGTAACGCTACTGGCAAGACATTCTTTACTGTATCGAGAAGATTCTGATATTGGCTTGGAATTACATAATATATTAGTTAAGGAAGGCATGACTATCCTTGACCATACCCAAGCTGAAACCGTGAGTTACAAGAAAGGATTATTTGGTTCCGGGAAATTCACTGTTAAAGCCACAAATGGAGCAGTTATAAAAGGAGACAAATTATTAATAGCTACTGGCAGAGTACCAAATACCGATAGTCTGGAATTAGAAAAGGTTGGTATAACAATGGATAAAACAGGACGAATTGTTATTGATGATCATATGCGCACCAATATTGAGCATATTTATGCGGCAGGAGACTGTACCGACCAACCTCAGTTCGTTTATGTTGCAGCAGCTGCAGGAACCCGTGCTGCCATCAATATGACAGGAGGAAATGCTGTTCTTGACTTGACTACCATGCCAGCAGTCATGTTTACAGAGCCGCAAATGGCCACGGTGGGTTTAACTGAGGAGCAGGCAAAACAAAAAAATATAAAAACTGAAAGTCGTTTGTTAACCCTGGAAAATGTTCCGCGCTCGCTCGCTAATTTTGACACCCAAGGTTTCGTTAAATTAGTCATTGACGAAAACTCTCGATGTTTGATTGGAGCTCAGATTCTGGCGCCCGAAGCTGGAGAAATGGTTCAGACAGCAGTACTGGCTATTCGTCATCAAATGAAAATTGAAGATTTGGCAGGGCAATTATTTCCATATTTAACAATGGTTGAAGCTATAAAACTTTGCGCTCAAACTTTCAATAAGGACGTAAAGGAATTATCCTGTTGCGCGGGCTGAAAATTTAATAAGTTTTATAGAGTGAATGATTTATATAGTATAGAAGCGAGAAGTTATGGCTTGGGAGGCATAGCTTCACATAATTTCTGGGTATTACGCGATGGTCAAGGAAGAGTTATTTCTCAACTTCATGGTTTGGCTACAGACCGCAGAAACAATCAATTTAAGCCCATTGGTTATTTCAAAGACAGGCTGGGTTTTTACGAATTCATAACAGCCGAAAATCATCCAACTTTTATTTCAACAAAACAAAAATCTGTTCCTGTTTATCAAGCTGGAAAAGAAGATGTTTTGAGGCGTTGGGAAAATGCAGCTTGCGAAATTAACCGGCTCAATGAAAAAGATCTCGATTATTCACCTTTTGGAATTTTAGGATTACCCATTGTCAACAGTAATTCGGCATTTCATTTGTTTGCCAAACTAATGGAAATACCGTGTTATCGTTTTCAAGGCGTTTTGGAACCAGGAATTGGTAATGATTTAACAACAGCACTATAGGATTAATTTGAATTTCTGATTAAAATACTAAGTTTTTTCTTGAGGTGTATTTATATGTGCTATGATGCCTTACGCATTACAGAATGTAAGCGCGTTTTTTTAACCATAGAATATGTGCAATTGAGAGATTTGTGTTTAACAAGGACGTCCCGCCTAAAATAAATGTTCAAGCATTTACTGCTATCTAAGAAGTAAAGTAGTCAGTTTCCCATTTATTATGCTTTATATCACCGGTCTCGTTTGTGCTGGATTCTAAAAATTTACCCTAGGAAAAATTTCGAATGTCAATATTAAAAAAAATACTTTCTGCTGCAATTGTTAGCACTGTAATACTTACCTCAGCTCCGGCAGTAATAGCCGCAGGCAAGATAGAAAAAGCAACTATGGCAGAAGTGACGGAAGCAGTAGAAGATGCTGTTCGTTTATCAGATGAGACAGTAGCTGCAATTAAAGAAGGCGCAGAAAAAGAAGCAGTAATGAATCTCTTTAAAGAAACCAAACAGGCTTCTAAAAGAATTGAAAGTAATGTTGTAGACAGACTTCGTCAAAAAGCAAATGAAACACTAAGAAAGGCGCGCTCTAAATATAAAAAAGGAGAGAACGAAGAAGCTCTTACTTTAATGACCAAAGCCGCAAAAATCTTTAAAGATATTAAAGCTAAACGTAACGCGTTTTAATAGCAAAAAAATAATGATTCGAAACTGGCAGATGTTTTCTTAATATCGTCGGCCAGTTTTGGGTTTTACATTTTTTATAGTCCTTGTTTTAAAACCCAGTCTGCATTAAGGAACGAGCACGGAATAACTTTGACAACTGGCTTGTCTTTTTATCCGTCTTCTGAGTTGTAAAAATAGTTACATAGCTGGCTATGCGCCTATTTCTACGCCTTGAATACG
>CAZGYJ010000059.1:0-13088 GCA_964530345.1 uncultured Methylomonas sp.
CAGCCTGTTAAACTAATGCCAATGAATGCGATGAGAAGTCGGGGGAAAATTTTTTTGATAATGGTTTTTAAATTTAAACGTATCATGGCCATATTATTTCTTTGATGTAGTTTCTTCTTGTTTACGCATAGAACGGTCGTAAGCCTGTTCAAAAACTTCCCAGAACAATTTCTCAAACCCTGACTGTCGGGAAGAAATAAGTTCTGAATAGTAGTGGGTGTACATTTGCCAGGCCCAGGCTTCATCCTGAATATGATCGTCGCCAACTTTAGCGTAATTGCTAAACCGGCGTTTTAGTACGTCTGGGTTAAAGGCTTTTAACAGTGCATCAAGACTGTCCTGAATAGCGTCTAAAATTGCATGCTGGTGGTGATCCATCATCTCCAGGCTTTCAGCTACGGCTGCAGGCGGCGATAAATGCACTTTGCTCCGCTTGGGAGAAAATAAAGATTCCACGGTTTCAGGATAGGGTTGCTTTAATCGTAACGGGTTATCTTCAATAGGTTGGAAATTTCTCGTTAACAGGGCAAGGTTGCGATCCTGAGTGCGATCTTTATCATACAAATTCTGCAATCCTTCAATCATAGATTTTAGTGTGCGTCCTGCTTCCAATAAAAAGTCATGCGCTTGTTGGGAGTCCATTTTTTCCAGCGTGGCCTGCATTCCCCGCAGCAAAGGCGCTACAACAATATGGTCCAATTCAGAGTTGCTGTCTTTCTGTTCAAGGCCGTCACTCCAGGATGCCGTGTTTAAATCGGTGGTTTTATTATTCATAACAGGCGGTTCTCCTGCCTCGGGTTGATTAAATTGAATGGCAATTGCTTCCTGGTTTGTTTCCGTAAAATCTACGGGAGTATAATGCTTTTCACCTATTCCAAGATTTACCATTTGTTCGGCCAATGGTTCTTTTACCTGCTTCATTTCTTGTTCCTTTAACGCTAAAAGGGGATCCCTGGCATCACGTTGTTCAGAACGGGATTCACTCAATGCTGAAAGCGGTTCCTTGTCTGTGACAGATTCTTTATAAACAGCGGTTAACGGCTGTAAATCCATCAAATATTCTGATTCTCTCCTAGCCGTTAATGGATCAAGTAGTTCACGAATGGGCATATCATTTGGACGAGGGATATGGCGATAGTTTTCGTCTTGAAACTGAACCTGTATTTGATATTTTCCTATTTGTAATTGATCACCATCAGTAAACTGAACAATTCGGTTAATACCCATTGGATCCCTGCTGCCATTAATATAAGTATGCCCTGATCGGTCAATGAGGCAAAAATGCCCATGCTCCAACCGTATTTCTGAATGGATAGGCGCAATGTTCCCGGAGTAGTCAATTAATATCCAATTAGCTCCCTTGCTGCCAATAGTGCCGCCAAGGTAATCGAATGAATATCGGGGTAATGTGCCGCCTTCTATGCTTGCTGGGTTCATGATATGAAGAACCAGCGATTGTTTTGGAATAAAGGATTGATTCATTGTCTGACTGCCAAATTTACATGAGCCGGAGGTAATTCCTGGTCGTATCCGACGAAAGTTGTCCAGCCAAGATAAGGAGGGCTATCTGAGCTGGATAATAATTGGAATGGAGGAACTTCTTTGGGTTTAAGTCCCAGTTCTAAATCATAAGCAAATTGATCTCTAAGAAGAAATTCTACTAATTTTAATAAGGCTGGATAATCTTTGCCATTGGGTAAAAAATCTTTAAAACGTGTCAAGGTTAGGTCACTGACTGTAATCGCAAATTTACCCATTCTTGTCCCCACTCGTGCGCCAGCCACCAAATCTTCGCCCAGCGTAAAATTATTCATCCCCAGGCTGCTTTGTTGGGAAGCAGGAATATCAACATAACGATGCACCCATTCCTTTATTGAAACATTCTCAAGATCAAAACAATGTGCAATAATACAGGATACCATTAAAGGTGACCGGCTCCTGCTTGCTATTAACCCGGTATATGTTAGTAGCCTGCTCCAGGGAATTGGCGTTTCGCCACGTAAGGATTTGTCATTTAAGCCAATGAATGAAAAACAAAAAGCTGAAAATCCATCTTCAGCATCAGGAAGATAACGAATATAATATCGATATTTCCGCCATCCGCGATGTAGTAGCGTAATCAGGCGATGATTGAAGAAATTCAGGAAATGATGTCGAATACCGCTATTATGGGCATATTCATAAGCTACCAAATCAAGGTAATACCCAGGTAATGGAGATGCTGAACCATGCATTCCCAAAAAACTAACTTCCAACTCATATTGTGTATGCCCTTCTCGTTCTACCTGGTTCGCATGGATAACGTCTGATGCGGGAAAACCAAGACTTCCTGTACTAGAATAAAAAAATCGTTCGTCTTGTGGCAACTTATCCAACTGATATTCCAATTGATCGCCGTGTAACCGATGTAAATACTCGACCAGTTGGTAAAAAACGTAGTTTCGTGCCTGGGCAAGCACTGACAAGGCTATATCAGAGGTTGAATGCCTTTCTGTGTGGGCCATGAGTAAGTCTCGTTATTAGCTGAGTTAACGACTTCAAGAATATGAAAGGAGTTAATGCTGGAAAATAGTGAAAAGAAATGTGATAACACTGTACCAAATAAATACACCTCTCCTTCACAATGAAAATTATCAGCATTAATTGCTATTTTTGACGATATCCCTCTGACGGGTAAGCCTTTAACTAGGCGGTCAACTGGATGGGTAGTTATTCTTTCTATACCTGCCAGGCGCTGCTGAGTGTGCCTTTTGCTCTGCTCATCCACAAATGCTTTAAAATCATAAGCTCTGATAATATTTTTTAAAGGCTCAATTTCTAATATGGATAAATAATTAAGTGATAAATTGGAAATCAACTTCCAGTGTAAACTGCCATCTAAAATGGGCCTCATTGAAGGTGTCGGTTGCGTAATATTCTCAAAACTAACAAATGAAGGTGTCATTTCTGTCGCAATGCAAATATCGCCAACTGCCAAGGCTTCTGGGAGGTTACGATTGGTGCAGGTTACTTCAATAGAAACAATTTCAGGATCTTCAGGAGTATAAAGTGTTTCATCCTCACGGATAAAACTAATGAATTGCTCAAAACCTATTTTGTTTACTGATTCTCTAACCCGGTTGCGAAAATAAAATGATTTACGTTGGTGCGCTCGTTCAATTTCGTGTTGAAAAGATTCAAAAGGAAAATAATCTCTGCTGGTATTTCCCGAACGGCCCGTTTGTATGTGTCCTATTACGGAGTTTATTGAGAAAACTTCATAATGCTCACGCTTGTGTCCGGAAGGGCGGACTAGATATTCGGTTGACTGTCCATCCAGACTGATAGGGTCGGCATCGTGAGAAAATAAATTAACTGCTGGGGTACAATATAATTCAAAATCGTTTCGTCTGATTTTTATATCAGAGGGAAAAGACCGCTTAAAATGGAATTCGAACTGTATATTTTGTGCTGGGCTATCTGGCCAAATAGTAAGAAGATTCGTTAAATCAAAAAAATAAAACCGCTGTGGAAAATTTAAATATTCTTGGAGAACACGATAACCATCAAATACATTTTCAGGGTATGGTAATAAGGACTGGTTTGGATGGAAACCAACTCGCCTAATATTCCTGTTATTTAAAGTTTTAACTGTTTTCCCTTCAATAAGGACATCAATCCGGTCTAGATAATTGAATATCCAAAAATAAAGTGTCTGCGCTGTATAATCATTCCCAGACAGATAAAAAGTTAAACAATCACAATTAATTTCATTCATCGGTAAATCTGTTAGCGCTTCGATATTTATTCTAACAATGGATTTATCTCTGGAATGATTGTCATCAACCGAACCTATTTTCAAAGGATAAACTGAAACATCATGACAGGTGGTGAAACGACACTGGGTTCCATCAACAGGCTGGGATCTAAGTAATGTATTTTTTTTAATTATCTGTTTTTCAGTGATGGAGTCTGATTTTGGCGAAAACTTGATCACCGTGGAACTGGGTAAAGGACGAAGGTAATTTGGCCAAAGCAGGTTAATAATCGAGTGAGTAAGTTCCGGAAAATCATCCTCTATTTTTTGCCGCAACCGGGCAGTCAGGAAGGCAAATCCTTCCAATAAGCGTTCAATATCAGGGTCTGAAGACTTTTCAGAAAGAAAGCGTGATAAGTTAGGATTTCGTTTGGCAAACTCATTACCTTGTAAATACAAATAAGCCAACTCATCTCTAAACAGCTGTTTTAATGGCATTGTTTTCAGGACCGATTAAGTGATTTTGTAATGCTTGTTGAGCGCATTCAATATCAATTCAATCAAGACATCCTTTTCTTTATATCTGACAAGCAAGGTTCCTTCTATTCGAAAACAAAGTTCCATAGGCACATCAACATTCGACACGGAATGTACTTTATGTACTTTTATTCTGGGTTCATAGTGCTCTATGGTCTGCTTGATATTATTTGATATCCTGATAGTAAAATCGTAGATTCCAATTAATGAGTCATTAAAATCATCTAGCCCTAAATCGGGAGCACTTTGGCAACAACCTTGCCGTGAATTTAACATCCACTGGAGGTTATTTTTGACAGAAGCAATAATAGAAGGCAAATGATTGCCGTCATCAATGCTCCTTATTTGGGGTAAATTTGGATCAAGACGATCAAAAAACCCGCCTTGATCCAAATTATTCATAGCAGCCATTATGAATAACTAACTATTTTCATCAATCAGACCCGCTATCTTTATCGAGACGGCCAACCAATGAAAGCTCAAAGTTTGCCCCCATATATTTAAAATGAGGTCGAACTTTCATGGAAACCTGATACCATCCAGGATCGCCCTCAACATCAGATACCTCAATTTGTGCCGCTCTTAAAGGACGTGTACTTCTCACGGCTTGAGGTGGATTTTCCTGATCGGCAATATATTGGCTAATCCATTTATTGAGTTCGCTTTCAATATCCTGTCGTTCTTTCCAGCTTCCCAGGTTTTCACGCTGCAGCACCTTGATATAGTGCGCTAATCTGTTAATGATAAACATATAGGGCAACATGGTACCAAGCTTATAGTTGGTTTCTGATTCTTTACCTTCCTTGGTATTTTGGTATTTTTTGGGTTTTTGTACTGAATTAGCAGAAAAGAAAGCCGCGTTGTCAGAATTTTTTCGTACAGTTAATGGGATAAATCCTTCCTCAGCCAACTCAAACTCTTTACGGTCTGTTATTAATGTTTCTGTCGGAATTTTAGCTTGCAACTCACCAAACGCTTCGAAAGTATGGATAGGTAAATCGTCCACTGAACCGCCGCTTTTAGGCCCAATAATATTGGGACACCAGCGAAATTTGGCAAAACTGTCAGTAATCCTCGTAGCCATTAAAAACGCCGTATTGCCCCAAAGATAATTTTCATGTTTGCCTTCAGCAGTTTCTTTATAATTGAAACTTCTAACAGGATTGTCTTCAGGGTCGTATGGCGCTCTTAGCAAAAAACGGGGCATGGTAAGGCCGAGATATCTTGCATCTTCTGATTCTCTAAGACCTCGCCACTTCAGGAATCGTGGGCCTTCGAAAATACTTTTAACCTCTTTGATATTACCTAACTCTTCATAACTGTCTATATCGAGAAATTCCGGACCGGCGGCAGCGATAAAGGGTGCGTGCGACATAGCGCCCACTGCAGAAACATGATGCAATAACTTTATATCTCTGGTGGAAGGAGTAAAAGTGTAATTTCCTATCATTGCGCCAACGGGTTCACCTCCAAATTGGCCATATTCGGCAGAATAGACATGCTTGTAAAGCCCGCTTTGAGTAATATCCGGAGAAAATTCAAAGTCATCCAGCAATTCTTCTTTAGTACAATGTAATATTTCAATTTTTATATTTTCACGGAAATCGGTTCTATCAACCAGTAGCCTTAAACCCCTCCAGGTTGACTCTAGCTTTTGAATTTCCTCATTATGCAATATTTCATCAACCTGACTGCCGATCTTTCTATCAAGTTCTGCAACCATTTGATCAATAATTCCTTTATTGACATGCTGTTCTTTGTCCTTACTTTCCAGCATTTCCGAAATGAACTCTGCAAGTCCTTTTTTTGCAATGCTGTATTCTTCTTCAGCCGGATTCATCCGGGTATTTGACATAATTTTCTCAAGAAGACCTGATTCCTCTTGCGTTGATGTATTATCTAATTGTTCTGCTTCCACTTTAAACTCCTGTAAGTTTTTTTAAAAATATGTGGGATTAAATGCCATTATCTATTACAACTAGGATTTTGGGGGGGACTGTGCTTTTTTCTTTTTAGGGAGATCGTTCTCTTTAGTTGCTTCGTCTTCAGAAGCTACTTCATCATCATTAGTGCCGCCAAGAACTGTTTTTAACTCACTGGCCAGTTTACTCCTTGCTGCCTCATCAGAAATAAGATCTTGCAACTGCCTCCTAAAAGCTGGAATATTGCCTAAAGGGCCTTTTAATGCAACCAAGGCTTCTCGCAATTCCAGCAACTTGTTGAGCTCGGGTACATTGCGAGCAATGGAATCCGGGTTAAAATCTTCCAGAGTATTTAATTCAAGGTTAACAGTGAGCGCTGCATCTTCTTCACCTGATATTCGGTCTGGAACATTAACTTCAACCGATAAATTTGTTTCTTTCATGACATCATGAAAATTGTGCTTATCGACACTAATGGCTTTTCTGTCTTCAAGAGCCGTGTCTTCTTCATGCCCTTTAAAATCGCCTACAACAACCATTTTTAATGGTAATTCAACTTCTCTTAGTGATTGATCTTCAGCTGGAACATATTTAATATTGATACGTTCTTTTGGTGCTACTGAGCCGTCTTTCGCCATAGGTATTCCCTCTTTCTTGTAATTAAAAAAATCTCTTCTTACGACAAAAACCATTGCACATAAAATAAGTCATTTATTTTTATATAAAAATAAATGACTTATAAGAGGCAAATGTTTTTTCATAAGCTCTGAGAATAAAAATAAACGTCTCTATTTTAAGAGAGCTAACAGGTCATACTTTCCTGTATAAAATACAGACATTTTATCAATTCTATCGTTAAATTCTGACAGAGTAAAAAAAATAATTAATAATACAGAAAAAATCATACTATCTAATGCTGCTATTTTTCATAAAAAAATAAACATTAGATATTAAATAGTTATAAAAATTAGCTGGTTGTCTTTTTGTTGTTACATATAGGTTTAACTACTTCAATACCAATTTTTTGAAAATATTGATCTTTTGATGTCTGTATAAAAATAGAAAAAATATTACTCTACTCTAAAAAGATGTAATTTCTTGATTACACAAAACCTAAAAATTTAGTACTCTATAAGCTTTGGATATTATTAGAAATAAAACTTAAGGAACATTTAAATGCTGAAAGTCGACCTCTCTCCGCTTATTGGACACTTGAACACTTATTGCACTCATGCCTTGGAAGAAGCATCCAGCTTGTGTATTAGCCAGCATGAACCGGAAGTTAATGTTGCTCATTTACTTTATAAGCTTTCTGAAAATCCACAATCAGATTTGCGGGTAATATTAAGAAAAGCAAATCTGGATCATGAGCTTTTCAAGAAAAAATTGGTTGATAGCTTCCGCCTTAACAATGACCCCTCCGAGCAATATCCATCATTTTCACCATTACTCATTGAATTATTACAGGAAGCCTGGTTAATTGGGTCACTGGAATTTTCAGAACAAAAAATCCGTAGCGGAGCAATTGTACTGGCGGTTTTAATGAATAGTGGACGATATCTCGATCTGAGTGTTGGACAGTTCCTGGATGATATCAATAGAGAATCATTGCGCAAGGGATTCCATAATGTCCTTCAATCCTCTGGAGAAACGATTGAATTGGCGAATGCCTCTCAAAATAACAATACAGATATTCCTTCTGAAGCCCAAACCCCATTGGACAAATATGGCACCAATTTTACAAAACTGGCTCAAGAAAACAAAATTGATCCTGTTTTGTGTCGTGATGCCGAAATTAATTTGATGATCGATATTCTGTCAAGACGCAGAAAAAACAATCCTATAGCCGTAGGCGATGCAGGTGTTGGTAAAAGCGCTTTGGTAGAAGGCTTGGCCCTGCGAATTCATGCAGAAAGAGTTCCGGAACAACTTAAAAATGTCAGCTTGTGGGGTCTAGATTTAGGTGCTTTACAAGCCGGCGCTTCTGTTAAAGGCGAATTTGAAAAACGATTAAAATCCATCATTGAGCAGGTAAAAAACTCACCAAAACCTATCATTCTGTTTATTGATGAAGCCCACACACTTATTGGCGCAGGAGGACAAGCTGGCGGTGGCGATGCAGCCAACCTTTTAAAGCCGGCGCTTGCAAGAGGAGAACTCCGCACTATTGCAGCAACCACTTGGTCAGAATACAAAAAGTATTTTGAGAAAGATCCGGCATTATCCCGGCGCTTTCAATTAGTTAAACTGGATGAGCCTACTGTAGAACAAGCCATCCACATTTTGCGCGGATTAAGACCTATTTATGAAAAAGCGCATAAAGTTTATATTTCCGACCAGGCTTTACAAGCGGCAGCCACTATGTCAGAGCGCTATATTTCTGGTCGTCAATTACCAGACAAAGCAATCGATGTTCTAGATACTGCTTGTGCCCGAGTTTCAACCGCACTTGACACTCCTCCACGTCAACTGGATAGTCTAAATAATCAGATTCACCAAATTATGGCTGAAATCAATTTACTAAAAAGGGATCATAAAATAGGTGGAAATATTGATTATGAATATATCGGCGATTTAGAGAAACAACTATCTTTGATAGAACAGGAAAAGACGGCTTTGGAATTAGCTTGGAAAGAGCAAAAAGAATTAATTGATAAATTAATCCAAGCGCGATCAAATGCCTTAAATGAACAGCAAAAAAATTCATCTAGTGATCACCCTGAAAAAGTTGAAGTCACGGACAATGAAGTTTCCAAACCGGTTATTTTAGATCAACCAGATCCTGAAGAAAAAAATCAAATGGAAACGACAAATATGCGCCATTTGATTGAACAACTTAACGCGCTTCAGGAGAATCAAAAATTAATTCATGCCGATGTTGATAAACAACAAATTGCTACAATCATTTCTGATTGGACAGGCATTCCATTAAACACTATTACAGGTAGTGAGCTTGAACGATTAACATGTCTTCCTGAACATTTAGAAAAAAACATTAAGGGACAAAATGAAGCATTAAAACAGGTTCATAAACACTTATTAACAGCGATGGCCGACTTGCGCCGGGAAGGTCGGCCAATGGGTGCATTTTTGCTCGTCGGCCCTAGTGGGGTGGGAAAAACTGAAACAGCTTTACAAATAGCTGATTTTCTATTTGGTGGCCGTCAATTTATGACCGCCATCAATATGTCAGAATATCAGGAAAAACACACCCTTTCCCGCCTCATTGGCTCTCCTCCCGGATATGTCGGTTTTGGCGAAGGTGGAATTTTATCAGAAGCCATTAGACAGCGCCCCTATTCAGTTGTATTACTTGATGAAGTCGAAAAAGCGCATCCAGATGTCTTGAATCTCTTTTATCAGGCTTTTGATAAAGGAGAATTTGCTGATGGCGAAGGTCGCGTTATTGATTGTAAAAACAATGTTTTCTTTCTGACCTCCAATATAGGTTTTGATCGTGCCGATATTGATTATGAAAATTTGAATGATGATTTACTGAGAAACGAATTAATCAGATTTTTCAAGCCGGCATTACTTGCTCGAATGCAGACAGTTAGATTTCTTCATTTAAGTGACGATACCCTAGAGGAAATCATAGACAACCGTCTCGAAAAACTGGCAATACAGTTTTTTAATCGCTATGGCGTTAAACTCGACCTGGACAGCGCCATTAAAGGCGCCCTCAAAGACCGGTGTATCCACAGGGAAAATGGCGCAAGGATGTTAGATTCCAGCATTGAAGGAGAACTTTTACCACCACTTTCGTTAGCTGTTCTGCAACAAATGGCCGCTCAAAAAACCTTCCAAAAAGCCTGTCTCACATTCAAAGATGAAGAGTTTTTAGCCTTTATTGAATAAACCCTGTCTAAAAATTAAGGAAAAATCATGCAGCAATATGTGTTTTCCTTAACTTTCCTGATATTAAATTTATGTCTACATGTTTGTCTATCAAGGTTAAGCAATGACTTCAAGTGAATATCTGAAAATATTTCAGGATGCTTGCCAGGCCAAGTCCGCTTCGGATTTCATTCATTTTTTTGCCTCTTCCCTACAAGAAAAATTTGGTTTGTTTGGTACAAATTATATGGTTTTAAATGAGGTTAAAGATCAATTACTAATGATAAATACCACATTGGAAAATTTTTCTATCGGTCAAGCCTTATCGATGCCAATTAAAAATCTCCATAATCCCATTGTTTATTCTCTTGTAACTAATGAACCTTACCTCATGCAACCACCATATAATTTTTCAGATGCTGGGGATGAATTCAATACCATGATAAGCATGATCCCAACTGAAATGGCAATTCAATGTATCCCCATTTCTTTGAAAACAATGGGGATACATGGTGTTTTTGTCCTTATTGCTTCCAGTTCAATACTGAAAAATATGATGGCAAGCAGCCTAACGAGTAATTTATTAACTCTCTTTTCATCGATTTTATCGCTCTATCAAACGATTGAGGAAAATAACCAGGAAAAAAATCAATTAAAAATGATTTTTCTTCAAAAAACGGCAACAGAACATAAAAAAACGATCCAACAACACATCGCTAAACGTTTTCTGGGTAACTCATTAATAATTCAGGAAACGTGGGATCTATTGTCCAGAGCTGCAACATCAGAAATGGCCATTATGCTCCGGGGGGAAACAGGCGTTGGCAAAGATTTAGCGGCAACCCTTATTCATGACTATTCAAATCGCGCAAACGAACCATTTATCGTTGTTAACTGCGCTGCAATACCTGAAAACCTGCTCGAATCAGAATTATTCGGTCACAACAAAGGAGCATTTACAGGAGCTACTCATGACAAAAAAGGGATGATTGGCATGGCAAACAAAGGAACATTATTTCTTGATGAAATCGGTGATTTATCACCTCTATTACAAGCAAAATTACTACGTGTTTTACAAGAAAAACGATTTTTACCTATTGGTGGAAAAAAAGAAATACATTCTGATTTTCGTTTGATTACCGCCACACACCGGCCTCTTGAAAGGTGGGTAAGAGACGGAAAATTCCGTCAGGATCTATTTTATCGCATCAATCAGTTTTGCATTATGCTTCCCGCACTAAGGAACAGAAAAGAAGATATTCCTAAAATTATTGATTATTTCATCAATGAGTACATGAAAGAAAATAATGTACATATTGCCGGTTGCAGCAAATCAGCATTAAAAGCAGTAAAAGAATTCCCATTTCCAGGAAATGTTCGTGAGCTAAAAAATATTATTTATCAAGCCTGTTTGTTTGTTGATGGAAAGGACCGAATAATCAGCAAACAAAACATAATGGAAAGATTGGCAAATACAACAACCGCTAATAATCCATCTCCAGAGGATTTTCTGGAGGAATTGGACGTTAACAATAATTCCCTGTCAAAAGCGCGTGAAATGTTCGAAATGAAAATGATTAAGAAAGCCTTGATTGCTTCTGGCGGATCAAGAACAAAAGCGGCAATAAAACTGGACATTCCCAAAAGAACATTAGCGTATAAATGCAAGAGATGGAATATTAATGTTGGACAATAATAGTTTTTTTTCAAAAATCCTGCCAATTGCGATTTTTCTACTTGTTCCAATTATTTCCTGGGCAAAAACACAAGAATCGACAGGACCAGAAAAATGCAAAGCAATTAAACCGGCTCTTCAGCGCTTAACTTGTTTCGATCAATTATTTAAAACGCCCATTACCATTGAAAGGAGAAAAAAAACAACCCAATACGGGCGCAACAAAACACCTGCAATTATGCAATTGGCAGAACATATTGAGAAACAAAGGAACAATGAAACAACAGGACTTCTCAAAGAAGAAATCATGGAACATGAAGCTGTTGATCAAAAACGAATAATTCTTACTACGCCTGCCATTGGCAGTCATCCACCAAGACCGCTGTTAATGATTAGCTGCATCAATAATATTACTCGATTGCAGATTGGCCTTCATCAACCTGTTAACAAGAAAAGAGTCAATATTACGCTTCGATTAAAAACTAAATTACGACTAACTGATTATTCCTGGAGAGTCACTGATGATGGATTAATTATTGATGCTGGACGCGGCATTCCCAGTATCAATTTGCTCAAATCAATGATTGGACAGAAGCGCATCCTCATCCATTCGGATGACATCTCCCTGGAGGGATTAACCTTCGACATTACAGGGTTTACCCATTATGTAAAATCTTTTCGAAAAGCCTGCCATTGGTAAACAAAAAACATCTTAAACACCTATGATTGATCAAAAAGCCTACTTAGAGGCCATAAAAACCCCAATAACAGAAAATAAAACATCAAAGGAATCCGAAGAATTTATTTTTCTTGAAGAAGAAATGACCAAATTCAGTTCCATGCGTGAAAACACATTGGACTGGAAACAGGCAGAAAAAACGGCCATTGTTTTATTATCGGAAAAAACCAAAAATTTTCGAGTACTTGCTCATCTACTTCTTTGTTTGCAACATGACCGTGATGCTGAACGATTTATTCTAAGCATCCAATTGCTAAATAGCTTTGTTGAATTATTCTGGGAAAGTTCAGAGCCAAAAATTCAACCGCCCAAAAAAGAATTAATGATCAAAAAAAAGATACTCCGTCAAATATTGATCAGAACAGAACAAGCGACAAGCAGGCTTGATTTAACAGAAGGAGATCGGGCATTAACACCAAATTTGTCACAGGCAATGGAAAATCTGGAGAAAGTAGTAACCAAGGTTGGCCTGGAGTACGAAGATTTTTGGAAAATTACAACGGAATTTGAAAAAAAACTACCGCCTGAAGTTATTGTCCAAAAAAAGATCTCAGAACCAGAAACAAATACCCCGTCCCCCAAACAAACCTCGACAGATGCCCCATCTTCCAACTCTGATATCAAATCTTCAGAACTCAAATT
>CAZGYJ010000059.1:13188-16790 GCA_964530345.1 uncultured Methylomonas sp.
TTTGTTATCTCCCTCACTGCAGTTTGGTGGTTAGGGCCAAAATGGGAAATAAGAGGTGTCATGCCACTAGGCACCACCTTGTCTCGTGTTTTAACCACAGTTCTTATTTTATTAATTGCTGCTGTTGGCTATGGTTTCTATTCAAGAAAAAAAATAAAACGTCTTGAACAGGAAAAACTGGATGCTCAGGAAGCTGATGCAGCAAGACCTTTTCTAGAAGCCTTGGAAGGAAGGCTTAATGATTGGATACAGCTACTCAAAAATAATTTAAACAGCAAAGATTTTTTATACAAACTCCCTTGGCTTATGGTACTGGGCGCAGAGGATTCGGGTAAAACCAGCCTAATTAATCGTACAGGACAGAAATTTGAACTGACAACAGTAACCAATGCGTCCGGTAAAACCGATGGAATACGGAGAAGACGTGATGCTATCAACCTTCCCCATGACATCAACTGGTGGGTTAGTCACGATGCCATTCTTATTGATCCTGATGGTTTATTAATAACTCAAAGACCAAACAATAATGACGAAAACAATGCCCGATTGACGGAAAAACTATGGTTACATTTTATTGAATGGATGGCAAAAACCCGTTCAAAAAGACCTTTAAACGGGGTAATTCTTACTATCGACCTAGCAAAGCTGGCTAATCAAAAGGCCAGTGACAGAAAAGCATATTCCATTATTTTAAGATCTCGATTAAGAGAAATGATGGAACAATTCGGAACTAAACTTCCTGTCTATGTGGTTTTTACCAAATTTGATTTAATCAAGGGATTTGATGCCTTTTTTCAGAATATCAGTAAATCCCAAAGAGAAGAAATTTTTGGCGTCACCTTTACTTTTGATGCCGAGGCTGATCCCAATAATTGGCTTGACGAACTGGATATCTGGTATGACAGATTCATCAAAATTATCAATGAAGAATCATTTGACTTAATGGCCAAAGCAACTACCTTACAGGAACGGGAAAATCTGTTTAGTTTTACGCGCGAGCTGATAGGCATTAAACAAGCATTACAGGAGTTTTTGGCGGATATCTTGGAAAGCGACCCTTACTCAACATCAGCAATTGTACGGGGATTATATTTTACATCTGTTTATCAACAAGGAGTGCCATCTAACCCATTTGAAGATGCGGCATCCAAAAACTACCATATACCATTAGTTGCCAATCCAGCATTCCCCGCAACCAGCTCCGCGGTATACTTTACTAAGTCTCTATTTTTTAAAGTAATTTATCCTGAATCTGGACTTGCTGAAGACAACCAACAAGTCGTAGATCAGCGTAATAAAGTAATGAAAATTGCTGCTGCTGTTGCAGGACTTGGTCTGTTCACTCTACTTGGAGGATGGCAATATTATTTTATTAAAAATAAAAATGCAACGGATTTAGCTCTAACTGAAAGTACAGCATTTAATAAAATTAATATCTCAGACCGCATTGACACCACAGGAAAAAAACTCCTCACACCACTAAATCATATTCGCAAAGCCGCCATGGCTTATTCAGATTATGAAGATAAATGGCCGCTGGTCGCTGATATGGGACTATACCAAGGGCGTATTATCGGCCCCAAAACTGTTCAGGCGTATAGAAACCAATTGGCTACACGATTTTTACCAGAAATTGGCGCTGGAGTTGTCGAATATATTAACGCCTCACCCAAAGCAAGTAACGACAAACTAATGGCGCTTCGTGTCTATCGAATGATAGAAGATATGAACAATCGGCGAAAAAAAATTGTCACCAACTGGATGTCCGATATCTGGCAGAAAAGTTTTCCAGAGCAAAGAACTATTCAAGAACAACTGATGGTACATCTTGATTATGCTATGGATCATGTACAAGCCGATCTACCGGCATTTAAACATTGGCTAAAAGAAACCCAAAAAGAATTACTGACAATCCCGTTACCAGACCGGGTTTACCGAACCCTGAAGCAAAATGCTACCTCAGAATTTGCTTCACCTCTTGATTTGAGATTGGCTATTGGCCCGGCTTTTGACATTATCTATAAACATGAAAATGAACGACGCAGACCAAGAGCAGATGATTTGATTCATTCCTTTAATGAAGAAAACTTTATCACTCAAGAGGAAAAAAATAACCTGATTGACAATTCTTATCTCATCCCCTCCATATTAACTGCCCCGGGATTTAGGGATTATTTTATTGAACAAAATGAAAATATAACGGATATTGCATTAGTCGATTCATGGGTTTTAGGAGTGCGGGATAAAGTAGATTACAGTAAGGAAGATGAAAAAATTCTACGCAGTAAAATTCGCTCAATGTACGTTGCTGACTATATTAATACCTGGGAAGAAACCCTTGATAGATTAGAAGTTCAGGAGTTTAAAAACATTCCCCATGCGGTCAAGGTGTTAAGTGCACTGGTTGGCAAATATGAGCCATTACAACGCTTGGTTAGCACTGTCAAAGAACATACGCTCATCTATGCGCCACCAGCCAAGGATGAAAAGGCCAAAAAAGCACTTTTTTCTGATCCAAACAGAAAACGCGCACATGAAATAGAACAGGCTTTTTCCAGTCTTTCAAAACTAATGGAAGCAAAAGAGGAAAAGCCTGCTTATCTTAAAGAAGTTATTAAATCCATCGATGCTGTTTATGCTTATCTGCTTGCCATTCAAGAGGCATCCTCTCCAGGAAAAAAAGCCCTCCAAGCGACGAAAGATCGTCTAGCCTTTAAAGGCGCTGATCCCATTACCATATTGGAACGTGTTGCAGATGGTTTGCCAGAACCACTAAATATACAACTTAGTGATGTCGCCAAGCAATCATGGCAAGTCGTACTGGTACAAGCATTACAAGAACTGGAAAGAAAATGGGACGAAGAAGTCTACCAGTTTTTTGAGCAGAGAATTAAATATAAATATCCATTTCGGAACAGTTCACGCGATGTATCAATAAAAGACTTCGAAGCTTTTTTCGGTGAAAATGGAATTTTATCAACATTTTATCAAGATAACCTAAAAATATTTCTCGAAGATAATCTGGATGCCTTATATTCCGAAGATCGTAGCGAATATTTAATAAATATTGATTTGATCAAACAGCTAGATAAGGCATGGGCTATCGAAGAGGCATTTTTTAATGGGCAAGGCGCATTACACGTTCCCTTCTCAATTGAGCCGACTTCACTTTCTGGCACTTATCGACGAAGTGTACTCAATATAGATGGCCAAATTATCCCATACAGTCATGGCTCAACCTATCCAATAGATATGTTATGGCCCAATACTCTACGCAAAAAGGCAGAAAGTAAATTAATTGTTATAAATGGACAAGGGCAAAGTCAAGTAATCCGATACAAAGGGCCTTGGTCATGGTTTAGACTATTGCGCCAGGCAAATTTCAAGCCTGCTCCAGGTAACAGATTGATACTGAATTATCATATAAACAATGGTGTAATGAGTTATGTGCTTCAACCAGGTTCTTCAAATAATCCTTTCGCAAGGGATTTATTAAAGTACTATAAATTACCCCAATTTCTACTTAACAAGTCTGAGCAAAAAACAAAACATAATTGAGAAGGTATGCGACCTGGTTCACATAATAAGCCAATTATTGCCCA
>CAZGYJ010000060.1:0-15911 GCA_964530345.1 uncultured Methylomonas sp.
AATACGTCCCTGTAGGCTTGATTGTGTCATCCATGACACATACACTTCTTCCATACGCCACTGATTTTGAGTAATTTTAGCTAAATTAAATACGCTGAATAGTTACGCGTAATCTTTCACTTTGACTTCTAATAGCTACAAAATTCAATTTTAAACCATTCAGATGTTATTCAGCTGAATTACCGTATATTTTAAAAGATTAAGCTATGCTCTTTCCTTACACTAATATTGCTAACATCAGGAAGTCTAGGTAAAATCATTCATAAATTAGTATCTTAAAGTAATTAATCATTGTCCAAGAACATCACACTATGAAATTATCAAAACTTCTGCTAACTATTCTACTTATTTTTACCATTGTCGGTTGCACCTCTTATACAAATAATGATTTCGTTGAATTATTTAATGCTGAAGGCTTAGTTACCGAAGAAACTGACCGTGGTGTAGTGGTTTTTTTACCCGAAGTCTTTTTTGAATTTGGAAAATATGACCTCACTCCGACTGCCCTGGAAAAAATTTCAGTCATTGCCACCATCGTCAATGATTCGCGCGCTCTGGACAGAAAACTAGCAGTCGAAGGGCACACCGATTCGATTGGCGATGAATACTATAATTTGAATCTTTCTACACAAAGGGCTAAAACAGTTGAGCATGAATTGACTTCAAATGAAGTATCACCCGAACGAATCACTACTGTTGGTTACGGCGAAAAATACCCGATAGCACCGAACACTAATGCAGATGGCAGTGACAACCCGGAAGGCAGGAAAAAAAATCGTCGGGTTGAAATTATCGTTGAAAACCCGACAGGGTCATAATAGCCAATTAACGTGATACAAACCCTGACAAACAACAATTCATGGATGTTTAACGAATACTTTGGCTTTCATGAAAATCCGTTTAGCGAACAACATGATATAAATTATTTTTTCCTCAATGAGGCGAATAAAAAATTATATCAAGACTTAATCGCGGACATTTATCAGGGTGTTAGAAAAACCATTCTGATCGGCAACAAAGGAACTGGAAAAACAGCTTTCTTACAGCAGCTTATTGGCTTAGACCCATTTCAACTCAGAGTAATGTATGTTCAGGCCATGCCAGGACATGATTTAACTGATGATCTCTACAGAAAAATAATACCTGTTGCAAACAGCCCTGATACTAACGAAAAAGTACAGCTCATTGAACATTTAACAAATCTGCGTCAGCAAGGAATCAATCCAGTACTTATTGTTGATAATGCTCAGCTACTAGATGACTCCAGTTTAATACCAATACTGAGATTATCGGAGCAATGTTTCGAGCAGCGACCAATCCTACAGTTAATTTTAGCGACTGACCCAACATTTCCAGACCGTTTTGAAGCGCCTGCCCTGCTTCCATTCAAACCGTCAATATCCCATCAATACCAACTTGATGCACTAACACTCGCTGAAACCCAAGACTTTATTAATTTCCGCTTGAAACAGGCCGGTTGCTCTCGGGAAAACCTGTTCTCCAGCGGTGCCATACGTACAATTGCAGCCCGATCCAAGGGCATCATTAAACTGATTATTAAACTATGCAATGAGGCATTACACCAAGCAAGCCTTGATGGCGAACAAATAGTCAGTGAAAAAACTGTTGCTATTGCTTCCAAACGACTTTCATTAAATAACAAAAAAAATAACGAAGTTTTAAACAACGTTCCAGTCAAGACTAATCTCGAGACTGAAAAACACAATGCCCTCTCCCAAAATCAGATTAATCAAAAAAACCTGAAAAAAAACGCTATCCAGCCTCGTACATTTAGTCGATTGACCAGCTTTACTTTTGTAACCGCTTTACTTTTTTTGATAGGAATTGCTTTCTTCCTAACCAAGCCCGGACAGAAACGGGCTAAAACAATGGATGTGAATTTAAATAATGCAAACCAAACACCTCATTTGAATGAGGAGGTTAACTTTCACCTATCTTCCAACAGACACCCCCAACAATCACATTCTCTGCCAGTAGAAAATAAAAAAAACCTGCAGGAAACTCAAACTCAGAAGTTGGCAAGCGACCAGACATCTTTAGAATCGTCTGAAACCAAGGAATCCGTTTCAAAGACTTTGCTAACTGAAGACAAAAACAAGCTTGCAAAACTCGACTCTTTAATATCAGAGGTAACCAGCCAAAGCACTTCTTTAACTAAGCTCCCATCCTCAGAACAACCCAAATTACCAGTTAAGAACCCAATAGAGCACTCAAAAAAAACAGTCAACAAAAAATCATCACGAAAAAGTAGTCCTCATACAAAAAATACAAAGAGAAAAACATTAGAAAAAGGCAATCCAACTGAACTTGATAAAAGAGAACAATTAGCAAAGCAAAGGGCACAGGCCCGGCTAAAATTACACCAGGCAGGTATAAATTTTGGTATTGAGTCATTAATGGCCGCTGCTGCCAGCAATGACCATCAAACAATAAAATTACTGTTGTCAGGAGGAATTCCTGCAGATATTCAAGAACAAACCCGTGGTTTCACTGCACTGGAAATAGCTGCAGGTTATGGGCATAACGACATTATAAAACAGCTGGTATTAAAATCCGGAGCATCAGTTAATCTCAAAAACTTCAAAGGCAGAACAGCGCTTATGATAGCGGCCGAAAGCGGCCATACTGATACTGTCGACTTCTTACTGTCAAACGGCGCAAAGGTCAATCTCAAGGATAAAAATGGCTGGACGGCTTTGATGTTTGCCGCCTATAACAACCACCTGCAAGCAGCCCATATTCTATTGGACTGGGGCGCTAATTCTCAATTAAAAAATAATGCAGGGAGAACCGCGACACAAATAGCACGTAGTCGTGGAAATTTAGGGTTAATAAAAATGGTAACACAGAGCAGCCCCCTCGGCAAAACAAGCATCTCGACTCAACCTAAATTTAACGGCACAACGACCGCCTATATTGCAAAGGTAGAGCGGCATTAGGAGGGGCTTTTCTCTTCTTCGTTTATCAGGCTAATTCAACTCAAGCTGGCACTAACATACCATATAGTTGATCTTTCAACGCTAAACGTTTTTTCTTAAGACCCTCAATATATTCGTCTGATGGCGTTTCCAAACCTTGCTCAATACGGCGAACCTCTTTGTCAACTGAATGATACTCGTCAAATAATTTAGCAAAATGATTATTTTGTATTTTCATTTGATGAATTCGATCAGAATATTCAGGAAATTCATGGTGCAGATCGTGATGCTCGCCGAACATTTTATTTCTCCTTATACAACAACATTAGAATAATGTAATTTTATCACACAAGAATGAATTTCAATATGAAAATTAAGGATTAATATCAGCCAGAAATAATTTTTTGGATTTCTGGAATACACGATCCGCAATTAGTTCCCGCTTTTAACAAAGAGCCAATTTCTTCCACAGTTTTCGCAGAACCTTCTTTTATAGCTGTTAAAATTGCATTCTCACCCACACCGAAACAGGCACAAACCATTGGTCCACAATCTGGCAATCCGGCGCCAGGCTTACCGGCTAATAAACTCATGCGCATTTCGTCATTTAATGATGTCTCAGAAAATAACTGACTCAACCAGGATCGTGCCGGCAAATCGAACTCCGAAGCAATAAAAACAACACTCTCTAAGCGATTATTTACAATTTTTGCGGTACGGAATCGACTTGCCCCTTGATCTAAGAATTCTATCCATTCACCCTCTTTACCCAATTGGTTTTTAGCCCAATCAGAAGGGTTTTCAATAACAGTTTCTCCTGCTAATTCATAACGATAAAATTGTTGACCTTTTATTTTTACCCAATATTCCGAATCGCTTGGCTTTAAAGCAATTCTTGAAAACAAAAAACCGTACCACGCCGGTTGATATGAACTTATTCTAATAGGCGTATGTTTTGATTCAGGCTGTCCTGAAATAGGATCTACAACGGGATTTACCAGAGAATTTACCCGTCCTTTTGAAGCAAGAAAATCATTCCAGTGCATTGGTACGAAGACACTACCCACCCGTTGTTCCTCAGTAATTACAACCCGTGCCAACATATTCCCCCACTGGCTTTCCAGACGGGCAATAGCTCCATTTTTTAATTGATAATTGTCCGCATCAACAGGATGGATTTGCACAATCGGTTCAGATATATGAGCATTTAATCGCGGCGAACGAGCCGTTCTAGTCATTGTATGCCATTGGTCCCTTATGCGTCCGGTGTTAAGAATCAAGGGATATTCTGAAGATACTGGATTTTTTGGTAATCGTGGGGTAATCGGAATCAGTTGAGCTTTACCTGTCGCTGTAAAAAAATGCTTGTCTTGAAACAGTCTTTTTCTACCGGATGGCTTATCGGAAGACACAGGCCACTGAATAGGTAGCAATTTATTGTATTGTTTATCAGTGAGATCTGCGAGTTTGCTAATATCAAAATCACGTTTACCATTGTTTTCAAATCCAGACAATGCGGCATGCTCTCTAAAAATATCTGCGGAAGATTGATAATTAAAGGCATCACCAAAACCCATACGTTTAGCTACTTCCGATAAAATCCACCAATCCTCCTCGGCCTCACCAGGATGAGGTAAAAAACTGCGTTGGCGTGAAATTCTACGCTCTGAATTAGTGACTGTACCGGTTTTTTCACCCCAAGCCAGCGCCGGCAATAAAATATCAGCTCGAGCAGCGGTACCCGTGTTGAGCTCACATTCTGAAACAACCACTAAATCACAATTTTCTATCGCCCTTCGGACTTTATCCGCATTGGGCAAAGTAACAACTGGATTGGTTGCAATTACCCAAACAGCCTTGATTTTGCCATGGTGTATGGCCTCAAACATATCTACCGCTTTCAACCCAGCAGTAGTTGCCAAATTATCTGTTTGCCAAAAACGTGAGACCAGATCGTGATGATTTGGGTTTTCCAACTCCATATGAGCAGCCAACTGATTACTTAACGCACCAACCTCTCGCCCACCCATTGCATTCGGCTGACCAGTGATTGAAAATGGCCCCATTGCTGGCTTGCCGATCCGACCCGTTATCAAATGGCAATTGATAATGGCATTTGATTTATCAGTTCCTGATGAAGACTGGTTAATACCTTGAGAATACAACGTCACCACTTTTTCAGTATTGATAAATAACTGAAAAAAATGATTAATATCCTGCTCATTCAATTCGCAAACTTGTGCCACTCGTGCAACATCAGCTGCCGTCTGTTCGGCAGCGTTTAAAGCATCAAGCAAACCTTCGGTATGATGATTAACAAAATCCCAGTCAATTTTATTTTGTTTGTTTATGGCATTCAGTAAGCCATTAAACAAACTGGTATCCGTACCCGGCTTAATTGGTAAATGCAAATCAGCGATATCACAGGTTGCCGTTTTACGGGGATCAATGACAATAATTTTTAATTCTGGCCGTAGTTTTTTAGCTTTGGCAATCCTTTGAAAAACAATCGGATGACACCAGGCAGTATTGGAACCCTCAATAATAATCAAATCAGCTAAATCAAGGTCTTCATAACAGCAGGGGACTGAATCACTACCAAAAGCACGTTTATAACCTGCAACGGCAGATGACATGCATAACCGTGAGTTGGTATCAATATTGGAGCTGCCGATAAAACCCTTCATTAGTTTATTGGCAACATAATAATCTTCAGTTAACAATTGCCCTGAAACATAAAATGCGACTGCGTCAGGCCCATGCTCCAAAATAACCTGTTTTAGTCCATCTGCTACCGCGTCTAATGCTGTTTCCCAAGAAACTTGCTGTCCATTAATCATCGGATGAAGTAAGCGGCCCTCCAAACCTATCGTGTCTGCAAGCGCTGATCCTTTTGAACACAATCGGCCAAAATTTGCTGGATGGGATTTATTGCCTTGAACATTGACCAAACCGCTGTCTAATTTTGTTACTTCCACACCGCAACCAACACCACAGTACGGACATGTTGTTAAAACTGTATTTAAATCTGTCATGCTATTTGCGCTTCTGTTTCAATTTGATGCTGACCAAATATAATATTTTCACGTATTTCAGAAATATCCTGCTGCTCTTTTAATAAAGAAAAATACCACAGTCCATCATTGGTATCGCCGTAAAGCACAATACCGATAATTTTGTTATGTTTTATCACCAGTTTTTTATAAATATGTCGAGCAAAGTCCTTATAAATCATCGCCTCGGTCGTCTCATTACCAATAAAATCCCCGGCCGAAAACAAATTGATTCCAGTAACCTTTAGCTGCGTAGAGGTTGCGCCGCTTTTAAAACTGGTGCTTCCATTATTAACCAAGTGATTTGCCAGAACTTTTGCTTGTTCAAACAAAGGTGCGACCAAACCAAAAGTTTTGTCGCGATGTTGCACACATTCACCGACAGCATAAATTCCAGCACTTAACGTCTGCAAATTATCATCGACTAAAATCCCTCTATCACACTGAATACCAGATATCTTAGCCAAGCCAATATTGGGCCGAACACCGACAGCCATCACCACAAGATCAGCCTTAACTTCAGAACCATCTCTAAATTTCACTTTTTTAACTCTTTTCTCTCCTAACAAAGCTTCGGCATGGTAATCCAACAAAAAATTCATACCGCTTTCTTCCAATTTTGAACGCAACAAATCGGCAGCCTCTTGATCCAATTGCTGGCTCATCAAGGTATTATTTCTATGCACAACGGATACATTCATGCCTTGTTTAATCAAACCATTTGCAGCCTCCAACCCCAGCAATCCACCACCAATAATCACTGCATTTTTATGGGTTTTTGCTGTCTCAATCATGACCTTAACATCATTAATATGCCTAAAACTGATCACTCCTTCCAGTTCTTTACCCGGAATATCCAGCATAACCGGCACTGATCCCGTAGCAATAATTAAACGATCAAATTCTGCAATAGTCCCATCATCAGCATGAACTTGTCGTTTTACATGATCAATTTTTGTAATTGTTTTGCCAATATACAAGCTAATATTGTTATCTTCATACCATTGCAGGTCATGAATAATAATTTCGTTAAGCTTTTTGTCTCCTGCCAATACTGGTGATAACATAATTCGGTTATAGTTACCATGCGGTTCTGCTCCAAATACCGTTATCTCAAATTTATCAGGAGACAGTTTTAACAGCTCGTCCACTGTTCTCATACCAGCCATACCATTACCGATAAGTACTAATTTCTCTTTCATTCAGTTTTATTAGATTTTGTTAATGACGCTTACGACACAATTATAGTTGCTTTTGTGCTAATTCTATTTTTGCTGCCCCAGCCCCCAGTTCATTGCAATTAAATATTGTCTGCAAAGAATAAGGTTTATTTTGTCACCAAGGACAAGCAAAATCTATACCATCGATAAAAACTTAACAAAGACAAGGAAAAACAAGCCAAAGCTGTAGCAGCAATGTACTCCTATCCCGTTCATTATTTTATTGTTTTGATTAGTAAAAAACTAAAGTATTGGCGGGATGTCTACTCAGTATGCTATGTACACGACAAAAAATTCTTGCAAAAACAATGAAACGAAATCAAAGTGTATAAGTCATGAATGACAGATACGGGTCTACATGGAGGTATTTACGGCGTCTTCTGAAATAAGTCAGTGATATTGAAACTACAGTAACCTTAGTAGTTACTATGTAGTTTTTTGTCGTGTGTACAGATTAACAACAAAACGCATGCCTTTTATTTGGGCAAAACATTTTGCCATGCTCTTTTTTTGTGCATTGTCTTCCTTTGTTGTGCCCAGACAATGCCTAAAACTCTCATCTACTCCATTTTCTCTTTTTAGTTTTTTCCACGTCAACCAGAACCAGCCGGGAGTTTAAAGGAAGACTTTAACATCCATTTGACATCAAAGCCATTCTTCAACTAAAAGACTTTCTGTAACAGAATAACTTCCAGGTTAATTCATGACACGTAACAATGCAGCGCGCTGTGCAAACAAATTTATTGTTTCTTCGATACCGGCTGATATGCTGAAATGATGATATGTCTAGCCTGACAAAACAAAGCCGCCAATTTTCCAAACAATCCATTAGCAAGCGTTTGAATTTTTTGTCCAGATTCAGAAGATTTATTAAAAGCATCGGGCGAGGCCAGCCAATAGCCGACCCCCATAAAAATGCTACCAGACACCAAATTTCCTAAAGTTACAAATAACAGGTTATAAAACATCCCAAAAAGTGAAACTGAGTCAGGATGATCTCCGAGCAAAGCAATCGAAAAAACAGCCATATTTGCAACACTATGCTCAAACCCGCTGGCAAAAAAAGCAAACAGGCACCAGAAAATAAGAATACATTTAGCTGCATCATTTTCTGTTCTAGCGGAAGTCCAGATAGCCAGGCAAACCAGCCAATTACATAAAATGGCCAAAAAGAAAAGCTGGATCGGGCCTTTGTTCATCTTAGCGCTGGCAACCGCATTCAATAAATCAGCACTTTCATTGAATAACGCCCCATGACCAATGGCAACCATAACACCAAACACCATAGCCCCAGCAAGATTTCCAATCCAGGACGCCCCCCAAGCCTTAAATAATTCTTCGCCCTTTACTGTACCTTGTAACCAACCAATGGTCATATACATGGTATGCCCAGTGAATAATTCTGACCCGGCAAAGATTACCAATGTCAAAGCGATACCAAACGAAGCCCCCATGACCAAGGGTCGAACCGATGGATCTAGCAATCCACCCACGGTAAACACCAGCACAACTCCCATGCCAAGATACGCACCCGCCATCAATGCCCCAATATAAAAGGACAATGGATTATTTTTTAATAAATCGGCCTTTTTTCTGGCAACTTTCGCAAAGAAATTAATCGTTTCAGTATACATAAGACCCTCTTGTTTTTATGAAATGACGAACTGCAGTGTTATCCTAAAATATCCTGCAAAAATCCAAGCAACACCAGAATAAGCTCAATTACACCAATGGCAATCAATGCTAAACCTAGAATTCTGGAATACTGATTAAGCTTTGGAGATGGCGCCCCCACCAGATATTTATCCAGCTGTCCCTCCTTAACCAGGCGATCATATTCAACCTTGCGCTCATGTTTGAATTCTTCCAAAGGCATACAGCCAGTGAACATGACCACATCCACCGGAAATTTTTCCGGACGAAAATGGCAGTTGAAAAAATGTACAGTAAACAAAAACACCGCCGCCAGAAAAGCTTCTTCCCCATGAACAATTGTCGCAACATTAAATACCCAGCCCGGCAAAAAACCACCAAAAAATGTCGGAAACCATAGCAACAAGCCAGAACAACCAATAATAAACATCCCCCAAAATGGCGCCCAATAATCAAACTTTTCCCAATAGGTCCATCGATCAAAAACCGGACGAGGCCCTTTACCAAAAAACCATTTGAACATACCCACCAGATCCCGGCCATCTTGTAACCGTGGCAACAGTGAATCAGGACCGAACCAGTCAAACTTGATGCCATGCTCTTTATTATCAATATAGATTTTATGGAGAATGACATAAATGTGACCAAAAAATATGCCCGCAAACGTCACAGCGGCAATACGATGAATGATGGCTGCAACTTCCGGCCCACCTAACAGAGTCATCACAACTGGCGCCCAGAAACTGTCTGCAAATAAAACTGTTGTTCCGGTAATAACCAGTGTCATCACAGCAATCGCAAGTGCCAAGTGAGCAATCATCCAGCCCTTGGTGAAACGAACAACGTATTGTCCTTGCAACATCGGTTTGCCATCTTTCTGCAATCGAATGACAGGCTGATGGCCATTTTCGAACTCTTTTTTCTCTCTGAAATACCAAAGTAATGAATGCGCCCAGAAAAACAGAAATACACTCACTAACAGAGTTATCATAAATTTTGAAACTATCCACATTTCCGGATAACGTGCATAATCATCAGTTGTTCCATGTGGATGAAAAGTCAAAAACCCTTTGCTTGCATCCTCATGACATTCTTTGCAAGTTTCTTTGATATTATCGGGATGAACCTTGGACTTTGGATCATCTACTTTATGTGTATCATGCGGCTCGTGACAATCATGGCATTTAGCCGTGTGGGTATAACCCAGCTTTACAATCTGTCCATGATAGGTATCTCTATAAGATTTGTAGTAATCCTCATGACAACTACCACAATTTTCAGTAATAACCAGTTTAGCGGGGTCATCTTCTACAACAGATATCTTGTGTGCAGTATGACAATCACTACAAACTGCAGGTTCAAGCTCTCCATATCGCTTAACAGGCGCACCATGAACGGATTGAGTGTATTCTTTTAATTGTTCCTCATGGCAACGACCACAAGTCTCCGGGCTATTTATCCGGTAACTATCTTTGGTAGCCCCTTTCATTGGAAAAACTTCATGAGAACCATGACAATCCCAACAAGTAGCATTTACCTTATCCGGATTGTCTTTGTTTGGTTGCGCATGAATTGAAGCAAGATAATGGGTTGCCTGAGTATCTGCCTTGATTTTTTTGCTTAATGTAACGGTGGAAGGCAAACCTATCATGGTATGCGTTAATTGTTTCGCTACATCGACTTGTTCCTTGGCTTCATCCCTGTCTTTTTTGCTTAACTCCTGATGACATGTAACACAGTCAACCGATCGTTTAACATTCTGCTTATGTGGCATTTGTTCGATGTCCACATGACAATCAACACACTTGACTTCAGCGTGGACACTCTTTTTGAAAGCCTTTTGTTCTACATGCAACTGCCGCTTCGGCGTTTCTCCTGTTTTTCCAGTAGGCACAGCAAAACCATGATAACCATGACAATCAAGACAGGTATCAATATCAGTATCTTTGGTAACAGCTATTGGATCGACTACGGAAGGCGCAGTTTCGGCAGAAACTGTTGCTGCAAAAATCAACAACAATCCTATCAATACTACGCCGCCCATGCCAAGGCGACGCATAATCATCATGATATTTCCTGAATCAGCTTATTTTTTAATCTCTTGTAAATAACGTTGATTAAAAGCCTCCCGCTCTTTTCTACGTTGCTCAGCTAATTCTTTCGGCATTTTCCCAACAAACCAGGCATGTCCATCCAATGTCATGATTTCATTATCCAGAAAATCTTTTATTTTCTTTGCTTGCTCATGTTTGCCAGCTTTTTCGGCTTTTTCGATGATTTCCTTGATGTTGGGTATCCACTCCATATAAAAGCGATGCGCCACTTCATACATACCATGCCACTGCACATAATCCGGCGCTTGCATGGATGCTCCATGACGCGCCCTTCTGCCTTCATGATGCCACATAAAATAATATGTCCATTCGACCTCTTCATCAAAAGGTGTTTCTGTACGTAAACCTTCTGCGAGAAGCAATTTCATCATTTTGGTTGCAGGAATAGCATACTTTTCATTATACATATTGACTACGCCATCAAACTGCTCGTAAAAGCTTTCAATCATTTTTTTACCGTGACAACTTTGGCAAACATTCTTCATGTCGTCGCGCCTTAATTCCCACGGTTTAACCTTTAAGCCTTTCTTTTCATCCCGCGCGTCAATTTTCTCAGAAATAGCAGGCCTTAAGGTCCATGAAATACGATCTCCAACATCATGGGTAATTGGCAAATTACGTGTTGCTGACATGTGGCAAGTTGCACAAGTAGGTGCCGCATCATAATCTTCACCCGCCACCCATTTGGCTGAATCCAGATTCATTTTATCGACATTGGCATAAAAACCGATACCGTGCTTGGATTCATCATAAATTTCTTTTTGTGGATGATCCGGTCCTAAATGACATTTCCCGCAGTTTTCAGGACGTCTGGCTTGAGCCGCAGAAAATTGATGACGCTGGTGACAAGCACTACAAGCTCCACGAGAACCATCAGGATTTATCCGACCAATACCGGTATTAGGCCAGGTAGTAGGATCCAGGTCGCCATTTGGCAGCACTTTGACTTCTGTACCGTGACATTGCCAACAGCCAGCAACAGCAACAGGTGATTTGCCATGAAAACTCATTTTCCCTTCCACGACTTCTGCCAAAGTATTATCCAATGAGCCAATAATTTCGGCAGCTTTCGCATGGTGACTTTTACCAAATTGCTGAGCCTCTACATTATGGCAAGTACCACAATCTTTAGGCGATACAATCACAGAAATAAAGAAGTCCTTATGTCGAATCGCATCCGGGTCATTTTTGTCTGCCTTATGGCATTCATAGCAACCAACATTGGCTCCGAAATGCTTGGAGCGCCCCCACTGCTGATAGATGCCTGGGTGTTCATTCTTATGACAGGAAGCACAAGTCGCACTCTCTTTACTCAGATTTTTGAATGGCTTTAGCATCTTAGCCTTTTCTTCTTTGGTAACATCAGTCCAGTTTTTTTTCACTGATTCTACCTGCCTGTCAGATGGCATTTGAATTTTTGTAGTGCTTTTCTCTAACCGATATTGTTCTAGCGTTTCGCCTTTCCTCAGGGTAACCGTTTTCCCGGTTTCAGGATCCTTAACCGTTGTCCAAACGACTGCTAAAGCAACCTGGCTAAAGAACTGCAGACTCAGAATAAAAGCAAAGACTATATTAAAATTAGCCCAAGAAGGGCGCTGTTTGTTTTTCATTATTATTCTTCCTCTCCCCAGAATAAAAAATTGTTACGCTTCAATTGGTTAAAATCTGCGATTTACTACTATCGTCAGATAAATGAATCAAAATTCTAAAATTGTTGTCGCGCAAAAGCTATACTCTTGCGCGAGTCACTTCTCCGGCGCCCCAGGTAGTTCGCCAGCGCGTTTTTACACGATTTATACCATACAAACTAAGCACAGATAAAACTGTAAAAATAAAAAAACCTATGCCAAAGCCCCCTGTTAATTGTTTGGATTGGCCAAGTACCCACGCCAGCAAAAATCCACCCATGCCACCGGCAGCTCCAACCATACCAGTCACAGCACCCACATTTTTACGAAATCTCAAAGGCACTAACTGAAAAACTGCCCCACTTCCCATGCCCAAAGCAGCCGTTCCAATAACCAATAAAGAAATTGCCAACCAACTGGGCAACGAAAAACTAACCAGTAACATTGCCACCGCTGTTACCCCATAAAATCGCTGCATGGAACGAATACCGCCAAATCTATCTGCCATCCAGCCGCCTACCGGCCGTAATGCTGTGCCGGCAAGAATACAAATCGCTGTGTAATATCCAGCAGCTACAGCATCAATTTGATATTGCTGATAAAAATACAGGACCATGACGCTAGACAAAGCGATGACGCCTCCAAAACTTAAGCTGTAAAACAGCATGAACCACCACACATCAATTTCCTTGAGAACTTTTAAATAATCTGCGATTGGTTTTTTCTCTGGTTGATAATTACTGTCTTTTGCTTTCAGATGAAAAAATATGACGGTTGCAATCAGCGGCAGAGTAACAAACCCAAATACCGCCCTCCAACCAAATGCTTCTGCCAGATTAGGCACCAATGCAGCAGTGAAAACAGTGCCACTACTGGCTGCTCCCGCAATACCCATTACCAAACCTTGATATTCATCGGGATACCAGCGGCTACATAATGGTAATGCAACAGCCATACTGGTTCCAGCCAACCCCAAGGTCATAGCGACAATATATATACCATTTATTGATTCAATCTTGCTGAGAAAAGCAATAAGTAATACCACGATAATGGCAAGCTGGATAATTAGGCCAACCCGCTTCGGCGCAAAATGATCGACCAGAATCCCAACTGGAATCCGGAACAAAACCCCCGCTAGCAAAGGAATCGTTACCAACGTATATTGTTGCGCTTCAGTCAGATTTAAATCATCTGCAATAAAAATAACCAAAGGCCCCATCAGCACCCAGACCATAAAGCTCATATCTGAATAAATAAAGGCACTGATTAAGGTATCTTTGTGTCCGCTTTTTAAAAATTTTGAAATAGACATAGGCTCAATAATCAATTCAGTTTAAATTAAGCAATAATTATGCCCGAAAAAACACCTTTTTCACAGTGCAAAAAAAACCTTCGTATGCATGTGTTTTCATTGATTTTTGAGTATGAAAAATAATATATTAAAAGAAAATATTACTGATGATATTGATAGCCACGCATCAAAACAGTGCATCATTTAACCGACTTCGCATTCGCATGGTGCATTCCCCTCAATAGCTTCCCTGAAAAGAGGATATTTAATGCCCGAACTACTAGAAACACAAAGCGGCTTTGCCACCAAAACAGGCAAAAGAGAAACCAATGAAGACTTTGTAGCCTTTTATCAAGGCACCAAAAAAGAACGCGCCATCTACGGTAGCGCCGCAATCATAGCCGATGGCATCGGTGGAACCGGGGGAGGTCGTTATGCTTCTGAATTAGCAGTGCGCGAATTTATCGAAGCCTATTATGAACAAAAACAAACCTTCGGCATAAAAAGAATGGCTGAAAGTTCGTTAACATCCATCAATCGCTGGATCTACTCTCAGTCTTGCAAAAATTCTACACTCAAAGGCATGGGGACCACATTCAGCGCTTTGATTCTGCTCAAAAGCCAAGCCCACATTATCCACATGGGAGACACCCGAATCTACCGCCTAAGAAATGGGCGCCTGCAATGTCTGACAACCGACCACGTTCATCAGCACCCAGATTTACAACACGTTCTGACTCGCGCATTGGGAATTGATGAGACGCCTCATATAGATTATTCCGAGCACAACCTAAACCTACATGACCGTTTTTTATTATGTTGCGATGGCGTTCATACCGCGCTGAGCCATAAAAAAATACAGCAATTACTTTCACATAACCAGTCCCCAGATGATCTGGCCGAAACCATTATCCAAGAGGCTTTACAGGCCGGGTCTCACGATAATGTCAGTGCTTTGGTTGTCGATATTCTCAAATTACCACCTCCTAATAAATCATTTTTGGAGGCTGCTGTTGATGACTTGCCAATGCTGACAAGCTTACCCAAGGAAAATGATCGGATAGATGACTTTTTATTAACCCATAGAATTTCCAACAGCCGCTACACACAGCTTTTTTTGGCAACTGACGAAAAAACCAATCATGGACAGGTAGTTATTAAATTTCCTAAACCTGACGCCAATACCGAAACCATTTATCGCCAGGCTTTTATTCGTGAAAACTGGATTACCGCCCATGTTCATAATCCATGGATTGCTGAACAAGTAGAATTGGAACCCGGAAGACAATCTTGCCTTTACACTATTATGCCATATTATGAAGGCGAAACTCTCGAACAAGCCTTGTTACAACAGGAGATCCCCCTTGATTTGGGCATAGATATCAGCCTGCAACTTTGCAAAGCAGTTTATTCCCTACACAAGGAAAAAGTGATTCACCGTGACATTAAACCCGACAATGTCATTTTACTTAAAAATGGCGGTCTCAAATTACTGGATCTTGGTGTAGCACGTTTACCTGGCCTTGATGATGAACTGGAAACAACAGCGCCAGGCACCCCCAGCTACATGTCGCCAGATTTATTTCAGGGCGGTCACGGCGACGAGCGCTCAGATTTATATGCGCTGGGAGTTACCATTTACCGAATGTTCAGTAAGGGTCATTATCCTTATGGGGAAATCGAGCCTTTTACGCGCCCCTCCTTCAAAAAACCAGTGCCATTAAGCCAATATCGACCTGATTTACCTGCATGGCTGGGTGTACTACTGGCCCGAGCTGTAAACACGGAAAAAGGATTCGACAATGCTATGGACTTAGCCTTTGAACTGGAAAATGGTCTTGCCCGCGGCACCCCCATTCTCCCCATGAAAGGCAGTATTACCAATCGTTTAAAAAACACATTAGGCGAATGGTTTACCTAAACAATAGAACTATTGCTTATTATCTGAATCCGTGATTTCAATGCGGATAGCAGGGCACTACCATTAAGTTAAGAGTATTTGCAATTTTGTAG